>NZ_JBUZVP010000003.1:0-362207 GCF_055409485.1 Pseudomonas sp. A125
GTGTGTAGAGGACTTTCACCTCCAAGTCACCAGCGTGGCCACCACAGCCAAGCTGGTTGCGCTTGCGCGCAACGCGCCATGCCTGGCGCACATAAAAAAGCCCGCTGGGGGGGCGGGCCTAAAGGGATCAAAAGGAGTGCTGACAGACTGCTCAAAACGTAGTGAAAATTTTGTGAAATTTGGTCTATAACTAATTCTCATTTATGGAATCGGATGACCGGTGTGGCAGATAAATGGGGGAAATCTCTGCAACACCACCTGCCCAGCGCCCTGTTGACGGTAATTTTGATGCTAAATGTGGGCCGTTTTACTCGCTTGAAACCCTGATAGCGAGATCATGAAACATTCTGCAACGAACCGCTCCGTACCCCAGATGGCGCGGGTCGAGGTTTACGCTCAATACGTAGCTCATGTAGGAGTGATTAGGGATGAAGGTGTTGAAGATGGCTTTGACAATTCCACGCACACGCCGCGAATGGGAGCAACGATGGTGCTTCGAAGGCAGCTTCATTACCTGTCGGGCGTGTGATGTGCCTCAGCACCAGACTCGTATGGATGATCCTTTTCTGCACTGTATCCACTGTACATCGCACCAAGAAGCCTCTGAATATCCATGGAGAGATTTGGAATGATCGAGCGAGCTGAGCAGCAAGCAATTGGCTCGGGCTAATCGATACCATTCATATCGGAATACTCGCCCAGATGCAGCTAGTGCTCGAGGAATTACCTACCGCCTCCGCTTTGTTTCCGATTACGCCAAACTGACTTTGGTAGTCAGTGTCTTCTGCTGACTTTCTGAGCAGGAGAAATGTGATCACAATTTTGGCTGGAGGGGGCGGATTCATGAGTTTGCAAGCGTTGACCCGTTTGGTGGGGTTACCACTTTTTTTAACGCTCGCTCCAACGGTGATCGTAGCTGTCTTATTTTATTTCTCTGCTTTTGGTGATTACAGAGAGATTGCGATGGGGGATCGGTTGTATTTGTTGCTGCGATGGCCGTTAGGAGCTGTGTATCTGTGGGCAATCGCCTGGGCTGCGTTTAACCTTTGGCGATTTCGACGCTTGAGGAACGGATCGCTGACGCGGGATTTCAAGACTGAAGGGGCAACAACTCGGCATTAAAGTGCTAATGACACGCACCGGAGGTTCTGATTTGTGGGCTCATCGTAAAGGCCGCAATGTGCGTTTTCTGCGGGATGACATCTCTCACAATTCTCTCACAGCCTAGATAGCAATTGCCCAGTCCTGGCGTGGCGCTACTGATCGGTTTCAATCTGATCTGACCGTCTGCATTGGGTCGATTCTGTTGAAAAAGTCGGTTTTCTCAAACTGCCAAAAAAACGACCGGTGAAAGTGCCATTTAGCGCGCTGCTACGTGAAATCTCAGTCCGGATACGTTTGCGAAAATTCTGGATGTCAATCTCAGGCGCTTACTTTTTTGCCGGGAAGGCTAAGGGCGACTTTTTCAACACAATCGGTCGAGTCCAGCCAGTCATGGATATCATGTGCACTGGTCACGTCCGATGCAAACGCCTGGTCAAGTCGAATGCAAATGGGTGGTCAAGTCCATGCAATTACTCAAATGAAACACAACGTCGTAATTGTTGGTGGAGGTGCCGGTGGACTAGAGCTTGCCACCAAACTGGGCAAGCGCTTTGGCAAATCGGGAAAAGCCAGCATCACTCTGGTGGATGCCAATCTTACCCACCTTTGGAAGCCTCTATTGCATGAAGTGGCTGCGGGCTCACTCAACGCTTCGGCTGAAGAGCTCAATTACCATGCGCAGGCCAAATGGAATTATTTCACGTTTGAGCTCGGCAGGATGGAGGGGCTCGACAGGGCCAAAAAGTCCATCTCTCTGCAAGCTGTGATCGACGATGCAGGCATGGAGCTTATGCCTGCGCGGCGGCTCGACTACGACACGCTGATTATCGCGGTGGGGAGTACTTCCAATGATTTTGGAATTCAAGGCGCCAGTGAGCATACGGTGTTCCTCGATACCCGCCAGCAAGCTGACCTATTTCATCGCAAGCTGCTGAACGCCTACCTGCACAGCCGCGCCTACCCTGATCAGAATCGCAGCATTTGCGTCGCGATTGTGGGTGCGGGCGCTACTGGCGTAGAGCTCGCCGCGGAATTACGCCACGCGGCCCAGGAGCTATCCAATTACGGCATGGGACAGATCGCACCGCAGAACCTGAAGATTACATTGATCGAGGCGGGTCCACGAATCCTGCCTGCGCTGCCTGAACGCATCAGCACCCCGGTGTTACACACCCTGAAGAAGCTCGGTGTCGAGGTCATGGTTGACTCGGCGGTCGCCAGTATTGACGAGACCAGTCTGACGACTCGCGACGGCCTGCGGATAGAATCCGGGCTCAAGGTCTGGGCCGCGGGCATCAGAGCACCCTCGTTCCTCAAGGATCTAGGGATGCTCCGATCAACTTGCCGCGCAGCGATGACATGCCGTAATTCGCCCGGCACTCAGCGCTATTCCCTGAAAACGGCCTAACGCAGTGTGCGGCAGAGCGTTTTCCGCCCGGTTCTCCGTGTTAAGCGCGCAACTCACCCAAACCCATCAGTCGTTTTCGAGCCATCCACAGGTTCGACAGGGCGAACAGCGTGGTCAGTTGGGCCGTGTTTTTCATCAGCCCACGAAAGCGTACTTTCACGTAACCAAACTGGCGCTTGATGACCCGAAACGGATGCTCGACCTTGGCGCGTGTCTGCGCTTTGCAGTACTCGATCTTGCGCTTGGCTTTGTACAACAGGCTGCGTTTGTTCAGCTTGGAATACGTGCTGCGCCGAGCCGCGATTTGCCAGATCACGTCACGATTTTCGTGCTCTTCACGCTTCTCGACACCGGTGTAACCTGCGTCCGCATAGACCGCGTTTTCGTCCCCGTGGAGCAGTTCAGCGACTTGGGTGACATCGGCCACATTGGCAGCGGTGCCATGGACGTGATGAACCAGTCCAGACTCAACGTCAGCGCCGATGTGGGCCTTCATACCGAAGAAATACTGGTTACCCTTCTTGGTCTGATGCATCTCGGGATCGCGCTCGCCGTCTTTGTTCTTGGTCGAGCTTGGGGCATGAATAATGGTTGCGTCGACGATCGTGCCCTGGCGCAACGATAGGCCTTTTTCCTGCAAATAACCGTTGATGACCGCGAGGATTGCAGGCGCCAATTGAGGCTTCTCCAGCAAGTGCCGGAAGTTCATGATCGTGGTGTCTTCAGGGATCGGCGCGCTCAGTGTCAGATGCGCGAACTGACGCATGGGCGTGATTTCGTAGAGCGCTTCTTCCATGGCCGGATCGCTGAGGGAAAACCAATTTTGCAGCAGGTGAATGCGCAACATGGTCTCCAGTGGGTAAGGTTTTCGACCGCCACCGGCCTTGGGGTAGAAAGGTTCGATCAGCCCCAACAGCCCTGTCCAGGGCACGATCTGATCCATCTCGGCAAGGAAGCGCTCGCGACGGGTTTGCTTGCGCTTGCCGGCGTACTCGAAGTCGGAAAAGCTCATCTGGCTCATGGGAGGCTCGGATCAGGTGGTCAGGCGATTTTCGCATACCCGGGACTTGTTCGGAGAATCCCTAATGATCAGGGCATCTCCTCGCACTTCCAGATTCAGATCCTCCTTCACCATTCCCGGCACATCAAGGCGAACGACGATCTGGTCGCCATCCTCGTAAAGATCACCGGCCAGCAATCCCCAGTTCGAGGCAAGTGCCGGTGACGAGGAAGGAACCTCCGACGAGCTCCTGCTCCGGTTGACGGGCGTGAAGCGCGTCAGCGCCTCGCTGGTACGATCACGAAGCTGACGCCAGCCCTCGCCCAGCGAATACCAAGTTTCCACCAGGCCATGCTTGAGTTCAGCTAGTTTGTCCATGGGGTCGACCTCCGCACACTCAAGGCCCTACTCGCCTTTCACGACAATCTTGCCAGGCTGGGCATGCGCATGTTTGGGAACGCGCAAGCTCAGCACGCCGTCCCGTAACTCAGCGTCGATCCGGGTCGTATCCAGCTCAAAGCTCAAGGTAAAGGCTCGCCTGAATCGTGACAGCTGGACCTCGGCGTAGACGGCCTCCAGGTGTTGGGACATCTGCGGCATGATCTCCCCTTCCAGCAAAAGCGTGTCACCTTCCACATTGACCACGAGACGTTCCTTGGGCACGCCCGGAAGGTCGGCAAACAATTGGATTCCGTTGTCATCTTCGAAGACATCGACACGCGGCAGCAGTGTTTGGGTTTCAGTCTCACTGCGCACGACTGTTTGCTTGTCGTTCATGGTGATTCCTCCTTCAAACCGATGCTGTTACTGAATGGCTATGCGCCTGGGCTGCGCCACCTCACGCCGAGGTAGCAAGATGCGCAGAACACCGTCGCAACAGTGAGCTTCTACCTTGTCGGTATCGACCTCATCGTTGAGGCTCACAGTACGCTTGAAGCGTCCGGAAAAACGCTCGTTGGCATACACGGAGCAATTGCCCTCATCTGCACTGCGCACCGGCCGGCGCTCGCCAGAAATCGATAGCAACCCTCGGTAAATCTGCAGATCGAGGTCGTTCGGATCGACGCCCGGAACGACGGCGAAGATCTGCATGCTGGACGGCGTGCTTCCTACGTTGACGGCAGGAAAAGCGTCACTGGCCAAGGCGCGAATACTGCCCGGGCGCCCGAGACCAGGACTTGTTGAAGTTCGCGCTGCAGCCTCTCGAACTCGGCAATGGGATCGCTCGACAGATTAAGAAGGGACTCGTACATGACAATCCTCCTTCCATCTGACTGACATGATCTCGAACAGGAGACACGGAACACCCGGCTCCGGCCCCTGACGACGGGAAATATGTAAGCGATTTCGACGTTTTTCAAGTCATGGCTTAAACGAATATGGAATTAGATACTCCTACCCTTTTGCACGTTGAATCTTTTCCCTGGTCCCACTGAATGAAGCCAAGAAAAGGCTCTAGTCCAGGCCTCCCGAGCTCGATCAGGTTCGAAGATGCAGTCAAACTGTATGACTTGCCTGACGACCCTCCGAGCGCCGTGGGGTCGAGTTTTTCACCCTGCTTGCCCGCGATGGCCTCGGCGGCCCCTTCAGTGGCACTGATCGCTTCGATTGCCAGCGGCCAGCCGTCGTTATCCAGCGCACCACGGAAATTCACTGCGGCCACAGGACGGAGCACGTCCTGCAGGAACTCTTCCTCGCGACTCCAAATTAGTTTCACCGTTAGCCCCACGGCCTTGGCCAATTTGATGGCCTGCAGGTACCGGCTGGCGGAATCGTACAGAAAATGCCGCCCGAAGAATCCACCCAGCAGCGGCGAATGCAATGTGATGCGGGAAAGCTCCAGACCAGTGCGTTTGACTATGTCCGCACGAAACATGTCCGGCGCCTGATTCGGCAGCCAGACCTCCAGCGAACCGCCCGGATTAAATTGGCCAGCGCAGAAGGCGGTTCCAACTGCCCGTGGTTCAGGTATTGGTTGCGGTAAGTGGCGTCGACCCCGGGTCTTGGCATTGACAAAAATCGCAGTCCCCCTTCATTTTCGTCAGGAAGGTATTCGCTGGTTTCTGCTTAACAACGTATCTTTTACGTGCGGGGTACCCTTTACCGTCCACCATGATCAGCACCAGCGCGGCTTTTTTGGACTCGGTAACGACCAATTGCTCTGAATATCAATTATCTCGATGAAGTTTTTTATTAAGGGCGACTGCTGACTTTTTCGCCAGACGAAATAGATATCGCTCGAGTCCAGGCCAGGCACATGATCGGCCTGAAATGTATCCGCTTGGCTAGCGTAAAGGTCGACATAACTTTCCGGAACACAGGCGAAGCCTAACCCTTCTGCTATACATGCAAAAATACTCGGATACGACTCGATTTCCAAAATCGCCCGAGGCTGGATGCCGTTGCTTTCAAGCCAGTTGTCAACCTGGTATCTGTAGTGACAGGTGCGACCAAATACATACAGTTCAAGTCCAGCCAAGCTTCCGGGGGTGGGCGAGGAGAAAGCCTTCGGTACCACTCTCAGTAAGCGCTCACGAAAGGCTAAGCGGCTTTCAAGCAACGGATGCTCGATTGGGCCATCAGTGAGGATCAGATCAAGCTCGCCATCGATCAATAGTCGCTCCAAGTGTAGCGAGTGCTCCGGACGGATGTGGAGATCTACCCCCGGCGCCTCCAGACGGTACCGTACGAGACGCTGGGGCAGATGATTAGCCAGCGCCACATCCAGCGCCCCGACTCGAAGCACACCATTAATGGAATCGGTCGAAAAAAGCGAGCGTGTTTCAGCCGCCAGATCGACGAGCAACTTTGCGTTGCGGTAGACCAGCCTACCTTCGGGTGTAACCAGCAACCGGTTTTTTTCTCGGTTGAACAGGACGACACCCAGCTGGTCTTCAAGCTCTCGTAGCCTTGCTGTGATGTTCGAAGGTACGCAATGCAGCTGTACGGCGGCGGCGGCTATTGTGCCGTGCTCTACGACGGCGCAAAAAAAACCGAGCTGTGAAAGCTTCAAGACATTTTCCTTTTGTGATGGCACTGCTCACTTTTTGTCACTTTTTGTGAATCCAGTGTAAGCTTAACATCGGCCTCGCAAAGGCATCCAATCACCTTAATCTTCTGGCCTCAAAGGCTCGCGATAGATAGGGCGTGGACGCACGGCTTTCGTCTCTGTTAGAGAAAGCCTTCTAAGAGATGTCGGCCTTGCGGGCCGACGCTGCAGCGGAGAAACTAATGCGCATTTTACATACCATGCTACGCGTAGTAGATCTGGATAAAACCATTCACTTCTACACCAAAGTGCTCGGCATGAGCCTTTTGAGACGGAAAGACTATCCGGAGGGCAAATTCACCCTTGCTTTCCTCGGGTATGGCCCGGAGACAGAATCTGCCGTCTTGGAACTGACGCGAAATTGGGGACAGGATAGCTATGAACTTGGCGATGCTTACGGGCATGTCGCTATCGAGGTTGAGGATGCAGAAGCGGTGTGCAATCGCGCAGCAATTCTGGGTTATCGCGTTCCTCGGCCAGCAGGTGTCATGAAACATGGACGCACGATAATCGCTTTCATTGAAGATCCCAACGGGTACAAAGTCGAGCTGATTCAAAAAGGCACACAATTCGACTAACCGGGTTTTGGCATGCCGGTTCGGTTCTAAATCGCTCCTTTTGGATCAAGATTTCACAACGCATCGAAGACGAGGGTGCAGCGTAACCGTCCGGCGAAGTCACCTACCCGACTTCAGCGCTAAGGGCGATGTTCTCCACTTATAAAGTACGTGGACACCATCGCCCTTATCTCCGGATTTCCATGCGCCAAAGAACCTCTTATCCCAAACCGTTTAAAGTCGAAGTCGTCCAGGAATGCCTGACACCAGGAGTATCGATGGCCAGCGCTACTTAGCGCCACGGGATCAACGCCAACCTGGTTCGAAAATGGATTCCTGTTTATAGCGATGGTCAGCCGCCGGCGCCGCCCGCTTTTGTTCCGATGAAACTTGAGTCGTTAAATCAGCCGGTTCAGCAAGGGCCTGTCAGCATCAAGATCCCTTTCGGTCAGCAAAAACTCACGGTGAAATGGCCATCTTGAGGGTTGGCCGGGATTCGCGCCAAACTCGCCAAAATGCAATTAAGCTTATGATTTAAAAGCTAAAACTGAATTTTGTAGTCAATCGGTTTGATCTTCCGATCGAGGTCCAGGGTGTAGTCGCCAAAACGATTGATGTAGTGGTCAACTAATCCCGGACACGACGTTAAGTTTTTCTTCGGCGCGAGCTGGCGCCAGCCCGCCGTTGAATTGATGGGGTCGAACCCAGTTGTACCGATGCATCAAGAAGTGGCTGATATCGGGCTGGGCTTCTTGAGCCGTTCTGTAGCCCGTGGTCGGTATCCATTCCGTTTTCAAGCTGCGGAACACGCGCTCCATTGGCGCGTTGTCCCAGCAATTCCCCCGGCGACTCATGCTCTGGCGCATGCGATAACGCCACAATCGCTGACGAAATAAACGACTTGCATACTGGGCGAATTCAACCGGTCGTCGCAACACTGCATTGTTGGACAGATTTTAGATACTCATTCAGTGCTTCGGCAGGTGTTTTCCAGCCGAGTGTTTTTCGGGGTCTCGTGTTCAGAGCGTGGGCTACTGCTTGGATCTCTTGGGCACTCCAACGAGACAGGTCGGTACCTTTCGGAAAGTATTGCCGTAGAAGACCGTTTGTATTTTCATTCGTGCCGCGCTGCCATGGACTATGGGGGTCAGCAAAGAAAACCTTCACTCCGGATTCGATGGTAAATCGAGCGTGATCAGATAGCTCCTTCCCACGATCCCAAGTCAAAGATCGCCACAGTTCGACGGGAAGATCAGTCACCGTCTTCTTCAATGCGTTGGCCATGCTAACAGCCCCATAGCCGGCAAGCGCCGGCCCGTTCTTCGTTCGGGGAATTAGCCCATAACCTTCCTCGCGAGGTAGATGGACGAGCATGGTGAATCGAGTTGAGCGCTCGACCAGCGTCCCAATCGCAGAACGGTTCAGACCGATGATCAGGTCGCCCTCCCAATGCCCCGGTACACCCCGGTCTTCCACCTCAGCAGGGCGACTGGAGATCATGACATCCTCGCTGACGTGTGCCCACGCCTTGGCCTGCGCCCGGGCTCTCGGCACGCGCAATGCTCTCCCAGTGCGCAGGCAGCTCACCAGTTCGCGCTTAAGAGCCCCTCGCCCCTGAATGTAGAGCGCCTGATATATGGCTTCGTGAGAGATGCGCATGGACTCATCATCCGGAAAATCGATCTGGAGCCGGTTGGTAATCTGTTCGGGCGACCAGCCATTTACCCATTTACGGTCACTGCGATGTGGTTTATTTCGGCCTTTGAAGGGAGCTTGTCGAGGCCCAACAATCTCACGGCCATCAGCGTCCTGAACCTTACCCTCCAGACGGTCTTGGACGTAGTGATGCAGTAGCGGGTTAGTCACCAGTTTCGCTGGCTTCGGCCTCTTGGCAACCAGTTCTGCCTTCCATTGCGCGACTGAAGCTCGATACTCAAGCCGACCGCAACGAGTTGCAGCATTACGTGTAAGCTCCCGTGAAATTGTCGATGGGCTTCGCCCAAGACGACGGGCAATCTCACGTACGCCAACACCTTTCGCCCGAAGCAACCCAATCTCTTCTCGCTCTGCGAACGATAAGTACCTTCCGGATATTTGATTAGACATGAACAATGGCATCCCGCCCCGATGACGGAACCAGCGTGTGCCCACCGCTGATGATACGCCAGTAGCCTCCGCTGCCTTTTCGCTTGTGATCCCGGTCGCGATCTGTTTCCAGAACAACCGCTCAATTTCATTGCGAAGTGATGGCGCACCTGGCGAACGCATCGCTCCTCGCCCCGTCAACTTCTGCATCCAGCCTGCGGGTCGTCCCATAAACACCTCGATCAACGGTGTTGCGACGACCGGTTGAATTCGCCCAATGCGCAAGGGTCTACATGCAACATCTGGAGCGGCAGAAAGGGGCGCTGGCGGACTGGGTAAGATCTCTGCTAACACGGAGGCATTCCAACGTAGTTGCCTGCGCGCTGGCCAACAAGCTAGCCCGTATAGCCTGGGCAATTTCTGCACACCACACCGAATACGAAGCAGGGCCAGACGCGCTGAACGCATGACCCTGCGGTTGTTGCTTTACCACGATTTACCTTTCAGGTTTTGCGATAGCTGAATAATGGATGACGTAAACGGCCTACCGGCCTGACGAAGAACCTGTTTTAAAAATTGGCTCAGCGAGAAGCCGTTAGCCTTTTCAGGATCGTCAGGCGCGACTCTCATCATGGCGCGGGTGAATCATCCAATAGACGCCGGATAGATTTAAGCAAGCCAACTACTTCGCCCATGAATCAGCATTGCAAAAAAGGGGGTGACCATAGATTTTTAATATGGATTTTTCCCGTTCAATGCGGGCAATCCGGGCTTCCAGCTCCTGAATTTTCTGCTGTTCCGGGGTCAATGCTTTGCTCTGCGGCGTAACACCTTGGCGTTCCTGCTGACCTGATCAACCCAGCGGCGCAGGGCTGACTCGTCGACGCCGAGTGAACGGCTGGCTTCGATGTAGCTGTAGTTTTGCTTGAGCACGAGGTCGGCAGCCTCGCGTTTGAATTCAGCAGAAAAGGAACGGCGTTGTTTGGTCATCTGACACCTCGATCTGGCGAGCATTCTCGCCTAAATGGGTGTCCGGTTTCATTAGACCACTACATGCGGGATAAAGATGCGAACCATCGCGAGAGACGCCTTCGTGCATCGCACGCATGAATGCCGCCTCGGACCAGCGGCCGATTCCGCTATCCGGGTCGGGTGTGATGTTGGTCGAATAGATGACACCGAAGGGGGTAGGCATTCCATAGCCGCCGGCATAGGGCTGTCCGCCCTTCACCGTGTGGCAGGTCGCGCAGTAGCCTGCGCCGGCCAAGGCTTCACCCTTGGCAACCAGCTCGGCGGGGAAGCCCGCAACCGAGCCCGGAGCGATGGGGGCGATGGTCGGCCGCCAGACCAGGGCGAAAAACAACGCCGCACCCAGGACGACCAGAATTGCCAAGCCGATGTAGATCCGCTTAATCAAGACCGACCTCCTTAGCCCGGAGAGCTGATCTGGCTGAGTATAGCCGTGCTCGGCTCCTGTCCATTCAGGCTGACGTGTGGCAGCTAAATCTGAGGTTGGCGCAGCGCGGTTAAATCATGAAACGAGCGCCGAATAGAGGCATATGCCGACTAGAAAAGCCGGAAAAGAGCTTGAGCCTGTCTCCGAAAACTCCTCCTGAATGACCATCAACACCATGCTGCCGGCCACAAAGGAGAGCAGAAATGTCACGATCGGTGGTGATATCACCGTCATCAGCCCAATGGCCCAGCCAAGAGGAATCGCTGCTGAGAGGACCCAGCGACCGGTACTGAGAAAAGAGCTCTTGTGCAGCTCCAACAAGCGGTGGTCGACGACGAGAAAGTGCATGGCGATCGAGTGGGTGAAGAGCTGTGTACAGAAGTAGCCAGACTATCCATTTACGTCGACCACTAAGCGGCCACGAAGCTTGCCATCGATGATCTTCTGCGCCGCCCCCACAACTTGGTCCAAGGGAATGGTTGCGGCGAGAGACGAAAGAGTCTCTCGGCTGAGATCGCGGTCCAGGCGTTTCCAGGCCGCGTCACGGAACTCGTGGGAGGCCATGACGCTATCAATTCCCGCAAGGGTGACGCCTCGTAGAATGAAGGGGGCGACACTGGCGGGAAACTCCATTCCTTGAACGAGTCCGCACGCGGTGACTATCCCCCGGTAGCGGGTCTGGGCGCAGGCGTTGGCCAGGGTATGCGAGCCGACCGCATCGATCACGGCTGTCCAGCGCTCCTTCTGGAGTGGCTTGCCGGGAGCAGCCAGTTCCTCGCGCTCGATAATGTCCGTGGCGCCCAACTGCTCGAGGTAGTAGCGCTCCTGAGGTTTCCCAGTGGCTGCAACCACACGGTAGCCTTGGGCCGCCAACAGCGCTATGGCGATCGAGCCGACACCGCCTGTTGCACCGGTAACCAATACTTCACCGTCCTCGGGTTGTACGCCATGCTTCTGCACGGCATCGACCGATAGCGCGGCTGTATATCCTGCCGTACCGATAGCCATGGCTGCCCAAGTGCTTAAACTGTCGGGGAGACGAATCAGCCAGTCGGCTGGTACTCGTGCACGCTGGGCCAGACAGCCCCAGTGGCGCTCGCCGGCGCCCCAGCCATTGAGTACGACGCGCTGACCGGATAGAAAGCGCGGGTCGTCGCTTTCCAGCACCAGGCCGGCGCCATCGATTCCGGGCACCATGGGCCATTGACGTACCACAGGCGAGTGATCTGTCAGGGCTAGCGCATCCTTGTAGTTGAGGGTCGAGTACTCAACGCTGATGAGCACTTCACTACCGGCCGGTAAGTCCTCATCCTCCAGCTCAGTCACACGAGCAGAGAACCCCTGCTGGTCCTTGTTAAGCAATACTGCCTTGAAACTCATGAGCAATCCCCACGGATAATGATTTGATGCCTCACCACGCCGGCTTATGCTGACATGACGAAGTCAGGTAGAACGAACTGACCGAGTTCCTCAATGACCTCACCTGCGGGGCGTTGGCCGTATTTCAAATTGATGATCACATGGTTAACGCCGATCTCCTGCAAGCTGTGCAGCAGCGGGATCAGGTGATGTCGCCCCAGTTGATAGCCCAGGTGGATCGGCCGAGGTGGTGTCTGCGGGTTATCTGTCAGGTCGATGTATAGCGACTGGGTGAAGGGTTTGAACAGTTCACCACATTCGGCACGAACCGCCTTGCGCCAGTCCTCGACAATCAGCTGCTGAGTCTTCGGTGCACGCGGATAGCTGATCCAGCCATGACTGCAGCGGGCGATCCACTCCAGCGTCTGGCGGCTATGGCCGGTGACGAAGAAAGGAATTTCCGCCGTCGTCGGCTTGGGAATCAGATCGGCCCCCTCAAGCGTGCCGCCGGACCAGGTCAAAGGCACGAAACTGCTGCGCTGAACCTCGCGAAATACCTTGAGGTATTCGCGGAACAGGCTGTCGCGTTGCTCCGGGTCGACACCGAATGCCGGAAACTCTACTGGACGGTCACCGGAAGCCACGCCGAGTAACAGGCGGCCACCGCTGAGCTGATCGACACTAGTTGCGGCCTTGGCGGTGTGTAGGGGATTGCGGATTGGCAGGATGACCGACGCGGTGCCCAGCGCAATCGAGCGAGTGTGTGCCGCCATAAAACCCAGGTAGACCCAGGGATCGAAGACCTGGCCCGAATCACCGAAGCTGGGGTCGCGTAACGGCACGTCGCGAAACCAGAGGGCAGAGAAACCCAGCTTCTCGGCGCGTTGGGCCAGGTTCACTTGATCGAGCATACTCGGCGTATCGCCGGTAAAGGCTTCGAGGGGGAAGAAAAGACCTAGGCTCAGGCGGCCTTGGCGGTAGGTGTGCTGAAAGCCAGGTTGTTGCTGATAGGGAATGGAATTCGGAGTTAACATCTTCTCTCCTACATATTTCAAAATATAGATTTTGAAGGGCTGAAAAAACGCCTGCGAGCAGGCATCAAATCAGCGCTTTCAAGGCCACCTGGAACGCCGCGATGTTCTGCTCATGGCGTTTGTAATAAGTCCAGGGACCGATGCGTTGTGAGGTCACCAGTTGCGCCCGCTGCAAGGCAGCGAGATACAGCGAGACGGTCGACTGCGACAGGCCTACCCGATCCTGGATGATGCTCACGCAGACACCGACCTGCTCAGGATCCACCTCCTGCTCGGGGAAATGATGACGCGGATCCTTCAGCCAACTGAGGATGTTCAGGCGTGTTGGGTTGTCTAGCGCCTTCAGCGCTTCGCTTACGTCGATATTCATAGGTCACGCACGATAACTATTTTTTGCGATATTACGATATGCCCGCTCAACCGACAATGCGCCGGCCCCCGAACCGTATCGCTCGGGGGCCGGCACCTCGAGCGGACTATCCGCCATAGGCCGGATAGTCGGTGTAGCCGACAGCGGTTCCGCCGTACATGCTGGCCGGATCGACCGGGTTCAGCGGCCAGCCATTGGCAATCCGCTTGGGCAGGTCCGGGTTGGCGATGAACGGACGGCCGAAGGCGACCAGATCGCCCCAGCCCGCCTCGAGCACACGCTTGCCTCGCTCGGCGGTGTATTTGCCGGCATAGAGGATGCGCCCGCTGAAGACCTCGCGCACCGCGCTGCGGAAGCTTTCCGGCAGCTCCGGTGCGTTTTCCCAATCCGCCTCGGCCAGCGACAGGTAAGCGATGCCGACTTCTTCCAGCACCTTGACCGCTTCGACATAGGTCTCGTGTGGGTTTTCTTCGACCAGGCCGAGATATACGCGGGCCTCGTCGGTGCTGGCGAACAACGGGGCGAAACGCACGCCGAGCCGGTCTTTACCGACCACCGCGGCCACCGCCTGGGTCACCTCACGGAGGAAGCGCAGGCGATTTTGCAACGAGCTGCCGTACTCGTCGTCGCGCTGATTGCTGTGCGCGGAAATGAACTGGTTGATCAGATAACCGTTGGCGGAGTGGATTTCCACGCCGTCGAAACCGGCGTCGAGGGCGTTGCGAGCGGCCTGTGCATAGAGCTGTACCAGCTCCTTGACCTCGGCGGTGGTCAGTGCACGTGGCATCGAAGGCGGCGCCAGGGCGCCGGTGCCGGGACCTGTCTCGATGAATACGCTGACGCCCTCGGCCGGGATCGCCGATGGCGCCACCGGGGCTTCGCCATTGGGTTGCAACGAGGTGTGCGAGACCCGGCCGACATGCCAGAGCTGAGCGAAGATGGTGCCGCCCTCGGCGTGTACCGCATCGGTCACTTTGCGCCAGCCGAGGATCTGTTCGGCACTGTGGATGCCCGGGGTCCAGGCGTAGCCCTGGCCGCGCGGCTCGATCTGGGTGCCCTCGGTGACCATGAAGCCGGCACCGGTACGCTGGCGGTAGTAGGTCGCCATCAGGTCATTGGGAATGTTGCCTGGCTGCGAGCTACGGGAACGGGTCAGCGGCGGCAGGACGATGCGGTTTTTCAGGCTGTAGGGGCCCAGCGTGGTGCTTTCGAAAAGAATGGAATCTTTCATGTGTAACTACCTATATATTTGCGTTTGTAGATAAATAGATGCTAGTGCCTGGACAGGCACCTCTCGAGCGCTCCGTTTAGAACAGGCCGGTGGACGTCCAAGCTCAGTCGCGTCCCTGCCGCCGCAAAGCGGCAGGGACGCGACTGGAGCGCCTTGTTGGGTTTGCTTAGCCGGGTAGCTTGGCCGCCAGGACGTCAACCTTCTCGATTGACGGCGGTTTGGCAAACAGCTCAGCAGCCTTTGCCATAAGCGCCGCTGCGACCTTGCCCGAAAGATGAGCCTGCCGACCTGCTTCATCCGGGAAGGCGTCAAAGATGCCAAAGGTGGACGGCCCCAAGCGGATTCCGAACCACGCCGTAGTGGCCGGCTCTTCCTCCACTATTGGAAGGCCATCCAAGAGAAAGTTCTCTACCTCTTTCTCTTTCCCAGGCTTTGCTTCCAGACGAACGAACAACGCTACTTTGACCATGACGTACCTCCTGTTGTTGCGACGACATCACCATGCGTGACGTATTCCAGTAAGCCCAACGCGATATTCGCCGATTTGCCGCCCAGCTCCAGCGTGGCGGGGATGAAGGGGCAGCGTCGAGTCATTTCCGCAGTCGCGGGAAAGACGACTCTGCCCTCTCCTGGTCTTTCACGAACTGCCTCTACCGAGATACCGTGACGACGATCTTGCCGAACTGCTGGTTCGATTCCATGTAACGGTGCGCTTCGACGATCTGCTCGAAGGGGAAGGTCTTGGCAATGATCGGCTTCAGCTGTCCGGCCTCGAGGCCGCGCGTGATAAAGGCTTGCGCAGGCGCCAAGCGTTGCGGATCACCGGTCAGTTCGAACAGCGTGTAGCCGCGCACGCTCAGGGCCTTTTTCATCGCTACCAAGGCCGGGAACGGCGTCTCCTGACCGCTGAGATTGCCATAGATGAAAAGCAGGCCCTGCTGACTCATCGCTTGCGCCAGTGTTTCGACTTGCGGCCCCGCGACCGGGTCGAAGGCGATGCGCGCGCCGCGGCCGTCGGTGATCCGCATTACCTCCGCGACCAGGTCCTGCTCCTCGGTGGCGATCACATGCGCCGCCCCCGCCTCGCGTAGCGCCGCCTCCTTCGCGCGCGTCCGGGTCGTCGCGATCGGAATGGCGCCGACGCTGTTGGCGATCTGGATCGCGGCCAAGCCGACGCTGCTCGAAGCCGCCGTGATGATCACCGCATCACCGCGCTTGAGTTGGGCAATCTCGATCAGTGCGCCATAGGCGGTCAGATACTGCATCCAGATCGCCGCCCCCTTCACCGCGCCGACGCCCGCCGGCCGCTTCAGAACCCCCGTGGCCGGCACGATCGCCTGCTCGGCATAGACGCCAAACTTGTTCATGGAAAAAGCCGGAATCACGCTGACCGCTTCGCCAACCTCGAAGCCGTGAACGCCGCTGCCCAGCGCCTCGACGATGCCGGAAGCTTCGTAGCCGAGCCGGGCCGGCAGATGCGTCGGCTCCAGGTACACACCCGAGCGGAACATGGCTTCCGCGCGATTCAGGCCGATCGCCTCGACGCGGATGCGCAGCTCGCCGGAGCCCGGAGCGCCAACTTCGAGCTCTTCGATCTGCAAGACTTCGGGGCCGCCGATCTGATGAAAACGGACAACACGGGTCATTTTGGGTCTCCTTCTATTGAGGGATGGGAGCAGCGAGCCAGCCCTTGGCTGGCGCAGGTTAGCCGCCCCGCGCGTTACAACGTCGCTTCGGCCTGTGTGTCCGGTGCGTGGCTACTTCACGGACATGCAAATGCTATTCGCCATATATAGATTTGTAAATATGTAATTTTAATAATTTTATGCCCGTCCCTGCTCCCCCTATCTACGCTGCCTATGAACTCTCCCTGTCGAAAAAAATGCTGCCATCCGCTAAGTGCGCCACGGCGTGGTTCGCTCTTCGCCGGTCATCTGGGTCGCCTATGTAATCACGCCGTTATTTGCGCTCGCCAATGCCGGCGTAAGCCTTGATGGCGTCAATCTGGCCAATGAAGGCTCTTTGACGGTCATGCTCGGTGTGTCGTTGGCACTGCTCCTGGGCGCAAGAGCGCCAGCTATTCAGCCCAGCAGGTTTGCCTCACTCGGACGGCCGGGTACCTGGCAAACCTTCGGCTACTTTCATGCACGAAGGCAAACGCATGACAAACACCCACACTGACCACCACAGCCCGTGGTCTGTCTTTCTCATCTTTCTGCGCCTTGGACTGAGCTCCTTCGGCGGCCCCATCGTGCACTTAGGCTATTTCCTAAATGTTCTCGCCCGACTCACCGCCACTGCACCGCCGCTCTCCGTAGAAACCAGCCTACAACTTAAGGTGGCACCCGTTGCCAACACGGCCCGATATTACCAACTCCGTACAACAGATGAGGAGAGCCGCCTGCCGGACTTGGAAATCAGGAATGACATCCTTTGACAGCCTCATCAACGCTGGGACAGGTTTATTCTTGCCTGCTGGATGTCGACAGTTCGCATGCTGAAGATTCCAGACTGAATGGGATTAGACCAGTCAATGGTAAGCTTTTCACAGGCTCACCCCCCCCTATCAACAGTGACTTCCGGATGAATGGTATTCTCTCGGCCGGCTATGTCACTGTTACGACGATACGCCAGGACGGTTCGCGGCAAGTGTTTAACTATGCAGACAGCCGGCTTTCTGGAAACCACCAGCGAAATTCCGGAGCCGCATGGGTTCAAAAGTAGCCGTTGCTCTGCCATCTAGTGAACGGACCGTCGAATTCACGGAGCATGCTCACAACAACCTTGAAGTGGATAGCCGTGACCACAACATGCGAGCTGCTTATATTCACATTATTGGGAACACGGCCGTGTCGGTGAGGACCATCATCGGCTGGCTGTTGGCATAGGCGCTTGGCTGGCTGTGGATGGCCCAGCGGTTCGAACATCTGCGCCACGTCGCCATAATCCGGATCGTAGAAAAGAATGTCACGCATCCAGAGCGCACCAAAGTCCAGCGCTTCGACGCGTTGCGCCATCTCGAAATGACCGCGCATGGTCGGGGCCGCTCGGCCGGGATGGGTTTCCAGCGGCAAAATCGGACCGATAGTGAGTGCTTCTGGTTGAAACAGGCGTTGAAAAACGGGATGACGCTCCTGGGAAGGATGAGGAGTCGGCTACATCTGTGGTAAAAAGGGCGTCGACAAAGCGATCGGTAAACCACAACTCCACGTGCAGCTCAGGCCACTGCTTCAGATAGGCATCAAGGATCGGCAGGACATGGCGCTGACCAAAGGACAGCGGGACCGTGAGTTTAAAGGTACCGGTCGGCCGCCCACGGCCCGGACCATGGTCACCTCGACCTCATCAAGATCCTCGATAATCTGCCGCCAGCGCTCATACGCAATCTGCCCCTCGTTTGTCAGGCTCAGTTTGCGCGTCGTGCGATTGAGCAACCGTGCGCCCATCCGGTCCTCCAAGCGAACAATGCGGGTCCATGCCCAGTGTAATCGCCGCGGCGGTAAAGCTTCCCGCCTTCACGGTAAAAACAAACGGGTTGATATCACCGATATTGGTTGGCTTGCGTGGAAGTTTGGCTCCAGGCCAGACATTCGAAGTATTCAATAGTGCTAAAGCTTAGTCGCTCGCGCCCGTGCTTTTGCGCAAGGGCACAAACGGCACAGGTTAACTATCAGAAGTCTTGCGCCGTCGGACGCAGAACAATCTCGTTGATATCGACATCGGCAGGTTGCTCGATCGCGTAAGCGATGGCCCGTGCAACCGAATCAGCCGGGATGGCCTTCTTGTAAAACTCGCCAACGACCTCGGCGCTCGGCTGGTGCCCGCTGCCGAACTTGAGCTCGGAATCCACCGCGCCCGGCTCGATGGTCGTCGTGCGAATATTCCCGCCGACTTCATGACGCAGGCCATCGGAAATAGCGCGCACCGCAAATTTGGTACCGCTGTACACCGATCCACCGGGGCTGAACACCTTGATGCCGGCAACCGAAGAGATGTTGATGAAGTGACCGCTGGCCTGTTGTTCGAAAAGCGGCAACGCGGCCGCGATGCCATACAACACGCCCTTGATGTTGATGTCGATCATGCGATCCCACTCTTCGACGCGCAGCTGCGAAATCGGAGAGATCGCCATCAGCCCTGCATTGTTGATCATCACATCGATGCGACCGAATGCCTCGACAGCCTTGGCGACCAGCGCAGACAAGTCCTCTTTGTTTGTGACATCGATCGGATGGGCAATCGCCTTGCCGCCTGCTGCGGCGATCTCCCGGACAATCGCGTCCAGACGATCCTGGCGACGGGCGCCAAGCACTACATGGGCGCCGAGCGCTGCCAGATGACGCGCCGTTGCTTCGCCCAGACCGCTACTCGCACCGGTGATAACGACCACTTTACCCTGGATGTTTTTACTCATGTTCAGCGCTCCTGTTGAGACCTGTTTGGGTTGATGAGTGCAGTCTGCGCTGGTTTTATTCGTCAGAAAATGGAAGAGTTCGGATTTGAGAATTCCATTTTCTGGAACGGGAGTTGACGCCAATGCTCAATCGCATGGAGCTGATTCGGATCTTTTCGGTGGCGGCGCAATCGACCACGTTTCGCGATGCAGCCACCCGCCTCGGCACCTCTCCGCAGACCGTGACACGCGCCATCAAAGAACTGGAGCGCACGCTTGGGGAGCTGTTGTTCCACCGCAGCACGCGGCAGGTTCACGTCACCGCTTTTGGTGCCAAACTCGCCTTGCAAGCCCGGGAAACCCTGGAACGGGTGGATCAGTTGTTTATCGCCAACAGTAAACAGGAGGCAAAAGGCGTCGTCGGCATCACGGCCCCCCACGCCATTGGCAAGCTGTATCTGATTGAGTTTCTGAAACCGCTGATGCGGGAGAATCCCGGCCTGAGCATCGACCTGAGCCTGGATGACCAGCTCACCGACGCGGTGGCCAACAAGATTGACATCGGTATTCGTGTCGGAGCTGTGCGGGATCGGCGCTATATCGCCAGAACGGTGGCCCATGTCGCCCTGAAAATCGTTGCAGCGCCGTCACTCCTCAACACCGTGCAACGTCCTGGCAACATCGAGGATCTGAAACGCTTGCCCTTGTCGATGCTGATCGATCGCAACAACGGTCGCCCCTGGCCGTGGGTGCTTGCCGAGGGGCAAGCGTTCCTGCCTGCCTCCCCGGCATTTACCTGCGACGATCCAGAAACCGAGCGAGAGATTGTTCTGGCGGGAATCGCCTTTGGGCAAATGCCCGGTTATCTGGCAGAACCCTATCTGTCTGAAGGGCGACTGGTCGAGGTCATGCAACACGATGCCCCGCCGCCTTCCGAATTGATCATGTATCGCCCGCAATCAGGGCCCGTGGCACCGAGAGTGAGGCTGGTGTACGACCACCTGGTCAACTGCTTCTCAGATCCGCGTGTTTTTGCGCAGAGCGCGCGCTGAAAGAGTTGGGTGGAAAAACACCCGTGAGCCTCATCTTCCTTTTTCGTCGTACTGGGACAGGATCGTTTCCAGCAGGCCCGGAAAACGGTGACTCAAGTCTTCCCTACGCAACGAGTTCATGTGGGTCGTGCCGATGGTCTGGGTTTGAACCAGTCCGGCATCTCGCAGCACCCGGAAATGGTGGGACATGGTGGACTTCGCACGGCCACCGTCCAGCTCGCCACAGCTGGCCTCTCCCAGCTCGGCGAGACGCCGGACAATCTCCAGGCGCACAGGGTCGCTCAAGGCGTAAAACAGACGCTCAAGAACGAATTCGCTGAGAGGAAGGTGTTTGAAGGGGCGCATGAGCGAATCATACACGGGTTTGCTCTATGCCAATAGTTCGAATATTATCGAACAACGGAAATATAAACTTCGGAGAAAAACCTGATGTCTGCGCTGTTCCAACCTTTCACGCTCAAGGATATTTCCCTTCGCAACCGGATCGCGATTCCCCCCATGTGCATGTACTCGGCTGATGATGGCCTGATCAACGACTGGCACACTGTGCACTATGCCACCCTCGCGCGGGGCGGGGCGGGACTGGTGGTCGTCGAGGCGACCGCCGTGTCCCCCGAAGGACGGATCACGCCTGGCTGCGCTGGTATCTGGAATGATGAGCTCGCCCGCGCCTTCGTGCCGGTGGTGCAATCGATCAAGGCTGCCGGCGCAGTGCCAGGTATCCAGATTGCCCACGCGGGGCGCAAGGCCAGTGCGAACCGCCCTTGGGAAGGTGACGATCATATCAGCGAGGATGATGCGCGTGGCTGGCAGACCATCGCCCCGTCGGCTGTTGCCTTTGGCGCTCATCTCGCCAAGCTGCCCAAAGCCATGACGCTGGAGGATATCGCCCGGGTGCGCGAGGATTTTGTCTCAGCCGCTCGCCGTGCACGTGAGGCCGGCTTCGAGTGGCTGGAGCTGCATTTCGCCCATGGCTATCTGGCCCAGTCATTCCTCTCTGAACACTCCAACCTTCGTGACGACGCCTACGGCGGAAACTTCGATAACCGTAGCCGCTTTCTGCTGGAAACACTGGCGGCGGTTCGCGAAGTATGGCCAGAGCACTTGCCGCTCACCGCTCGCCTGGGTGTCATCGAATACGACGGCCGGGACGAGCAGACCTTGTCAGAGGCTATCGAACTGACACGTCGTTTCAAGGACGGTGGATTGGACTTGCTCAGCGTCAGTATCGGGTTCACCATCCCTGAATCCAACATTCCTTGGGCCCCCGGATTCATGGGCGAAGTTACCCAGCGGGTACGGCGCGAGACGGGGATTGCGGTGGCCTCGGCATGGGGCTTCGGCACGCCGAGCGTCGCCGAAGAAGCGGTGAGAAGTGGTCAACTGGACCTGGCGATGATTGGCCGGGCGCACCTGGGCAATCCTAACTGGTCCTATTCAGCCGCCCAGGCGCTGGGTGTAGAGCGTGCTGCCTGGACCTTGCCCGCTCCCTATGCCCATTGGCTTGAACGCTACAGGTGATCCCGCCGGAGCGAGAGCGCTCGCGTGGCCTTAGGGCTATCAACTTGGTCGAATGCCCAAGTTGGCAAGATTGTTGTCGCGCTCTCACCCGGATTCAGGTTTTTGGCCGCATGGCCGGCATGGACATCTTCGATACACCCGTGCCAGCCAATGCTCCCTCTTCATATCGCACACAGACAGGAGGTTTGATGACCACCCCTCTGACACTGATTGCCACCTTGGTCGCCAAGGCCGGCTTCGAAGTCGAGCTCGAGCAGACGCTGCAGGGCCTGCAAGGCCCAAGCCGAAGCGAAGCGGACTGCATCCAGTACGATTTCCACCGTGATGCCGAGCAGGCTCGCACTTTCCACATGATCGAGCAGTGGCGGGACGAAGCGGCGCTGACTGCTCACGAAGCGACACCGCATTTTCAGACAGCGCTCCCTTTCATCGAACGTGCTGCTGAAAAGCTCACCATCACGAAAATGTATCGCATCTCCTGAGGAGCTTCGAATGAAAGCCATTGCACACTTCAAATGCCTGCCTATTGAACATCCCGACGCCTTGGTGGAGATCGATATACCCGAGCCAGTGCCGGGGCCGCGCGACTTGCTCGTAGAGGTAAAGGCCGTATCGGTCAATCCTGTCGATACCAAGGTGCGGCAGGGATACGTACCGCACGAGGACGAAAGCCAGCCGCGTATCCTCGGTTGGGACGCTGCCGGCGTGGTCAAGTCGGTCGGCAGCGACGTGACGCTATTCAAGCCCGGCGACAGGGTCTGGTACGCCGGATCGCTGATCCGCCCGGGCAGCAACAGTGAGCTGCAACTGGTGGACGAGCGTATCGTCGGTTCAATGCCCCAGTCGCTGGATTTCAGCCAGGCTGCGGCATTGCCACTGACTTCCTTGACCGCTTGGGAATTACTTTTTGATCGCCTGGGTGTTGCACGCGATACCACCGACCGGGGCGAAACGCTGCTGATCATCGGCGCTGCAGGCGGTGTGGGTTCAATCCTGACTCAGCTGGCGCGTCAGCTAACCGGGTTGACGATCATTGGTACGGCTTCGCGCCCTGAAACCCAGGCCTGGGTCACCGAGCTGGGTGCGCATCATGTCATTGACCATACCAAGCCACTCAGCGAGGAGCTCAAACGCTTCGGTATCGCACAAGTCAGCTATGTCGCCAGCCTGACCCAGACCGATCGGCACTTCGAGCAAATTATCGAGTCACTGAAACCTCAGGGCAGGCTGGGCCTGATCGATGACCCGGCCACGCTTGACGTCGTACCGATGAAGCGCAAGAGCCTGTCGTTGCACTGGGAGCTGATGTACACCCGCTCGCTTTACGAGACAGAGGACATGCAGGAGCAGCACAACATCCTCAACGAAATTGCGCGGCGCGTTGATAGGGGCGACTTGCGCACCACCGTTGGCGACAACTACGGGCGCATCAGCGTAGAAAATCTTCGTCGAGCCCATGCTCTGCTGGAAAGCGGCAAGGCGAAGGGCAAGATCGTGCTGGAAGGCTTCTAAGAGGGCGTAGACAAAATAAATCAAACCGGCTGCACCACCTACCTAATGTCCTGAGCGTCGGGCGGATAATCCTGCACAGAAGCACCCGTGTTATCGGGTGCCTTCCTCAGCGTGGCCGGACTGAAAGCGGCTATTCGTCCTCATGACACTCGTTAGAGAAGCGGAATGCTATAGCTTACAAAAACTCGGTTCTGATCTACGTTACGAGCCGCTTCGCTGTTGGACTTGCCGTTACGCCAGCCGAACCCGACACCTTTAAGCGCTCCGGACTGAAGGACGTAGTCCAGGCTAATGTCTCTTTCCCATTCCTTTTGGTTGTCGCCGGACGTAGTTTTAATATTATCGCCGGAGAGGTACATGACCGAGCCTTTCAGGCCAGGAACTCCCAGAGCGGCAAAGTCGTAAGCATACTGACCGAAAGCTGTGCGCTCGCCTGCGCGGGTGAACGTTTGGATCAGACGGTCGGTATACAGATACAGGCTTGCTCCACCGGCGCCCTTGTCTATCAGGCTGCCCTGATTGAGTTGAGTGAAGTTGCTGCCATCCGACACACTTTGGTACCCCGCAGTAATCGCGTGGCCACCCAGCGTGTAAATCAACGCGGCACTCCAGGTACGGTTGTCGATCTCTCCATCACCGTTTTTGGTGTAGCCATTAATTCTGTAGCCTGACGTACCGGAGCTATTTGCACCTGACGAGTCAGTTTTGAAGTAGCGCAGGTCGGTTTTAAGGGACTGATTGTCCGAGAGCGCAAGGGTGTGAATCAATCCAAAAAAATGCTGCGTATAGTAGTTATCGAGGTTTGCGTAGTAGTACTGAGCTGTCAGATCCTTGGTGACGTTCCAATCGCCCCCGGCGAAGTCAAACTGATTGCTCTCACGCGTACCACCAGCAACGGCCAACCCCGTCTGATCGCTTGAACCACGCCCTGTCGCATGTTCGATCCGACCTCCAGTCAAGGTCAGCCCCTTGAACTCGCTCGAGGTGATTTGACCGCCCTCGAAGGTTTGTGGAAGTACGCGCCCATCGTTGGCAACCAGAATTGGGAGTTTCGGAATCAAGGTGCCGTAGCGAAGTTCAGTTTTCGACATTTTGACTTTTCCGGTCAGCCCCACCCGGCTCCACTCGTCGACGGCACGGTTGTCACTGTCAGAAGGCATCATGGTGCTGCCGACATGCCGTCCTTTGCCGCTGTCCAGGGTAACCCCCAGCAATCCCAGGCCATCGACACCAAAGCCAACCATGCCATCGGTATAACCCGATTTGAAGTCCAACATGAAACCCTGCGCCCATTCTTCGGTTTTGGAAGGGGCGGCAGTGCCATCGCGGTTGTCGTTATTGAAGTAGAAGTTCCTCATCCCCAAGGTGGCCTTGCTATCACTTAGAAAGTCAGCATGCGCCTGTGCACTCAGGGTGATACCAAGAAACACCGAACTTGCAGCAATTTTTTTTCTACTCAATTGTATAGCGCTCCCTTTGTTATTTTAAAGTAATAGAAGCAACGCAAAATCTTAGAGGTCAACGCAACGCACACGAAGACCAGTACTTAGGGAAGGTCTGAAGTACCCACCGATTTTTGAGGCCCTCGCTGCTTGAGGTTCAAAAAATCCAAGTCGGCCGAAAAACAGACCCTTCTTGTCTTTAATTCACGGCTCTTTCCTCTGATCGTGCTGTTTCAGGGCGATCAGCCCGCATTACAGACGCACCTCTCCCGCATTCAACAACCGTTTTCGCACCATCCACAGGTTCGACAATGCGAACAAGGTTGTCTGTTGGGCGATGTTTTTCGACAAGCCACGAAAGCGTACTTTCGTGTAGCCAAACTGGCGCTTGATCACGCGAAAGGGATGTTCAACCTTGGCCCGCACCTGCGCTTTGGCGTATTCGATCTTGCGTCGCATACGCCCGATCAAACTCTTTTTTCCGTGCTTTCTATAGCTGCTGGGACGCGCGGCAATCGACCAAATCATCGTGCGGTTCTGATGCTCAGCACGCTTCTCCACACCGGTATAACCCGCATCGCCGCACACGTAAGTTTCCTCACCATGCAACAACTGATCGACCTGAGTCACGTCCGCCACATTCGCCGCCGTGCCCACCAGGCTGTGCACCAAGCCGGATTCGGCATCGACGCCGATGTGCGCTTTCATACCAAAAAAGTACTGATTTCCTTTTTTCGTCTGATGCATTTCCGGGTCGCGCTTGCCGTCCTTGTTCTTGGTCGAACTCGGGGCATGAATGATCGTCGCATCGACCACCGTGCCTTGGCGCAGCATCAAGCCACGGTCACCCAGATAGCCGTTGATGACCTGCAAGATCCCGCCCGCCAACTCATGTTTTTCCAGCAGGCGCCGGAAGTTGAGGATCGTGGTTTCATCGGGAATTCGATCCAGATGCAGCCCCGCGAACTGGCGCAGAATCGTCGTTTCATAGAGTGATTCTTCCATCGCCGGATCGCTGTAGCCGAACCAGTTCTGCATCAGATGAACCCGCAACATGGCCAGCAACGGATACGCCGGACGACCGCCTTCACCTTTCGGATAATGCGGCTCGATCAAGGCAATCAAGCCCTTCCAGGGCACGACCTGATCCATCTCGATCAGGAAGCGCTCACGGCGGGTCTGCTTACGTTTGCCGGCGTACTCAGCATCGGCGAAGGACATCTGTTTCATCGGGACTCAACCGTTCGATTCCTGTGAGGCGGGTATTTCACCAAATCTGGAAGCCTTTTTCAGAGTTTCCCTAGATCGGCGAATGACTCCAATCCCACTTGGGCGAGCAACTCCATCGCTCTATCGTCAAGAGCGGCAAGTGCAGCGCGCGACTTCCAGAAATGGAAGGAAGTCCCCAGGCTTCGCTGTAGCGGAATATAGATGTTTTCTCGCACGGTAAGGCGAGGAAAGACTGCCGATATCTGGAAAGATCGAATCATCCCTCTGCGCGCTACTGCAGCTGGGTGCTCACGAGTGATGTCCTGGCCGTTGAAGCTAATAGTCCCTTGGGTAGGATCGAGAAACTTGGTGAGCAAGTTAAAACATGTCGTCTTTCCGGCACCGTTGGGACCGATCAGGGCATGAATTGAGCCACGCTTCACACGCAAGTTGACATTTTCAACAGCGGTAAATCCTTTGAACTCTTTGGTCAAACCAACAGTTTCCAGAATCGCATCATTAGCCATATTATTTTCAACTCACGTTCTTGCTTTTCTTGTAATGTGAATCTAAGTCGTCGACTAATACTGGTCCAATATTATTTTAAGGAACCATTTATACGTAAAAAGTCTTTATTTTCTCGAGTCCAGCCATTTTTCAGTATTGTGACCGGGGATGGTTAAGCGGCTATAGACATAGCCAACGCTTTTGCCAACCACACCCGGCCCCTGGCATTAGAGCCGAATGTGGGAGAAAGGCACAGGGAATGCCTTGCCTTGAGCGATGGAGTTTTGCGCTGGCGTCCGCAAGTTTGCCTTAGTGTCTGAATTTCAGGAAAGAACCTGAGCAGACCAGGATTCAGCTGAGGCGATATTCAACCCCCCGCATAACTATCCACTACCCTCCGGTACTGGCTGGGAGAGGCGCCGATGTGTTGCTGAAAAAACCGCGTGAAATGACCTTGCTCGGAGAACCCGAGGTTCTCCGACAACAGGCCCAACGTCCCACTGCGCTCGCGCTCCAGCCAGGCGAAAGCCCGGCGCATGCGCGCGTCGTTGAGCAACAGGGTCGGCGTCATACCGGTATCTTTCTTGAATAGCGCAAAGAAGTGCGCCCGGGACAGACCACAAGCCCGCGCGGCGTTGTCGATCGGGTGCGGATCATCGAGGTGCTCAAGCAACCAGGCGGTGCCACGGCGCACACGTGCGTCCCGGAACTCACCTGAGCTCGGCGCCCCTAATAGCGACAAATGCCGCCAGCTGGAAAAGTCCTCGATCAGTTCGATCAGGAAGTCGAACAGCATGAATTCCATGCGCTCTTTCGGCACGATCCCGCAGCCATGCGCTTCGGCGACCAGGATATCGGCCAAGGTGCGATTACGACTCGACAGCTCGATGCATGACCGGGCAAAAAAGTCCGGCCGACCGCTGAGCGCCAGCGACTGCTGGGCAGTGGCCAGCCAGGCGGGCTCGATGTAGAGCGCCAGGATGACAGTGGCACCGGCACCCGGCTGCGGATCGTAGAAATGCGGCTCCCAGGCGTTGACCAGCACCGCCGTGCGATCGCTGAGCGGCACCCGCCGCCCGTGGACGTTGAAGTAAGTGTCTTCACCGGACACTTTGACCAGCACATGGCATTCGGAATGGGTGTGGGTAACCAGCGAACGATCCATGTTCAGCAAGGCGACCCGGCCAAACCTGCCGTGGAAAACCCGTTGGGCAATCGACATCAGATTCCTCCGCTCGCTTGAAGCGATATTGTTATCGGCCACCATGAAGGATTATCGCGGCGTCCATGTGTTTCCGGACCCCGGCGTTCACTCAATGATTCAGCACTTTTCTGGCCACTATCGCGCGCGAATGACCGAGCGTCTACCTCGACTTTCGCAGCCCCCACGCTCATCGGAAAAACCGCCTTACAGGGCATGGCGTTCTTTCCCGTGATAGACGCGCAGGATATCGGCCACCACCGCCAGAGCGATTTCCGCCGGGGCCTTGCTGCCCAGATCGAGGCCGATGGGCATGTGCAAACGGGCAATCTGTTCATCCGTCAGACCACCGATGCGTTTGAGCCGCTCGGCGCGCTTGGCCGAGGTTGCCTGAGAGCCCATGGCGCCGACGTAAAACGCCGGGGTGTGAACCGCTTCCATCAGCGCCAGATCATCGATTCGCGGATCATGAGTCAGCGCCACCACCGCGGTCGCTGCGTGGCAACCTCCGGCGGCGATAAACATCGAGGGCAGTACACGCTGCATCTCCACGCCTTCGAGATGTACATGCAGCATCTCTTCCCGGGGGTCGCAGGCGATAACTTCGCAGCCGATGGCTCGGGCGAAACTGGCGCAAACTTCAGCGACCGGCGAGAGTCCTGCCAGAATCAGTCGTAGCGCCGGGCCAACACTGATGCGCACCCTTTCGTCGACGACTTGCACCCGTTCGCTGCCGTGCCCGGTGTCCGGGTCCAGGCGCAGGGCACCGCTACTCAGCTCGACGTGACGCAGCAGACGGCGCTGACCCAATAACGCCGCTTGCAGACCCTCCAGGTGCGCGATCCATTCGAGACTGGCAGCGCGGTGCTCGACCAGCACGATCAGCACGCCACCACAGGGCAATCGCAGACGGTGGCGTTGCTCGACGCTGTCGCCATAGCTGACGATCTGCGCCGGTTCGCGTAATTCACCCCGCGCCAGGCTTTCGAGAAATTCCTCTTCGACGCAGCCACCCGACAGCGAGCCGACGTGTTCGCCCGTGCCATTGGTCACCAGCATCGCACCCGGCGCACGCGGCGCAGAGCCATAGGTGGAGAGCACCGTGCACAGCCACTGGGCCTGCCCGGCGCGAGCCCATTGCAGTGCCTGGTCGATCACCTGAACATCGAGATGACGCATGTTTTATACCTCAAGCAAAGCGTGGTGCTGCCTGCAGGGTTACGTTTACGGTAACCTGCGAGCAACCTTGTTTAAACGTTGGTTCAACATGTCGCCACAACCGTTTTTGCACCTTGGGTCGCTGCGCCTGGAATATCGCCACATTCGTGCGGCTGACCCATCGCGACCGACACTTGTACTGCTGCATGAAGGCCTTGGCAGCGCTGACCAATGGAAAGACTTCCCCCGGCGTCTGGCCCAGGTCAGCGGTTGCGGTGTGGTCACTTATAGCCGTCAGGGTTATGGGCAATCGAGCCCGGTGACCCTGCCGCGTCCGCTGAACTACCTGACCAGCGACGGCCCTCGTGAACTGCGGCAATTGCTCGATGCCTTGCAACTGCCGCAAGTGGTCTTGCTCGGTCACAGCGACGGTGCATCCATCGTCCTCGCCTATGCCGCCGCCAACGACCCACGGGTACTGGGCAGCATTGCACTGGCACCCCACGTGATTGTCGAGGCCGAAAGCCTCGATGGCATTCGCCATACCACTGAAGCCTGGCATCGGGGCCCATTGCGCGAACGCCTGGTACGTCACCATGGGACAAATGTCGATGGCGCCTTTCACGGTTGGAGCGACAGCTGGTTGCACCCGGACTTTTCCCTGGATGATCTCCACGCGCAGTTGGCGCATATCGAAAAACCGCTGCTGGTCATTCAGGGTCGCGAAGACCACTACGCCACGCCCGAGCAACTGGTGGTCATCCAGCGACAGGTGCCTGGAGCGTGCCGCTGCGTGTTGCTGGATAACTGCCGGCACTTTCCCCAAACCGAAGCAACCGAGCAGACCTTGCAGCTGATCCGCGAATTCCTCGAATGCTTGCGCACCTGAATGCACCGAACGTGACTCAACCATCGACCACCTCATCCAGCGTTGCTACGCGCTCCGGCCGTTCACGCCAGCGACGGACGACACCCAGTTCGATATCGAACATATCCAGCACCCTGCCAACGGTGTGATCGATCATGTCTTCCAGGCTGGTCGGCTTGGCATAGAACGCTGGCACTGGCGGCGCGATCACTGCACCGAGTTCGGCCAACTCGGTCATGCTGCGCAGGTGATTGCGGTGCAGTGGCGTCTCGCGAACCATCAGCACCAGGCGCCGGCGTTCCTTGAGCACCACGTCGGCGGCGCGAGTCAGCAGTGTTGAAGTCACGCCGCTGGCAATCTCCGACAAGCTGCGTATCGAACACGGCGCGATGATCATGCCCATGGTTTTGAACGAGCCACTGGCGATTGCCGCGCCAATGTCCTGATTGACGTAGCTGACGTCCGCAAGGGTCTTGATCCGGGACCAGGACATATCGGTTTCATGGGCCAAAGTAATCAGCGCCGATTTGCTGACCACCAGATGGGTTTCAATCGGCGTGTCGCGCAACAGCTCCAACAGACGCACGCCATAGACGGCGCCTGAGGCACCGGAAATTCCTACGATCAGCCGCTGCGGCCGGCTATTACCGGGAGTGCCCATGGTTGCCTTCCTCTATCGGACCTTCTTTGTAGAAATGGATGGTGTCGAGTGCGGTGGTCATGGTTTTGCCGATCATCTCGATGAACAGCATTGCCGCCGGGGTCAATGGTCGACGGGCGTCGTGCACACAGACCATGCGCCGGCTGATTCCTGGCGCGGCCAGCGGATAGGCGCGCAACGCGCCTTCGTGCAATCCGCGATGCAGGATGGTTGCCGGCAGCACGCTGACCCAGTCGCTGCGACGCAAGAAGTCCTCGATGACCGCCAGATCGTCCACCTCCAACTGCGGGGTGACTTCAATGCCCTGGGCAGCAAGGTGCTGGTCAATCACCCTGCGCAACCCGTGACGACGCGAGGGCAGCACCAGTTTGAATCCCGCCAGACTGGCCAGCGGCAAGGGCAACGCTCCGTTGAGGCGATTGGCTGCACCGGTGGCGACCAGTAGCTCCTCATCGAAGATGTCGTGGCCGATCAGGTGCTCATGCTGAAAGCTTTGGTTGATGACCGCGAAATCCAGCACGCCGGTCAGGACCTTCGCGATCAATTCCTGGCTGTAGCCCGAGGTGACGCTCAATTCAACCTGTGGCTGATGCTCGACGAAATGCGCCAGCGTGCTCGCCAACGCGTTGTTGGCGGCAGACGCGATCAGCCCGGCGCTGATGCGTCCGCCAATCTGGCCGCTACGGTCGATCAGGGCCTGCCGCGCCGCCAGCAGCTGGCCAAGAATCGGCATGAACAAGCGATAAGCCTGATCTGCGGCCTCGGTCGGCGCCATGCCCTTGGAGCTGCGCTCGAACAACGTCTGCCCGAGTTCTTCCTCAAGCCTGGCGATCTGCATCGACAACGCCGGTTGCACGATATTCAAGCGCTGTGCGGCCCGGGTGACGGAGCCCTCTTCATAGAGGCAGGTGAAATACTTCAGATGGCGCAGCTCCATAGTCACCCTCGCGTGCGCGCTCAACCGAGCGTGCCGACGTTCTGATAAATGTGTTTGAGCTCGCTGAAATCCAGCAGCGCATCGACGCCATGCAAGCGCCCCAGGCCGCTCTTGCGGTAGCCACCGGTTTCCGCCTCGGCGAACAATTTGTTGTGCTCATTGAGCCACACCGTGCCGTTGCGCAGTGCCCGAGCGACACGCCAGGCGCGCGCACCCTGTTCGGTCCAGACACTCGCAGACAGACCGAACTCGGTATGGTTGGCCCGCGCCACAGCCTCGGCTTCGTCTTCGAAAGACTCCAGCACCAGCAACGGACCAAAAATTTCTTCCTGACAGAAGAACGCGTTGCTGTCGCGGTGGGCGATCAGCGATGGTGCGAGGAATGCGCCTTTGCTCAGTTCACCCTGCCCACGACCACCGGCAAGCAGCACTTCGTCACAGCTGTCCAGTGCCTCGCCAATGCGTCGCTCGACGTTATCCCTGGATTGCCAGTCGATCAACGGCCCCATAGTTGTCGCTGGATCGAAGCCATTGCCCAGACGCACCTGCTGCAGAGCGGTGGTCAGCGCGGTTTTCATTTCGGCGAAACGGCTGGCATGCACCAACACGCGCCGGGCGGCAGTGCATTGCTGGCCGGAGATAATGGTGGCAGCCGCTGCAAGTTTCGGTGCGATGGTCGCAATATCGGCATCTTCAAAGACCAGGCAGCAAGATTTCCCGCCCAGTTCCAGAGAGAGCTTCTTCATAGTCGCCGCGCAGTCGCGCATGATGCGCTGGCCCGTAGCAGTCGAGCCGGTGAAGCTGAGCACGTCCACCCGTGGCGAAGCCACCAAATGCGCAGCCCCGGCATGCCCGCTCTCGGCGAATAGATTGACCGCCCCAGCCGGCAGGCCTGGCAATGCGAACAGCGGTTCGAGCATCGCAGCATTGAACAGCGCGGTTTGCGGCGCGGGTTTGATCACCACTGTGCAACCCGCCGCGATCGCTGGCGCCAGAGCACGAACCAGCAGCACCGCCGGGGCATTCCATGGAATGATCAGCCCCGCCACCCCGGCGGGTTCGCGCAGCATGCTGGAGAACTCACCGGGCGCCACTTCTAGCATGTGCCCCGGGTTATGCCGGGCCAGGCCGGCGTAGTAAAGAATCTCGGAAATAGCCCCGCCGATCTCTCCTCGGGACTGCGCCAATGCCTTGCCGTTCTCGCGCGTCAGCAATTGCGCGAGTTGTTCCTGACGCGCCTTCAGGCCGGCAGCCCACTCCAGCAATAGCTGCTGACGCAGGCGTGGATTCTGCGCCCATTGCGGGTCGTTGAAGGCTCGGGCGGCCGCTGCCACCGCCGCTTCAGCTTCGGCCTCGCCGCCGTCGGCAAAGCATCCGATCAGTTCGCCGCTTGCCGGGTCGAGACTGTCGGTCCAACGATCCGTTGAGGTCCATTGTCCATCGATGAAGTGTTGGCTTTGCATGAATCCTCCTTAAATCAATGGGTCACCGAACCGCCGTCGACCACAAGGGTCTGGCCACTCATGAAATCACTGTCGGGGCTGGACAGAAACAGCAGCGCGCCGATCAGATCCTGCGGCACCGCTTCGCGTTTGATGCAGCGGCTGGCAATGTTGTTGCGCACGATATCCCCGGCCCAGGCGGCATTGGCCTGAACGTTGGCGCTCATGGTCAGGCCGGGTGCCAGGCAGTTGCAGCGGATGCCGGCGTCGCCGACTTCGCGCGCTATCGAACGTGTCAGGGCAATCACCGCGCCCTTCGACGCGACATAAGCCGCCATCATCGGCGCCCCTTTGAAAGCCGTCGCCGAGGCAATGTTGACGATCTTGCCGTAGCCCTGACGGCGCATCACCGGCATTACCGCCTTCGCACACTCGAAGGAACCGCGCACATTGACCGCCATGATCCGATCCCATTCCGCCGAGCTGGTCTGCTCGAACGGTTTGAGCTCCAGGGTGGCGAACAACGCGGCGTTGTTGATCAGCACGTGCACACCGCTGAACTGCGTCACGGCTTCCTCGACCATGGCTTGCACCGCGGCACCGTCGGTCACGTCACAAGCGATTGCCAGGGCCGTACCGCCCTTGTTGCGGATCGCGGCAGCGGTTTCGTCAGGCGCCTTCAAATCGCAAAGCACCACCTTCGCGCCCTCGGCCGCCAGGGCCTGGGCATAAGTGGCACCGATGCCTTGCGCGGCACCGGTAATGATCGCGACTTTTCCATTCAATCTGCTCATTGCGTTTTCCTTTACTTGAAGTTGCCTTGGGTTTCCGGAATCACCACGCTGCCGATCAGGTAGATCACCGACAGGCCGGCGGCGAAAATCGCCAGCACCATCGGGATCTGCGCGGGACTGCTGCTGAACAGGGACACAAAGGTCGGCATGGTTCCACCGAGGGCGAAACCGATGTTCCAGGACAATCCAGTGCCGCTGGCGCGCAGCTCGGTGCTGAAGCGTTCGTTGAGGAAGATCAGGATCGGCGCGATGATCGCCCCGCCCATGAAGGCGATGCCCACGCAATACAGCGCAGTACGGGTCAGCGAACCCGGCTCGGCGACACCGAGGAACATCATCGGCAAGCTCACCAGGTTAATCACACCCAGTAGCATGAAGGTCTTCTTGCGACCGATCAGGTCACTCATGTAACCGAAGGCCAGTGCTCCGACAATGGTTGCCACCGACCCGTACATGAGCATCTGCGAAGTTTGCGTATGGGGCACTTTGGCGACCACGTTGAGCAAGGTCGGCAGATAACCGCAGGCCAGGTAATACGTTGCTCCGCCGCCGAAGGTAATCAGCAGATTGACCAGCATCACGCTGCGGTACTCGCGACCAAACAGACGCTTGAGCGGCGACACGACCACTACCGTCGGCCCCTTGGTCTTGCGCGCTTGTTGCAGTTGCTGCCAGACCGGGGTTTCTTCCAGATAGCGGAACATCACCAGCCCGAAAAACGTGCTGAGCAGGCCGCAGAAAAACATGAAGCGCCAGCCCCAGACGTCAAACTCCTCCCCGGGAAAGATTTCCGACAGCACCAGATAGGTGAATGACGCCAACAGCGCGCCCATGCCGGCACCGGCGCCGCCGATCAACCCGGACATCAAGCCGCGATAGCGCGGCGAGATGGATTCGGTGCCGATGGTGTGAGTGGAGGCAACGATGCCGCCAACGAAAATGCCCTGAATTACTCGTAATAGCAGGAACAGTATCGGGGCCAATATGCCGACCTGATGAATGGTCGGCAACGCGCCGAATAGTGCCGTGGAAATACCGACGCCGACCATCGATACCATCAGCGCACGCTTGCGACCGTGTTTGTCGGCATACGCGCCGAAGATCGCCGAGCCCAGCGGACGCACCAGCAAGGCCACGGCGAACGAGGCATACACCGCGGCGAGCGACAGTGTTGGGGTGTCCGAGGGGAAGAACAGGCGACCGATGATCGGCGCCACGTAGAGCAGAATGAACAAGTCAAACAAATCCAGCGCCCAGCCGAATGTCGAGGCAAATGCCGCGAGCAAAGCCTTGCCCGGTGGAATTTGCGGTGTATCGGTAGCGGCGCTGGTTGGCGGTGCAGTTGTTGTTGTTGTCGTGGTCATGGTTGCCTCACGCAAGACGTGTCTTGAGTTGGTTGGAACTATCGGGAACAGACCGCCGAACTCCAGCGGCCACCGGGTTCAATCGTGCATCTGGAGCACGCGCTGCCAGTCCTGCGGCGCCGCGTGCGCCACCGTGTCGAGTTCGACTTCCTGTTGGCCTGGCACCTGGATTCGTTTGAAGCGCATGGTCGGTGCCGACAGCGGCACCGTGGCGTCGTAGCCCATCTTCGAGCCGACACCGTCACGGGTGGAGGGGTCGAGTTTCGAGCCCTGGGACTCGTGGATCAGCACCAGGTCGCGGTCGGCCTGGAAGCGGGTGGCGATCGCCCACTCGACTTCGGTGGGGTCATGAATGTCCACATCCAGATCCACCACCGTGACATGCTTGATGTCGTAGTGACCGCCCAGCGCGCCGAGGATGACGTTCTTGCCCTCGCCCTCGGAGCGTTTGTCGATCTGCACATAAAGGTGATAACGACACACCCCGCCCTTGCTCAGGTGCACGTCACGCACGCATGGAAAGCTGCGGCGCAAGTACGCGAGCATGGTCGCTTCGCGCGGGATGCCACCGAGCAGCAAGTGCTCCAGGCCGCCGCCGACGATGGTGTGAAAAATCGGGTTGTGTCGATGGGTCACGGCGTCGACTTCGATCACATGGCGCTCGGCGCGCTCGCCGTAGTACTGCGGAAACTCGCCAAACGGCCCTTCCATTTCCCGCGCCTTGGCCAGCAACCGGCCTTCGATGACGATCTCGGCATCGGCAGGCACGCGAATCTGGTTGGTGACACAGCGCGTCACCGCCAGCGGCCGGCCATGCAACGCACCGGCAATTTCCAGTTCGTCGTGATCGATCGGCACGATGGCCTGGGACGCCAGCAGGGTCAGCGGATCAGCGCCAATGACCACCGCCACTTCCAGATCCTCCCCCAGCGCCTCGACTTCCTGAAAGAAGGCCAGCGCATGGCGTGGCAGCAGCAGTGCACCCAGGCGATTGGGGCTGCTCACTTGCAAGCGGTGAATCGAAACGTTCTGTACCCCGGTGCGCGGGTTTCGGGTAATCAGCAGGCCAGCGGTGATGTAAGGGCCGCTGTCGTGCTCGTTGTGGGTGGGAATTGGCAGCAGTTTGTTCAGGTCGATCTCACGATGCACCACTTGCTGACAAGCTGCATCGCCGACTTCGCGCCACGGCAGCGGATTGAGGCTGGCGGCTTCGAAACGCGCCAACACTTCAGCGGACTCCACGCCCATGGCCTCGGCCATCCACTGCCGGTCGGACAGCAGGCCGGACACCACCGCAATCGAGTGGCCGCCAGGTTGGGGAAACAGTGAAGCGCTCTTGCCGTCCAGGCGATTGGCAATCGCTGCAACGCCGAAACGCAGGTCCACGCCGGGGCGTATCATTGCCAAGCGCTGCTGGCGCTGCAAATGGTCGAGCCAGCCACGCAGGCTGGCGCCTGCTGGCAGGTCCCCGGCCATGTCGGCTTCGGGGGTGGAAAGAGTCACAGGCTGCATGGCCTTACCTCGTCATTACGGTTTTGGTGGCATGCCCGGTCACCCGACGGCACGCCCGTTGAAATCGCTGGGATTCAGCGCCCGGTTGCGCTCGCACCGATGGGTTTGGCGCTGCCGGCTCGCTCGGGCTTGCCGCCCCGCAGCAAGTGGCTCAGGGTCATGATCGCGAGTGGCGTGGCCAGTGCGATGTAGGCGTTGTCGATGCCATAAGGGTTGCCCATCAGGAACCAGCCGATGGTGATGATCAGTGACGCGATGATGCTGATGAACGCACCCTGCCGCGTGCCGAATGTCGGCGCGTAAAACACCATCAGCACCAGTACCGCGAGTGAGGCACGCAAGGCCTTGGCGAGGAAGGTCACCACCAGAACGTCGGAGGCGTACAGCGCCAGCGTGATGGGCAGCAGGCCGGCGATGATGGTCGCGGTCCGGGCAAAATTGAGGTTCTTGCGATCATCACGTTGTGGGTTGAAGAACGGCTGATAGAAGTCCTTGAGCAACAACGTAGCGATGCCCATGGTGAGCGCGGCCATGGTGCCGAACAGCGCCCCGGCCAGTCCCGCAACGACGATCCCGGCCATCCATTCGTGCATGTGCCCGAGGATTTGCGGAAAGGCCTGCAATGACGGAATCTGCGGAAACAGCACCGCACTGCACATCCCCACCATCGCGGCGATCAGGCCGTAGGGAATCAACATCAATGCACAGTAGAAACTCGCGTGCTGGGCCTTGCGCCCGTCGCTGACGGTATTCACCGCCTGCACCACGTACTGGGTGGCGAACGTCGCGCCGATGCCGGCCACCAGCCAGGCGAAAATCTTCGGCCAACCGACGTTACCGACTTCGAACATCGGCGCTGGCAGTCGCGCCACCAACTCGCCCATGCCGCCCACCTTGCTCAAGGCAAAACCCAAGGCGAGGATGATCCCGGCGTACATCATCAATGCGTGCAAGACGTTGGTATAGATCACTGAGCGCATGCCACCGATGCCGACGTACAGCACCGAAACAATACCGACGATGATGATCGCCGACGTCCGCTCGATGCCCAGCAAGGTCGCCAGCACTGCCCCGCCGCTGGCATAAATCGAGACCGCTACGATCGATAGCGCGCAGATCATGATCACTGAGGTGGCAAAGCGTACCGGCTCGCCGTAAGTGCGGGCCAGCGCCCCGGAAATGGTGTTCTCGCCGAGGTCCTTGTACTTCTTCGCCAACAGCATGGAGAAGATCACGAACCCGACGCCCAGGGCCGCGATGTTCCAGGCGGCGGAAATGCCATAGGTGTAGCCCGCTTGGGCTGTACCAATGCTCGCGGTGGTGCCGATGAACTCGGACATCATCAGAAAACCGATCAGCACCGCCGGGAAGTCCTTGCCTCCTGTTGTAAAGTTTTTTGCGCTTTGTGTAGAGCGTCGAACCCACAAACTGATCAACGCCAAGACCACCATGTAGGCGGCCACGATGGTTAATACGAGCCAGCTAGAAGCCATAAGTGGAACTCCGATTTTTATATTTATTGGACGGATTTCGGTGCAGCCGATCTCACCCTAAGAGCCCCGCAACAGGTTTTCCATTAACGAATATTGATGCGCCCTATCAGTTTCACTGAAGGGGCGGCAGGCCCTGCTCCATAGGGGGGGCACACCGTTGCCGACGCACTCCCGGGCCTGCTCGCCGGCACACATTTATTCGCCGGTGAACACGGCCGCACGCTTGCTGTGAAACGCCTCGACGCCTTCCTTGAAGTCCTTGGAGCTACGCAAGCGGCTGTAGCAGTGACCTTCCATTTCGATCGCGACGGTCAGCGGTGCATCTTCGTTGTCGTTGATCAGTTTTTTTGCCGTGCGCTGAGCCAGCGGCGAGAAGCGACGCAGCTCATCGACCAAGGCATCGACGGTGCTTTCCAGTTCGGTGTCCGGCACGACCTCGGTAGCGATACCCCAGGCATAGGCCTGGTCGCCCGTGATGCGTTTGGCGCGCATCACCATGTGCTTGGTACGGGTGATGCCAATGATTTTCTGCAGGCGTGCGGAGCCACCCGAGCCCGGGATCTGCCCCAGGTTCTGCTCAGGCAAGGCATAGCGCGTGGTTTGCGACGCAATGCGGAAATCGCAGGCCAGGGACAGTTCGAAACCGACACCGAAGGTGTAACCGCGGTTGGCAACGATCACCGGTTTTTCGCAACGTGCCGGTGCCGCGACGTTCCAGGCCAGCTTGGAAACGTGCTCTGGCGACGCTTCAAGAAAACCCTTGATGTCGCCGCCGCTGGAGAAGTGTTCACCCACCGAGCGCAGCACGATGACGCGCACGTCCTTGTGTGCATCGAGGGCTTCGAAGACCAGGCGCAGCTGATCGCGCTGCCCCATGGAAATGACGTTCAACGGCGCCCGGTTGAGGATGATGTCGGCGCGCTCGCGGGACACATCGACTTCTACCTGGAAGCCATCGAATTGAGTCTCGAGAAATTGCTGGATCGATTGTTGTTGCATGGGAGTGTCCTCTGGATGATTAGCTGATGGCCTTCAAGGCCTGTTCCTGGAATTGGGCCAGCAGCACGCGCCGCAGCACCTTGCCAACGGGAGATTTTGGAATCTCGTGGATGAACTGGTAACGCCGTGGCCGTTTGAATTTGGCCAGGCCCGAAGCGATGCAATGGGCATCGAGGTCGCATTCCGAGACCTCGGCGCGCAGCTTGATAAACGCAGCAATGATCTTGCCCCACTGCTCGTCCGGCAGACCGACCACCACCACTTCTTCCACTGCCGGGTGCAAAGAGAGCATGTTTTCGATTTCTGCCGGGCTGACGTTTTCGCCACCGGTGATGATCAAGTCATCGACGCGACCGGTGACGAACAGATCGCCCTCCAGATCGAAGTAGCCGATGTCACCGGTGAAATACCAGCCGTCACGCAACGCCTTGGCGTTCGCTTCGGGGCGGTTCAGGTAGCCTTCGAACGCCTCGTCGCTCGCCAGGTCGGCGATGATCTGGCCCTCCTCCAATGGGTTGGCCTGCACGTCCACCGTTTCAGCATCGATCGGCACCACGCGCACTCGCTGGTTCATTGCACTGCGCCCTGACGAGCCGGGTTTGCGGTGAGCCTGCTGGTCGATGGTGAAGGTGTAGATTTCCGAGCTGCCGTAATGATTGACGAACAATTGCGGCTGGAACGCCTGCTCGACGCGACGCATCAAGCCGTCGCTCATCGGCGCGCCGGCAAAGCCGATTTTCTCCACACTGGCGACTCGCTCGCGGGCAAAGGCCGGGTGTTCGATGAGCATGTGGTAGAGCGTCGGCACCAGGTACAGGTTGCTGACCTTTTCCCGCTCGATGGCGTGCAGCGTGGCTTCCACGTCGAACTTCGGCACACAGACGAAATGCCCGTCGATCAGCGCCATGGACAGCAACGAACGCACGCCCATGGTGTGGTAAAGCGGCATGACACCCAGTGTGCACTCACCCTGGCGGTAAAGGTTTTGCGCTACGTGGGCCACCGCCGCGGCGCGTTCGCTACGGTGCCGACGGGGCACGCCCTTGGGCTTGCTGGTGGTTCCGGAGGTGTACAGCAGCAGTGAAAAGTCTTCGGCGTCGGCCTGCAAAATGATTTCGGAGGGAGTCTGCGAACACAGTTCCTCGAAACTCAGGTCGGTGTCGGCGGCACGCAGACCGGCGGCGATCCGTGGCAGCCTGGTGGCGGCGCTGCAACCGGCCACGGCGGCCACGGTCGCGTCGTCGTAAGCCACTGCACGGATTTGCGCATCTTCGATGCAGTAGCCCAGCTCATCGGCAGTCGAACGCCAGTTCAACGGGGTCATGACGACGCCCGCAAACTGACAGGCCCAATGCAGGGTCGCCATCTGCCAGCGGTTCTGCATCGCTACCAGCAATCGGTCACCGCGTTGCAGCCCTAGGCGTTGCAAGCCCCGAGCGGCGCTCTGGATATCGACGAACCAGTCTTCATAGGTTTTCTTCAACGCACCGTCACTGACTGCCACAGCGAGCGGTCGGCGTTCTACGGCAGCGAGGAAACTGCGTCCGAGATCGAACATTATTGTTATACCCCTTTGTTCGTTTGGCGCTGGGCAGCGACTTCGAGCACGGCCTGGACGATGCCGGTGTAGCCGGTGCAGCGGCATAGATGCCCCGAAAGCATGTCGCGTACCTGGGTCTCGTCCGGATTGGGTACCCGTTCCAGAAAATCCACGCAGGACATGAGAATGCCCGCAGTGCAAAAGCCGCACTGCAAGGCGTGATGACGGCGAAAGGCTTGTTGCAGGTCGCTCAGTGTGTCGTCGTCGGCCAGGGACTCGACGGTCTCGATACGCCGCTCGTGCCCCTGTACCGCGAGCATCAGGCAGGAACGCATGGCGACCCCGTCCACCAGCACCGTGCAGGCGCCGCAGACACCGTGCTCGCAACCGACATGGACACCGGTGGCACCGAGGTCGTGGCGCAGGAAGTCGCAGAGCTGGGTCCGCGGTTCGGCCAGCGCTTCGCGGGAACGGCCATTGAGCTCCAGGCGAATCGCAAAGGTTTGTTCGGCGGTTACATGCATGTTCAGGCTCCTTCGATCAGCTGATGACCCAGCTCGCGAATCAGTTGGCGGCGATAGGCGGCGCTGGCGTGCACGTCGTCTTGTGCATCGAGCGACCAGGCGGTTTGATTGAGCGCGTCCGGCAGCGCCGCACCCCGTGGCAGGCTGCGACGTTGCGGACGGTCGGCGACCCCGCCGATGCCGAGTTCGACCTGGTCCGCGCCGATGGCCGCGGCCAGGGAGACAATTGCAAAGTCGCCGTGGCGCATGGCGATTTCGCGGAAGCGATAGGTGATGCCTTCACGCTTGAGCGGAAAACGCACTTCGACGACCAGTTCATTTGCACGCTTGTCGGTGGTGAGAATGCCTTGGAAGAAGTCGGCAGCCTTGACGATGCGCTTGCCTTTTTTCGACTCGAGAACGATCTCGCCGCCCAGCGTCACCAGGCACAGCGGCAGCTCGGCGCTCGGGTCGGCATGAGCCACCGAACCGCAGACCGTGCCGCGATTACGCGTCTGGAAGTGGCCGATCCAGGGCATCGCCAGTGCCAATAAAGGCACCTCGTCCATCAGGGTCGAACGCGCCAGCAACTGCGCCTGGCGTACCCCGGCACCTACCGCCAGGCAATCCTTGCGCAGTTCGATATAGGCCAGGTCAGCCACATGATTGATATCGATCAGCAACCTGGGTTGAGCCAGGCGCATGTTCAGCACCGCCATCAGCGATTGGCCACCGGCGATGATGCGAGCTTCCTGACCGTACTCGGCGAGCAACTCAACCACCTGACGACGGGTGTCAGCTCGAACGTAATCGAAAGCAGCCGGTTTCATTGCGCACCTCCTTTGCCAAACAGCGCGCCGAGCGAGGCACGCAGGCGCGCCCACCAGCCGGTGGAGATGGCCTGGCCGCTGACCCGTTGCGACAGGCGAGTAAATATTTGTCCGATGATCACTTTCGAGGCCCCTTGCAACATACGGCCGCCGACCGCGGCGACTTTGCCGCTGACCGCCACCTGGTATTGGTATTCCAGACGTGTGTGGCCATTTTCCAGTTCGACGAAACGCACTTTGGCCTGGCCCTGGGCCGAACCCATCGAGCTGCTGCCGGAACCGGACAGACGCAATGAATGCGGAGGGTCCAGATCACTCAGGGCAACCTTGGCCTCGAAGCGCGCACGGATCATGCCGACGCCGACGGTGACGTCTGCGCGGTAACGGTTCTCGCCTTCAAGCACGAGGTCGTGACAACCGGGAATGATCGCCGCCAGCGTCTGCGGGTCGAGCAAGGTGTCGAAGACCTGTTGCGGCGAAGCAGGAATCACCACCGAGTCGTTGGCCCGCAGTGCCGGTCCACCGGCAGGTGCTGCGTCGAGGTTGTCATCGGCTTCCATACCGGCGGGCCGTGGCGGCTCGTCTATGCCGATAAGCGTGCGTACTTTCGATGGCGTCAGTGGCAGACGGATGTCCGAGCGACCTAGGGCATCGGCCACCGCGTTGGCAACGCACACCGGCGTGCTCATATTGTTGCCCTCGCCCACCCCCTTGGCGCCCAAAGGGGTGAAGGGCGATGGCGTTTCCATGTGCAGGATCATCGGTTCGATCACTTCCGGTGCGGTCGGCACCAGATAATCAGCGAAGGTCCCGCTGAGGAAACTACCGTCCTCGCCGTAGGCGAACTCTTCCATCAGCGCCGCGCCGAGCCCTTGGGTGAAGCCGCCACGAATCTGGCCATCGACCAGCGCCGGGTTGAGCAGGCGGCCGGCGTCATGACAGGTGACGTAGCGATCGATGTGGATCTCGCCGGTCATGCGGTCGATTTCCAGACCGCAGATGTCGAAGACAAAGCCGTAGCACAGCGAGCTGTTGACCTGATCCTTGTCGTCCGGTGCCTCCAATTGCGGCGGGCTCCAGAAGGCGGTTTCACGCAGACCGCCGTTTTCCCCTTCCGGCAGCAGGCCCGGCGACCAGTGGGTCGCACCGGCGATCCGATGAAATGGCGCAACCGCCCCGCCATTGACTACAAAAATCTTGCCGCCCGCGAAACGAATATCTTCGGGACTGGCCTGCAATTGCTCGGCAGCAATCGCGGCGAGACGATCGCGAATCTTCAGCGCGGCCTTATAGACGGCACCGGCTACAGCACCGGCGAAGCGGCTGGAATAGTTGCCCGAGGCAATCGACCAAGCGTCCTTCTGGGTATCGAGCTCGACGTTGACCACAATGGATTCCAGCGCAACCCCAAGCACTTCGGCGACGACTTGAGCGACAGTGGTTTGATGGCCCTGCCCTTGCGGTGCCGAGGACACATGCACACTGACGTCACCCAACGGGCCGACGTTGATGGTTGCGGTGGCGACAGCGCCGTTTTTCGGACCGGCCTTGCGCCGCTCTTCGGGTGTCATCGCGGTGGTGATGTAACCCATGTTGGAAATCGAGGGTTCAATGACGGCGGCATAGCCAATGCCATAGATTCGGCCTTCGGCCCGCGCCTGATCACGACGTTTGAGCAACTCGTCGAGTCCACCGTCAGCCGCCGCCAAGGCAATGCCTGCCTGGTAATTGCCGGAATCGAGCAACGCACCGGCGGCCGCGCGATATGGGAAGGCATCGGCCGGCACCAGGTTGCGGCGAATCACGTCCAACGGATCAAGCTTCAACTGCACGGCGATATGTTGCAGCAGCCGCTCCAGGGCGAAATACACCTGCGGGCCACCGAAACCACGGTTCAGGCCGGAAGGGGTTTTGTTGGTCAGCACCACTCGGTTGCGCACTTGCAGATTGCGGATCGCATAGGCACCCGTAAGGTTGCCGTGCATGCGGTAGAAAGTCGCCGGTTCAGGCGCTCTCAGGTAGGCACCACAATCGTCGATCTGGTCATAACGCAAAGCTGTGATGCGCCCGTCTGCTTCTACCGCCGCTTCAATTTCGGTCACCCGATTGGTCGCCGAAGAAGCCCCCTGAAGATGTTCCAGACGGTCCTCGACCCACTTCACCGGTGCACCGACCTTGCGTGACGCCAGCCCCATCATTACCACGTAAGGGAAAACCCCTTGCTTGATCCCAAAGCTGCCACCGGAATCTTTCGGTGTGCGCAAACGCAAGCGGTTGCCAGGCACATTCAGTGCCCGGGCCATGACCGTGTGTAATGCATAGGGGCCCTGGAAATTGGCAAGCACGTCATAAATGCCGGTGGCGCGCTCGTACTGAGCCAACACCACATAGCATTCAATGGGTGTGCAGGAACTGCGCGGAAACTTCACTTTGAGCGAGACCTTGTGCGGCGCCTGCTCGAAGGCCTGCTCCGGCTCGCCATAACGAAAGCGCCGTTCGTTGACCACGTTGCTGCCGACTGCTTCGTGCAGGATCGGCGCCTGTTCGGCGGTGGCCAGTTCGGGATCGATGATCGGGGGCAGCGGCTCGTATTCAACGCGCACCCCTTCGATAGCGTCCTCGGCCAGATAGCGGCTCTCGGCGATCACCACGGCCACCGGCTCTCCGACGTAACGGACCTTGTCGACGGCGACGCACCAGTGCTCCATCGGCTGACGCACACCCACCGGAAACGGCAGCGCCCAGCGTTTGACGTCTTCGCCGACCAGCACGCCGTGCACGCCTTTCATCAGCAGAGCACTGGAAAAGTCCACCGCGGTGATCCGTGCATGAGCGTGGGGGGAACGGATGATCGCCGCGTGTAGCGTTCCAGGAGGAATCGCAGCGTCATCGGCATAGCAGCCGAGGCCGCGCAACAATGCGGCGTCCTCGACACGGGTCTGGCGGGCGCCGATGTGGCCGGTCTGGCTTTCGGTAGCAGGTTGGAAACTGGTCATTTTTTTCGCGGCTCTTGTTGTTGTGCAGCGCGATAGCGTTAGAGCCGAGTGTGTGAGAAAGGCGCAGGGAGCGCCTTGCCTGGGGAGAGGGAGTTCTGCGTTGGAGTCTGGAAATTTGCCTTAGCGTCTGATTTTCAGGACTGGGACCCGACAGAATTGCCGGTCAGGGATGGGACGCGGGATGGCTCAGGAACGCTTCGATTTCTGCATCGGGCATCGGTTTGGCAAAGTAATACCCCTGGAATATATCGCAGCGACTGCCCTTCAGGAAATCCACCTGGGACGCCGTTTCCACGCCTTCGGCAACCACCGTCAGGCTGAGGTGATGGGCCATGGAAATAATGCCTTGGGTGATCGCTGCATCGTGATGGTCCGTGGCGATTTCCTGGATGAACGAGCGGTCAATCTTGATCTTGTCGATGGGCAAACGCTTGAGGTAGCTGAGGCTGGAAAAACCGGTACCGAAATCATCGAGCGCGATGCGCACCCCCAACGCCTTGAGCCGGCGCAACGTGTCGATCGCCTGTTCAGCGTTATGCAACAGCAGCGACTCGGTGATCTCCAGCTCCAACTGCTCACCACGCAGACCATGTTTCTCCAGGGTGGCCTGGACACACTGGACGAACTGGCCACGCTGAAAATGCAGCGGTGAAATATTCACCGCCATTGAGATGCCGGTGATGCCCTGCTCGCCTAGCTCGCGCAGCTGCGCGCAGGCCGTATCGAGTACCCAAAGGCTTAGCGGGATGATCTGACCACTGTCCTCTGCCACCGGCACAAACACCGCTGGTGAGATAAATCCTTTTTCCGGATGCTCCCAGCGCAGCAACGCTTCGATCCCGACCACCCGACCCGTGCGCGAGTCTATCTGTGGTTGGTAATGCAGCTGCAACGACTGAGTTTCGATAGCCTTTTGCAGGTCATTACGCAGGCTCGCGTGCTCGCAAACACGCTGATTAAGATCGCTGGTGTACCACTGAAAGTTGTTGCGCCCTTGCTGCTTGGCTTTGTACATGGCCATGTCAGCCTGCTGGATCAGTTGCATCGGTTGCTCGATGTGACCATCGCTCAGAGTGATACCGACACTTGCACTCACGTGCAGGTCCATGCCCTGGATGCAGTAAGGTCTGGCAATGCCGGCCATCAATCGCTCGACCACCGGAACAACGTCCTCATCACGAAGCAGGTCCGGCAGCAGAACGATAAATTCGTCACCGCCCATGCGCACGATGGTATCTCCGGGACGAACCTGCTGGGTCATACGCTGCGCCACCTCAATCAGCACCTGATCGCCGAAGTAGTGCCCGATCGAATCGTTGATGGATTTGAATCCATCCAGATCAATGCACATCACCGCCAGACGGCGCTTACGCCGACGACTGATGTGACAATCCAGAATAAGCCGGTCTTCAAGCGAAACACGGTTAAGCAAACCAGTCAGCCGGTCATGGCTGGCGTTGAAGCTCAATTGGCGCTCGAAATGCTTCTGCTCGCTGATGTCCCGGGCAATGCCAAATACCCCGACGATCTCTCCGTTGACCATGATCGGCAGGTTAGAGATGTCCATGGTCAACAGTTTTTCACTTTCGTCGCGAACCCGTGCCTCGAAGCGCTGAGGCGCTCCGGCGCGGGCCGCGGAAAAATGCTGACTGACCCGCTCCAGGTCTTCTTCGAGCACCAGATGGGAAAAGTGATGACCAATGAAATGGTTTGCAGTGTGCGGTTTCAGCTTCAGGCCTGCCGGATTCACACTCTGGATGTTGCCGGCCAGATCGAGGGCGAACACCGGGTTGGGGTTGTAGGTGAACAATGAACGAAAGCGTTGTTCGCTTTCCTCCAGACGTTGGCCGTCACGCTCATGGCGGATCGCAATGACTGCCAGTTGGGCTGCAATGACTAGTCGTTGAATCTGCGCCTCGTCCGGTGCATGGGCGCGGTTCTGGTACAGGGCAAATGTACCCAATACGTTTCCTTGATGGGAGAGCAACGGCACCGACCAGCAGGACCGCAGGTTATGCCCCAGCGCCAGGCTGCGGAAACGTTCCCAATTTGGATCCCGGGCGATGTCTTCGGTGACCACAAGCTCGCGCCGGAACGCTGCGGTGCCACAGGTTCCTTCGTGCGGACCAATGGCCATTCCATGAATCGCGTCACTGTATTCGACCGGCAGGCCGGGAGCCGCGCCGCTCAGCAAGCGTTTGCCCTCGGCATCAGTGAGCAGTATCGAGCAGAAAGTTTCGGGGGCTTGATCATCAAGCATCTGGCAGATGGCGCAGAGTATGTCGCCTAGATGATGATCGGTCGCGATCATACCGAGAATGTCACGTTGCGACTCGGGGAAGGTCTTGCTGTGAAAGCTCGGACGAGTATTCATGGTGATTCCTGAAGACTCTCGAGGTCGTCCGGTCTTCAGAGAGCCCGAAATAGTGGGCGGCCGATCACTGTCCACTAGTGCGTCGGACGCGCACTCTATAGAGCACCGGTTAACTTATAAAAGGCTCAGATCCAACATAAAAAACAGTATCAGATTGCCGCCGTTTAACTGACTTCGCTTTCCTCGAGTCGCGGCAAAATTTCTCGGCCAACGTCGTCCGACGCGAGCTCAAGTGAATCGGGCTCCGGTGAATGGTCATGGTGTTCGGCCATTTCGATGTGATTTCAGCTCACTCGGAAAGCAGTGAGAATTCCACTCAGAGCCGGTCGTTTCGTGGGGGTAAAAACGCCAGGAAATAAAAAGGGGTCGCGAGATAAAATCTCGCAACCCCTTGAATTATATGGTCGGGACGGAGCGATTCGAACACTCGACCCCTAGCATCCCATACATGGGGTCGAGCGACCTGGTTCCTCTAATGCAGACCTGGCGATTCTCCTAGGCTTTGAGAGAGGACTGCAAACACTGAGCTGATAGTCGCTGCGGTCACCACACTGACAGCTGACTGCCCGTCGAGAGCAACCTCCGAGCGCGTTAGAGCCTTGTACAACTCCCACGCATCAGCCTCCGGAAATTCGCTCAAGACCTTTTGCACGAGCATATGCTTGGTGGGATCCAAGTGCCAGTCGGGAATCCGGTGGCCAAGATTACCAAAAGCCAGTGCCAACACCCTTTTCGCTTTGATCTCGTAGCTGATCCAGCGGCGCGACCTGCCCGATAGCTTAGCGAAAACTTCGGCCGGCAAATTGTGTGGTGAGTTGTAGATCTTAAGCTTCTCTCGTTGATCCGAAATCGTACTGAGATTGCTCGCCATTGGCCCTGTGATAGCCGAGATACGTTGTTTCTCCGCAACCGGTTTCGGCATGGGAGCGGCCCCGAATTTGGCCGGCACGAGCATATCTCCAGCTTCTGCTGCCGAGGCGAGATTGCCCTCTCCTCCAGCAGTCCGCGGTACCGCCTCGATTCGAACCGTCAGATGCCTGCTCGCGACCTCAAACTGATTCTGCTCGAACAGATCGAGCCGATCAGCCCAATCCTGCATCATGCGCCGCCGTTGGCCCACATACTCGGCGTGATTGTAGGCAGCGCTAACCTTGTTTGGGTCCGCGTGTGACAACTGCGCATCCACCCAAATCTTCGGATACCCAATTTCGTTCAGCGCCGTCGATAGGGTTCCACGAATGCCATGCCCCGTTAGCTGATCCGCATAGCCAATCCGCTTCAGCGCGGCGTTCAGGGTGTTCTCACTGATGCGCTTGGTGAGATTGCTGTTGTGCGCCAATAGATACCGCTGTGCCGGCCTCAGATGATCCAGGAGGTAACGCACCACCTCCAAGGCCTGTTCAGACAGCGGAACGATGTAGGGAGGAATATCACTAGCGCGCTTGCCAGCCTTACGCATCCCAAGCTGCAGCTGCTTCACTACCTCCGGCGGGATGATCCACAGAGCCGCCGCCAGATCAAACTGATCCGGCGTGGCGAGTCGGAGCTCCCCCGTACGCACGCCGGTCAACAGCAGAAGCCGAAGTCCCAACTGCGTCTGCAGCCGACCCGGGTAGTTGCGCAACTGCTGCAGCATGCCCGGCAATTCTTCCATCCGAAGAAACGGATTGTGGCGAACGGGCGGCTGAGGCAGCGCTACCACATCCAGATCAAACGCAGGATTCTGCTGCAGGCCTGGCACAACGACGAGCGCATAGCGGAACAGCTGGCGAAACCAGGTGCGGACCTTCTCCGCCGCCGTCAGTGCGCCTCGACGCTCAATCTGTGCGACAACATCAAGAAGGTCGGGGCGCTGCAGCTCGTAGATGGACCTGCGGCCGATCATCGGCAGAACATCCTTGGTAAAGACGCGACGAATCTGCGACAGGGTGCTCTGACGCCCTTCCTTGAGCACCAGGCATCGATGATCGAGCCATTTTTCATACACGATTTTGAAGGTGTTCTGATCGGCAAGCTGGACGGCTTGACGTTTCTGCTTGCGATCAAGCCGCGGGTTCACGCCCTTGCTGAGAAGCACACGTGCACCATCGCGTAGTGCACGAGCCTCCCGCAAGCTCACCTCTGGATAGGTTCCAAGAGACATCCGCTTTTGCTTGTCGGCCCAGTAGTAGCGAAAGTGCCAGGACTTACCGCCCACACCGGAAACCGCGAGGGACAGGCCATCGATATCGTTGATGGTGTAGTGGCTACCAGTGGCTTTGGCTTGCCGGATAGTGAGGTCTGAAAGCGCCATGATCGAGCTCCTGAACGTAAGGTCAGGACCTGATGTTTCGCTCGCCGCGTGCGCTCCTCCAGCAAAAAACCGATGTCAACCCCGCCGTTTTTACTCTGGACTCAAAAATGGACTTAAAAAGACTTGCTGGCGGTGGTTTTCAGCAGATTTCACTGGAACGAAAAAAGGACCCAAAGGTCCTGATTTCAATGACTTACAGACTTCAATGGAACTCTGTAGATCATAATTTGGAGCGGGAAACGAGACTCGAACTCGCGACCCCGACCTTGGCAAGGTCGTGCTCTACCAACTGAGCTATTCCCGCGTCTTGGTGATGCGCATTCTATAGAATCCTCATCACCCGTCAACCCCTTGATTCAAAATAGTTTTATTTCTTTTCAACGGTGGTGCGCAGATGCGGCCAGGCGGCGCGCAGATATTGCAGCATCGACCACAAGGTCAGCCCCGCCGCGATCAGCAGCAGCGCGTAGCCGATCAATACCCAGAAGGAGAAGTCCGACGGATTGGCCAGCAGGATTACCAGGGCAAGCATCTGCGCGGCGGTTTTCCATTTGCCCATGTTGGACACGGCAACGTGGGCACGGGCGCCGATTTCAGCCATCCACTCCCGCAGGGCCGAGACGACGATCTCGCGACCGATGATCACTGCCGCCGGCAAGGTCAGCCAGAGGTTGCCGTGTTCCTGTACCAGCAGCACCAGGGCCACCGCTACCATCAGCTTGTCGGCCACCGGGTCCAGGAACGCGCCAAACGGCGTGCTCTGCTCCAGGCGGCGGGCCAGGTAGCCGTCCAGCCAGTCGGTGGCGGCCGCAAAAGCGAAGACCGAACTGGATGCCATATAGCTCCATTCGTACGGCAGGTAAAACAGCAAAATGAAAATCGGAATGAGCAGGACGCGTAGAACGGTGATCAGATTAGGGATATTCATCGGCACAACTGGCTACGAGGTGAGAAGGCATTCTACTCGCTGTGCAGATTTGCATAAATCAACTCTGCGAGCTTTTTACTGATACCGGGGGCCTTGGCTATTTCTTCAATGCTGGCACGGGACAGCTCCTGCAAGCCACCAAAATGTTTTAACAAGTCTCGCCGCCGCGTCGGCCCGACCCCCGCCACCCCTTCCAGGGTTGAAGTGCGCCGGGTTTTGCCACGTCGGGCGCGGTGGCCGGTGATGGCAAAACGGTGGGCTTCGTCGCGGATCTGCTGGATAAGGTGCAGCGCCGGGGAGTCGCCCTTCAAGGTGAACTCATGGGCTGCATCATTCAAGTACAAGGTTTCAAAACCGGCCTTGCGGGTGGCACCCTTGGCCACGCCAAGCAGGATCAGGTCGGGCACGGCCAGTTCGTTGAGCACGTCGCGCGCCATGGACAGCTGGCCCTTGCCGCCGTCCACCAGCAGGATATCCGGCAGCTTGCCCTCGCCGTCCTTCAGTTTGCTGAAGCGCCGGGTCAGGGCCTGGTGCATGGCGGCGTAGTCATCGCCCGGGGTGACCCCTTCGATGTTGTAGCGCCGGTAATCGGACTTGATCGGCCCTTCCGGCCCGAACACCACGCAGGAAGCCACCGTAGCCTCGCCGCTGGAGTGGCTGATGTCGTAGCACTCCAGGCGCTGGGGCGGTTCGTCGAGGTTGAGCACTTCGGCCAAGGCGTCAAACCGCGCAGCGACGTGCTGGCGGTTGGCCAAGCGTGCGCCCAGGGCTTGTTCGGCGTTGGTCACGGCCAGTTGCTGCCAGCGGGCACGGGTGCCACGCACGCGATGGCTGATGTCCAGTTCGCGGCCGCGCAGTGTGTGAATCGCTTCGATCAATGCCGGGAAGTCTTCGTGCACCACGTTGACGATCAGTTCGCTCGGCAGGTCGCGCTCGGGGCTGCTGACGTAATACTGGCCAAGGAACGCCGCCATGACTTCGGCGACCTCCTCTTCTATGCCGGTCTGGGGGAAGAAGTTCTTGCTGCCCAGCACCCGGCCGCCGCGCACGCTGATCAGGTGCACACAGGCGCCGCCCGGGTTGACGAAGGCGGCGATGACGTCGACGTCGCCGGTGCCGCCTTCCATGCTTTGCTGGTCCTGGACACGGCGCAGCAGGGAGATCTGGTCGCGCAGCTCGGCAGCACGCTCAAAGTCCAGGGTGCTGGCCGCGTGTTCCATGGCGCCGGACAACTCATCGGCCAGGGCATTGCTGCGGCCTTCGAGGAACATCACCGAGTGGCGCACGTCTTCGGCGTATTCCGCAGGCTCAACCAGGCCCACGCACGGCGCCTTGCAGCGCTTGATCTGGTATTGCAGGCACGGGCGGTTGCGGTTCTTGTAGAAGCTGTCTTCGCATTGGCGAACGAAAAACGCCTTTTGCAGCAGGCTCAGGCTCTCGCGGATCGCACCAGCGCTGGGGTAAGGCCCGAAATACTTGCCCTTTTGCTTCTTGGCACCCCGATGGATGCTCAGGCGCGGGAAGTCGCCGTCCGAGAGAAACACGTACGGGTAGGACTTATCGTCACGCAGCAGGATGTTGTAGGGCGGCCGCCATTCCTTGATCAGCGTCTGCTCAAGCAGCAGCGCCTCGGTTTCATTGGCGGTGATGGTGGTTTCCACCTGGGCGATACGCGCCACCAGAGCGGCGGTTTTCGGCGCCAGGCCAGACTTGCGAAAGTAACTCGCCAAGCGGCTTTTCAGGTTCTTGGCTTTACCAACGTAGAGCAGGCGCGCTTCGCTGTCGAACATGCGATACACGCCGGGACGGCCGCTGCAGGTTGCAAGAAACGCACTCGGATCGAACGGGACTGTTATTTCAGAGGCTGTCATTTCAGGCGCTGGCGTCTACCATGCCGTGGCGTACCGCCAGCAGGGTCAGTTCAACATCACTGCTGATGGACAGCTTTTCGAAAATCCGATAACGGTAGGTGTTCACGGTTTTCGGCGACAGGCACAGTTTATCGGAGATCGACTGGACCTTCTGGCAGCCGACAATCATCAAGGCGATCTGGATTTCCCGCTCCGACAGCGCATCGAACGGCGAGTCGCTGGTGGGCTGGAACGACTTGATCGCCAATTGCTGCGCAATCTGCGGGCTGATGTAGCGTTGGCCGGCAAACACCAGCCGAATGGCCTGGACCATTTCCGCCAGGCCCGCGCCTTTTGTCAGATAGCCTGCAGCGCCCGCTTGTAGCAGCCGTGTAGGAAACGGATCTTCCTCACATACGGTCACTACCACGACTTTGATATCCGGATGGCTGCGCAACAACTTGGTAGTGGCGCCAAGACCGCCGATCCCGGGCATCTTGACGTCCATCAAAACCACATCGGGCTTCAACTCCCGGGCCTTGATCAGGGATTCCTCCCCTGATTCGGCCTGGCCGACTACTTGCAGGCCATCGATGTCAGCCAGCATTCGTGTAATGCCTGTACGAACGAGATCATGGTCATCGACTACTAGCACCCTAATCAAGCAGACACCTCGCGATATGGTCTTATAGGTTGCTGAACACCTTAGCAAAAAACCACGGCGCAGACCTAGCTGCAAGCGTCATATATATAGAGTTTCAATGCACAACGAGCCCTTGCCGAGTGGCAACAGGCTCAGTTTCCTGGGTAAAAGGTCAGGAATCCTGGGTTGGAGACCTGTTTCTTCCATTACTCAAGGCCGAATGCTCTGCCAGGGTGGAGGTGAGGCGATGAATCGCATCCTGGTCTTCTTTAAACATTGCACGGTAATTTCCCAGAACCTTCTCTTCGATCTGGCTGAGGTTTTCCAGCTGCGTCGGCGTCGCAATACCGGTCAACACGTACAAGATATCGACACCTCTTTCTGCCACCCGTGACAAGTAATCGGCCTTTGGCGCGCGACCACCACTTTCATATTTACCCTGCGCGTTCGCCTCTACTCCTCCTATTTCACCGAAATTTTTCTGCGACAGGCCAAGTCGCTCTCGTTCTTGCCTTAACCGGGAACCGATTCCACTCATTTGGATGTATGATCCTATTTGGCACACCCCTAGAGGTGACACACTCATCTCGTTTTACACAAACTTGAACGGTTTTGAACTATGCCTGGTATTCGCACTGCTGCACAAGCCAAGGCCTGGCTGGAACATCAAGGCAAGTCTGTTCAAGCGTTCGCCCGGGAACACGGCGTGGACCCGGCAACCACTTATCAAGTGCTCGCTGGGCGCAAAAAGGGACGACGTGGAGAAGCCCACAAGGTGGCGGTCCTGTTGGGCATGAAGGAAGGCATCATTACTGATGATGATGGAACCGTTAGGCAAGGTCCTGAGCTCACCTCTTGAAGTCAGTATGCACTTATTAAAACCGAGTGCCTGTTTTCCTCAAATTACCTGGCTGCATCCGATCACTGGCAACATTCAAGCTCCATCCGCCAGAAGCAATCTTCCTCGCCCACGATACTCAAGCCCTTGCGCTGATAGAGTCGTCTTGCCGGGTTGGTCTTGAACACGGTCAACCGCAGAAGACCCAACCCTTCCGCGCGCGCCTTCAGCGCCATTTGCTCCAGGATCCAGCTGCCGGCCCCTTGATGGCGAAACCCTTCAAGGATGTGCAACTCGCGGATATACAGTGCCTTGGGGTCTCGACTGAGGCTGATAAAACCCAGCACCTGATCATCGCGACAGATCAGCCAATTCTCCCGACCGGCCCAGGCGGAATCAAACCCGGCATCGGACCAGCACAGATCGTATTGGCGATAATAGTTACCCATGGCTTGATGGGTCAGGGTTCGGGCGAAAGCCAAGTGACGGCTGGTCGCGGCCTGCAGTTGAAAAGCCATGTGCCTGCGCTCCCTAAATCGCCACCTGTTCCCCGTGCCACTGGCCAGCCGTATCGCGACGTGCAATCACCAGCGCCTCGCCCACACCCGACGCCGCGGCAATCAAGCCGCCATCAGCACCCCAGATAGCGCTGCGCCCGGCGCAGGTCCAGCCACCGGTCGGGCCGCCGTGGTTGGCCATCAGCACCACCATTTGATGCTCGGCGGCGTAGCTCTGGAGCAAGGCAGTGTCCGGCGCATAGCCGCCTTCGCTGATCAGTACACCGGCGGCGTAGATATTCGCCCCCGCCTCGGCAGCCTGCCGTGGATGGCTGGCGTGGGAGAAATCTGCACATACCGCCAGGGCGATCCGGTCATCACCCCACTCAAGGGCCGCACCGCCCTGCCCCGCAGCAAACGCGGCCTCTTCACCGGGATGAAGGTGCTGCTTGGTGTACACCGCCATCGAGCCCTGCGGCTGCAACACCAGCGCGCCGATCAACACCTCACTCGCCAACGCCAGGCGAATCGGCATGCCTACCACGACGGTGATACGCAGCTCACGGACCATCTCCCGCAGCGGCACCAGCACCTCATCGCCCGGCACAATCGCCAGCCCGGCGGCCAGTGACGGTTCATAGCCGGTCAGGGAAAGCTCCGGAAACACCAGCAACTGCACACCGTGCTCCGCCGCAATCCCCATGAATGCCAGGTGACGGGTGATATTGCCGGGCACGTCACCCGCGATAGAGATGGATTGGGCAGCAGCAATCGTCAAGGCAGTCATGGTCGCATCCAGGCAATCATTGTGAAGTCCGTTCAGCATATCGACACTTGGGTCATAGCCGTAAGTACCCAACCGCAATAGAAATTACTGATTGAATCCTCCCGCTTGCCTCAGTTAAGCTCCTCCCATCATTTGGAGACATGCCATGTTGCAACTCACCCACACTCAGGTTTGCCCTGCTGCCAGCGCCCAGCGCTCGGTCGTGGCTGCCCGTGTGAGCGGTTTGAGCGCACTGGCAAGCTTTTATTTTGGGTATTGGTTTAGCCACTGGCGCGCCTGATACCTGAAATCGGCGCCCACTACTCAAGGGGTCGCCTACCAGAGAAATCTAACCCCCGGTCGGCTCCCCGACCGGGGGTTTTGTTTTTTCAGCCCTTATTATTTTTGCCACACACCGAACACTTAAAGGACTCACGACATGAACTACGCCACCTATTACCGCTACGACACCTCCACCGCCTGGCGATTTAGCAAGCTCCGTTCGGGACAGCCTGCCGCCTCCGATCGGTCACCTATTGGTGGCAAGCCAACACACGTAGCCAATACGGCCAATTGTCGAACACCCCAGTAGGGCAGAGCGTGCGGGAACCGCCCGCCGCTTGCCCAGGAAGCCCGAATATGAACTCCTCCATCGCCGCTCTGCCCGTTTCCAGCCTGTCCTGCGCCAATGAAGCGCTGACCCAGCGCTTGCCCAGTTCCCTTGAGCTCAAGCACCAACTGCCCCTGAGCCCGTTCCTCAACGAACAGATCCACGCCCATCGCCAAGCCGTACGCGCCATTCTCAAGGGTGAAGACTCACGCCTGCTGGTGATCGTTGGCCCGTGCTCGATCCACGATCCGGAATCGGCCATGGAATACGCGCGCAATCTGAAAAAACTGGCCCATGACGTCAGTGACCAGATGCTGCTGGTAATCCGCGCCTACGTCGAAAAACCGCGCACCACCATCGGTTGGAAAGGCCTGGCCTACGACCCGCGACTGGATGGCAGCGACGACATGGCCGCCGGCCTGAGCCTGTCCCGGGAACTGATGCGTGAAATGCTGCGCCTGGGCTTGCCGGTCGCCACCGAGCTGCTGCAACCGATGGCTGCCGGCTACTTCGATGACCTGTTGAGCTGGGTCGCCATTGGCGCGCGCACCACCGAATCGCAGATCCACCGCGAAATGGCCAGCGGCCTCGGCATGCCCGTGGGCTTCAAGAACGGCACCGACGGCGGCGTGGCCATCGCCTGTGACGCCATGCGTTCGGCCGCTCACCCGCACCGCCACTTCGGGGTCGACAGCCAGGGGCATCCGGCGATCATCCAGACGTCGGGCAACCCCGATACCCACCTGGTATTGCGCGGCGGCCACCGTGGGCCGAACTACGATCGCCAGAGCGTGGCGCAGGTGCACGCAGACCTGGCCAAGAGCAAGGTCGCGCCACGGATCATGGTCGATTGCAGCCACGCCAACAGCGGCAAAGACCCGCTGCGCCAACCGGCGGTGTTCAACGATGTGCTGGAGCAGCGCTTGCAGGGCGACACGTCGCTGATCGGCATGATGATCGAGAGCCACCTGTTCGAAGGCTGCCAGCCACTCGGCCCGTCGATGAAATACGGCGTGTCGATCACCGACGGCTGCCTGGGCTGGGACGGCACCGAGCAGTTGCTGCGCAGTGCTGCCGAGCGGTTGCGGGCACACAATCCCGCCTGACAATGAAGATCAAATGTGGGAGCTGGCTTGCCTGCGATAGCGGTGTATCAGTTACCTGACAGGCCGACTGATGCACCGCCATCGCGGGCAAGCCCGGCTCCCACACTGGTTCCTCACTGAGTTCAGGCTAGTGGATAAAGAGCCTCATCAAACTGCGCCAACTTCGGAAACACCAACGGCTGCTCATCCGCCAGCCCTTCCAGCCGCTGCTGGTAACTGCGCAGGAAATCCTGGCGCGCCTCGGCGCTGATATACGGCACATGCCACGCCACAAAAGGCTCCAGCACATCAAACCCGACATACGCCAGCGTGCCACGCAGAATCGGCCGCAGCATATCCTCCAATGGCCCATGAATCGCGCCCTCGCCAAACATATGCTCGCGCCCGCCCAGGGTCACCGTGACGAGCGCTTTCTTGCCGGCGAGCCCGCCCTGATCATAAAACCGCTTGCCGCCATAACACACGCCCGACACCAGTACCCGGTCGATCCAGCCCTTGAGCATTGCAGGCGCCGAAAACCAGAAGATCGGGAAGTTGAGAATCAGCAAATCGGCCCACAGCAGCTTGTCCAGCTCCTGCTGGATATCCGCCGCGATAGACTGGCTTTTCACCCCCAGTCGCTGCTCGAGCGCATACACCAGGTACTCGGGATTCTCCCGCGAAGTAAAGTCCGAGGCGCTGGCCACCGGGTTCCAGTTCATCGCGTACAAATCACTGACCTGCACCTCATGCCCCTGCGCTTGCAGGGTGGAAACGGCCTGGTCGCGCAAGGCCGCGGTGAACGACTGCGGCTCGGGATGGGCGTGGACAATCAACACCTTCATAGACATTCCTCAAGAAGTAAGCGCGGCCCGTTCGGCCAGCAGATGGTCGAGCCAGTCGGGGTCCATCTCCGGCTCCGATGAAAACAGCAGGCCGGTGTAGTCGTGGTAGGGCGGAGTGAAGATCGCGCTGCGGCTGCCCTGGTCCACGACCCTGCCGCGCTGCATCACCACCACCTCGTCAGCGATGGCGCGTACGGTGGCCACGTCGTGGGTAATAAACAGGTACGCCACGCCCAATTGCTGCTGGATACGGTCGAGCAGTTTCAGCACGCCTTCGGCCACCAGTTGATCCAGGGCGGAGGTCACTTCATCGCAAATGATCAACTGTGGGTCGGCCGCCAGTGCGCGGGCGATGCAAATCCGTTGTTTTTGGCCGCCGGACAGTTCACGGGGCTGACGCTCCATGAAGGTGGCCGGGTCCAGCTCGATCATCTCCAGCAGCTCGGCGACCCGGGCGCGCATGGCCTTGCCCTTGAGGCCGAGGTAGAAGGTCAGTGGCCGGCCGATGATATCGACGATGCGTTGGCGCGGGTTCAGCGCGGTATCGGGGATCTGATAGATCATCTGCACCCGTCGCAACTGCTCCTTGGTGCGCCGACGAAAATCCGCCGGCAACGCTTCGCCGTCATACAGCACCTGCCCTGCCGTGGCCGGCAGCAACCCGGTAATCAACCGTGCCGTGGAGCTTTTACCGCTGCCGGACTCCCCGATCACCGCCAGCGTCTGGCCGCGATACAGGCTCATCGATACGTCGTGCAGCACTGGCTGATGCCCATAGCTGGCGCACACCTGGCGCACTTCCAGCAACGGCACCTGCTGCTCGGGGCAGGCCTTGGGCTCGGTGCGAAAACTGCGCACCGCCCACAGGGATTTGGTGTAGTCCTGCTGCGGTGCGCTGAGCATGGTGCGGGTCTGAGCCTCCTCCACCAATTTGCCGTGGCGCAGCACCATGATGCGGTCGACCATTTGCGCGACCACCGCCAGGTCATGGCTGATATACAGCGCGGCACTGCCGAAGGTTTTTATCGCATCACGAATCGCCGCCAGCACTTCAATCTGGGTGGTGACGTCCAGCGCCGTGGTGGGCTCGTCGAAGATGATCAGGTCGGGGTGACAGGCCATCGCCATCGCAGTCATCACCCGTTGCAGTTGCCCGCCGGAAACCTGATGCGGATAACGCTGGCCGATGGTTTGCGGATTGGGCAGGCGCAGCACGCGGTACAACTCCACCGCCTCGCGTTCAGCCTGGGCACGGCTGACGCCGCCATTGATCACGGCGGTTTCCACATGCTGGTCAATCAGCCGATGGGCCGGATTGAACGACGCGGCGGCGCTCTGCGCAACGTAGGCAATGCGCAGCCCACGCAACTTGCGCAAAGCTTCGGGCTTGGCCTGCAACAGCTGGATGCCGTCAAAGCACACCGAGCCGCCGGTGATGCGGCAACCGTCGCGGGCAAAGCCCATGGCCGCCAGCCCCAAGGTTGATTTACCCGCGCCGGACTCCCCAATCAGCCCCAATACCTCGCCCCGCTGCAACGTCAGGTCGATGCCCTTGATCAGCGGATGCCACGCATCCTCATAGTGCCCTTCGATCTGCAGGTTGCGGATTTCCAATAATGGCTTGTCCATCCTCAACACTCCTTCAGGCCGCTGGATTTATGCAGCATCCAGTCGACGACAAAATTCACGCTGACGGTGATCAACGCCACCGCCAGGGCCGGCAGCAACGGGCTGATGTCGCCGAAGGTAATCAGCACCGCGTTGTCGCGAACCATGCTGCCCCAATCGGCAGTCGGCGGTTGAATGCCCAGGCCGAGGAACGACAGCGCGCTGATAAACAAAAACACAAAGCAAAAGCGTAAACCGAACTCGGCAATCAACGGTGCGGCGGCGTTGGGCAGCACCTCGCGAGTGACCAGCCACCACAGCCCTTCCCCGCGCAGCCGCGCGGCTTCGACAAAGTCCTGCACCACCACGGTCATCGCCACGGCGCGGGACAGGCGAAACACCCGGGTCGAATCCAGCAGGGCAATCACCAGCACCAGCGACGTGGCATTGGTGCCGACCACGCTGAGGATCAGCAAGGCAAAGATCAGTTGCGGGATCGCCATCAGGATGTCCACCACCCGCGACAATCCCTGATCGACCCAGCCACCCTTGATCGCCGCAACCAAGCCGCTCAAACCGCCCAGTAAAAACGCCAGCACCGTCGTCAAAAAGGCGATGCCCAGGGTATTGCGCGCGCCAAACACCAGGCGACTGAACATGTCCCGCCCGAGGTTATCGGTGCCCAGCAAAAACTGGCCGCTCCAGGGCGCAAACCCGTCGCCCACCACCTGGGTTTCGCCATAGGGCGCGAGCACCGGCGCAAACAGCGCCACCAGCACGTACAACACGATGATCAGCAGGCCGAACTTCGCGCTCAATGGCGCCCGGGCCAGTTGTGTGAGAAGGCTCATGGTCTACCCCTTGGGATGCATCAAGCGTGGGTTGGTGGCGATGGACAGCACATCGGCGCCGGTGTTGAGCAGGATGTAGGTGGCAGCGAAAATCAGGCTGCACGCCTGCACCACAGGAATGTCGCGCTTGGACACCGAGTCCACCAGCAACTGGCCGAGGCCCGGGTACACAAACACCACTTCGACCACCACCACGCCCACCACCAGGTAAGCCAGGTTCAGGGCGATTACGTTGACGATCGGCGCCAGCGCATTGGGCAACGCGTGGCGCCAGATAATCCGTGACTGGCTGATGCCCTTGAGCCGGGCCATTTCGATGTACGGGCTGGCCAGCAGGTTGATCAGCGAGGCGCGGGTCATGCGCATCATCTGCGCGATCACCACCAGGCTCAGGGTGGCGACCGGCAGCACCGAACGTTCAAGGATGGTGCCGAATGACGCCTCCGGTGCCAGGTTGGACAGGCTCGGAAACCAACCGAGCTTGACTGAAAACACCAGGATCAGCAGGTACGCGACGAAGAACTCCGGGAACGACACCGCGCTCAGGGCCGAGGTGTTGAGCAGGCGGTCGAACCAGCTGTTGCGGTACAGCGCGGCGAGCATCCCCAGCACCAGCGCCAAAGGCACCGAGACCAGCGCGGCCAGCGCCGCCAGGCGCAAAGTGTTGCCCAGGCGTGCGCCGATCAGCTCGGCAATGGGCCGCTGGTTGGCCAGAGACGCGCCAAGGTCACCGTGCAGCAGACGCAATAGCCATTGCACAAAGCGGCTCAGGGGCGGCAGGTCCAGGCCCAGCTGGGCGCGAAACGCCGCCACGGTTTCCGGCGTGGCAGACTGGCCGAGCATGGCCTGGGCGATATCGCCGGGCAGCATGCCGACGGCTAGGAAGATGATCACCGAGACGGCGAACAAAGACAGCAGGCCGAGGGCCAGGCGTTGGAGCACCAGTTTGAATAGGCTATTCATGTTCGGTTCTCATGAGTTGGGCATGTTCTCGACGGCGACAAATGTCCCCTGTGGGAGCTGTCGAGCTTTAGCGAGGCTGCGATGCAGGCGCCGCGGTTTAACAGGGCACCGAGGTGATGCCATCGCAGGCAAGCCAGCTCCCACACTTGATCTTCATTGCCTGAGCGATAGCGTTCGACACAAGAGTCACGCCTGCCACCACCGCTCGATCAGCCGCAACCCATCCAATTCGCCATACGGCGCCGTCAGCGGGCCATGGCTGACGCGGTTCGAGCGTGCCGCCACGGAGCTGGCAAACAACGGCACAATCGCCCCGCCATCGTCGCGGCACAGGCTCTGCATTTCGTTGTACATGTCCTGGCGCAACGGCGCGTTCATCTCGCCCCGCGCGGCGGTGAGCAACTGGTTGAAGCGGGCGTTATCCCAATGGGTTTCGTTCCACGCCGCGCCCTTGGCATAGCCGATGCTGAACATGCGGTCGGCGGTCAGGCTGCTGTACCAGAACGAGGTGGTGAACGGCTGCTTCATCCACACGTTGGAGAAGAACCCGTCCGCCGGCTCGCGCACCACGTCGATATCAATTCCGGCCTGGCGTGCCTGTTCCTTGAACAACACCGAAGCGTCCACCGCGCCGGTGTAGGCGGCGTCGGAGGCTTGCAAGCGTACCTTGAGCGAATCCACTCCGGCCTTGCGCAGGTAGAAACGCGACTTGTCCGGGTCGTAGGCGCGCTGCTCCAACGCTGCGTTGATAAAGCGGCTGCCGGGCTGGATCGGATGGTCATTGCCCACCAGGCCATAGCCATGCAGCACCGAGGCCAGCAGGGTCTCGCGGTTGATCGCATGCTTCATCGCCATGCGGATATCGTTGTTCTTGAACTCGTTGCTGTCGCACAACATCGGGAAGGTGTAGTGCTGCGCGCCCTTGGTTTCTTCGATGACCAGCGTGGGATTGCGCTTGAGCAGGGCCACGGTTTTCAGGTCGACTTTGTTGATCACGTCCACTTGCCCTGTGACCAGTGCATTCACCCGCGCGGCTCCGTCGGCAATCGCCAGCAGCTCGGCACTGGCGAAATGCGCCCGCCCCGGCTTCCAGTAGTCGGGGTTGCGCTCCAGGTCCATGCGCACGCCGGGCTCGAAGCTTTTCAAGCGATAACCGCTGGTGCCGATCCCGGCCTGCCAGTCGGCGGCGCCGTCCTTGGCGGGCATGATCACCAAGTGGTAATCGGCGACCACATAAGCGAAATCGGCATTGCCCGAGTGCAACTCGAACACCACCGCATCGGTGCCCTTGGCGCTGACACTGGCCACATCGCCGAGCACGGTCTTGGCCGCCGAGGTGGAGTTGGCCGCCAGGTGATGGTTGATCGAGGCCACCACGTCTTCGGCGGTCAGGCTTTTACCGTTATGGAAGGTCACGCCCTGGCGCAGTTTGAAGGTCCAGATGCGCGCATCCGGCGTCGACTCAAAACGCTCGGCCAATTCGGGGATGGCGGAGCCGTCCACCGCGATTTCAGTCAGGGTGTTGTACACCGCCGAAAACCCGACGAAGGTGAAGGTGTCGACCCACGAGCCAGGGTCGCGGGAGTCGGTGGTGCTGCCGCCGGCCAGCCCCATGCGCAGCACACCGCCCGGCTTGGGCGTGGCCTCTTCGGCGAAGGCCTGCAGCGGCAGGCCCATTGAGAATGCGGCGGCCACGGCACCGGCGACGGCGCTGTGTTTGAGGAAGTCCCGTCGGTGCATCGCTTGAGTCATTTTGTTGTTGTTATCGCTCATGGTGTTGCTCCTCTAAAGGTTCACACAGGCATGCTTCAACTCGATCAAGGTCACGCCGTTGCGCTTGAAACCGTTACGCAAATCCGTCTGCAGCTCATCCAGGTTCTGTGGCTCGCTGACCGTGCAACCGAATGCCCGCGCCAGGGCGGCGAAATCCGGGTTACGCGGCAGTACGCCGATGGGTTCGATATCCAGGTTCAGCATGTCGTCGCGAATTTGCCCCAGGGCATCGTTGTTCCAGAGCAACACCACCAGGGGGCTGTCCAGTTCTTCCACCGCCGTGGCCAGCTCCTGCGCGGTGTAGAGGAAGCCGCCGTCGCCCACCAGCACCAGGCCGGGCCGTTCAGGCGCACCGAACTTGGCACCGATACCGGCCGGCAGGCCAAAGCCCAAGGTGCCGTAGCCGGTGAGATGCAGCCAGCTACGAGTTGTGTTGCTGGGGAAGGCGTAGTTGCCGGTGTAGGCCAGTTGGGTCATGTCGCTGCTGATGAAGGCATTGGCCGGCAACTCGGCGGCGACGCGGTCGAGAATTGCCTGGTGAATCCGTTGCAACGGACCGTGCCCGTTGCTGATCGCCTGGCGTAATGTCGCAACCGCCCTGGTCGCTGAATCGGCGTTGCGTGGCGTGGCTGGCAGGCGCTCCAGCAAAGCCTGCGCGGTGTGTTGGGCATCGCCGTGCAACGCGACGGCACAGGGGTAGAAGTCGTTGAACTTGCGCGGGTCGATATCCACTCGTAGCAGCTCGCCGTTAATCGGCAGGCGTTCGCGCCAAAAATCGGTATCGGCCATTTCGGTGCCAATGGCCAACACCACATCCGCCTCGGCAATCAACTGCCAGCCGGGCTCGACGCACAAGGTGGACCCGGCATTCAGCGGATGCTCTACCGGCAACAGCCCCTTGCCGGCAACGCTGCTGAAAAACGGCGCGGCCAGTTGTGTACTCAAGCGCTGCAAGGCATCCGCCGCCAACAGTGCACCACCACCGGCAATGATCATTGGGCGCTTGGCACCGCTGAGTTTCGCCACGGCCTGATCGAGGCTTTCAGCCGATGGCAAACCACGCCCGGGGCGGCGCACCACGTCATTGCTCCAGTCCCGCGTGATCGGCGCCGACAGTACATCCAGCGGCACCGAAATATGCACCGGCCGTGGCCGTTCACTGTCGAATACCGCATAGGCCCGTGCGATCAGTTCCGGCAAATCCTCGGCGCTCAAGGCCACCGCGGAAAACGCGGTGATGGGCGCGGTCATCGCCCGCTGGTCCTGGGTTTCATGCAGGCAGCCCCAACCCTTGCCGAGGCTGGCGGTGTGGTTGACGCTGGAAATCACCAGCAACGGAATCGAGTCGGCATACGCCTGGCCGATAGCCGTGGCGGCATTGGTCACGCCCGGTCCGGTGATGATGAAACACACCCCTGGCTTGCCGCTGACCCGCGCATAACCGTCAGCCATGAAGCCGGCGCCCTGTTCGTGACGGGTCAATACGTGGCGAATGCCACTGCCGGGCAAGCCGCGATACAGCTCCAGCGTATGCACGCCGGGAATCCCGAATACGGTGTCGACGCCATAGTTGGCCAGTAATCGCACCAGGGCCTGGCCGCCGGTCAAGGTTTTGCTGTGCATCGTCATCTCCTTCACGCCTTGGCAAGACGGATCAATGCATCGACCGCCGTGGCGCCCCGGGCATTGACCAGCAATGGGTTTACATCCAGTTCCAGCAACTGCCCGGCGTTGGCACAGGCGTAGTCGGCCACCGCACGAATCGCCGCCACCAGCGCGTCCATGTCGGCCACCTCCCGCCCGCGAAAGCCTTGCAGCAATGCGGCGCTGCGCAGACTGAACAAGGCATTGCGGATCGCGTCGTCGGTGGTCGGCAGCAGCAGGCTGCGACTGTCCTTGAGCAGTTCCACGAGGATGCCACCGGCGCCGATCACCAACGCCAGGCCGAAATCGTTTTCGCGCTTGATGCCCACTATCAGCTCGGCCAGCGGTGGCGCGGCCATGGACTCCAGCAGCAGATAATCAAAAGGTACATCCGGCGCATACGCAGCGATTTGCTCACGCATGTGGGCCAGCGCGGTGATCAGTGCGAAGCCATCCCGCAGGTTGAGCGCCACCGCGCCGGCTTCGGTTTTGTGCGGCAGCTCGGCACTCACGGCCTTGAGTACCAGCGGGTAGCCCAGCACTTTTGCGTCGGCAACGGCCCGCTCGGGCGTACTCAAGACACCGGGCGGCGTCATCAACCCAAACGCGCGTAAGGCTTGCTTGGAGTCCCACTCGTTAAGCGACTGCCCATGTTCCTCAAGCGCCTGCGGGCACAGCGGAACCAGTATTGATTCGCCCCGAGCGAGCAGCGCCCGTCGATTATTTTGGTAATCGGCGATCCGGCCCCAGGCCATCAGCGCGTCTTCCACACCCTGTAACGCGGCAACACCCTGGGCATGCAGGCGCTCGCGGGCGTGGGCCGGCAGCAGTTCGGGGAAGGCCGAGGTGACAAAACCTGTCTTGGCGTGACGAACCAGTGCGCTGCAGAACAGGTCCAGCAGCAAGTCGCATTCCTTGCGCTCGCCGGTAAATTCGGCCGGGTAGTCGAGTACCAGCATCGCCGCATCCGCTTCGGTGCGTAGTGCCGTGTCGAGCATCGTGTTGAGGGCTTCGCGGTTGCCCCAGATGGCCGTGGTGAAATCCAGCGGGTTGACCAGGTTGGCGTAGCTGGGCAGTACCTGCGCCAGTTCCGAGCGCTGGATTTCATCGAGCTTGGGCAGGCTTAAGTCGTTGCGCTCGGCGTAGTCGGCAATCAACCCGGCATCACCACCGGAACAGGCCAGGGCGATCAGGCTGTTGCCCGCTGGCAGATTCCCGCAGGCCGCCGCCTTGAGGGTTTCGACAAAACTCACCGGCCCGCTCACCCGAATCACACCCAAGCGCGCAAACAAACTGTCGTACAGCGCATCGGAGCCCGACAATGAACTGGTATGACTCAACGCCAACTCGGCGCCGATCTGCGACACGCCGCTTTTCAGGGCGATGATCGGAATGCCTTTTTCCAGCGCCTTGTGGGCCGCACGCGCGAACCCCGGCACATTCTTCAAGCCTTCCAGGTGCAAGCCGATGGCCGTGACACGGGGTTCATCCAGCAGCACATCCATCAATTCGGCAACACCCAATTGCGCCTGGTTACCCACCGACGCCATATAGGCCACCGGCAGCGAACGGTCGCTCATGGACAGGTTGTAGGCGAAGTTGCCGCTTTGGGTCAGCACCGCTACGCCCTTCTCTACCGGCTTGCCGCCATGGGCCACCGGCCACAACGCCGAGCTGTGCAGGTAATCGAGCAGGCCATAGCAATTGGGGCCCAGCAGCGCCATCTCGCCCGCAGCCTCAAGCAGTTGTTGCTGCAAGGCCTGGCCCTCGGCGCCGGTTTCGGCAAACCCGGAGGCGTAGCAGATGGCGCCGCCGGTGCCGATGGCCGCCAGTTCGGCGACGCAGGTCAGGGTCAGCTCGCGATTGGTGGCGATAAATACCGCATCCGGGCCGCACGGTAAATCAGCCACGCGGCGCACGCAGGGAATACCGTCGAGGCTGTCATGCTGCGGGTTGACCAGCCACATCTGGCCGGCAAAACCACCCTCGGCGCAGCGCTTGAAGGCACGGGCCATGCTGCGCCCACCGACAAACGCCAGGTGACGGGGCGCCAACAGGCGCTTGAGGTTGTCGCGAGTAGCCTGGGACATAAGCGTTCTCCAACCCGATCAACGCAACAGTGGCCGCAACAGTTCGCGGGCAATAATGTGGCGCTGGATTTCCGAAGTGCCTTCCCAGATCCGCTCGATCCGCGCGTTGCGCCAGATACGCTCGACCGGCCCTTCATCCATCAAGCCCATGCCGCCGTAAATCTGCACGGCCTCGTCGGCAACCTTGCCCAACACTTCGCTGGCAAACAGCTTGGCCATACCGGCATCGCCATCGGTCATGCTGCCCTGGTCCATTTTCCAGGCGGTGTTCAGGGTCAGCAGTTCGGCTGCGCGAATTTGCGTGGCCATGTCGGCGAGCTTGAACGAGATACCTTGATAGGTGCCGATGGGCTGGCCGAATTGCTTGCGATCCGCCGCCCATTGCAGGGATACATCCAGCGCACGCTGGGCCTGGCCGACGCAGTTGGCCGCCACCATCACCCGGCCTGCGGTCAACCAGGCGTTGGCGACTTCCCAGCCTTTGCCGACTTCGCCGAGAACCTTGGAAGCCGGTACGCGGCAGTCGTCGAAGAACATTTCATAGGTGTGGTAACCGCGATTGCTGACGCACTTGGGGCCACGACGAATAGTCATGCCCGGCGTGCCCCGGTCCACCAGGAACGAGGTCACGGCGTTGCGCTGGCGACCGTTGTGTTCGTAGGTGTCGGTGACGGCAAACACGATGGCGAAATCCGCGTGCCCCGCGTGGCTGATGAAGTGCTTGCTGCCGTTGAGCACGAAGTCATCGCCGCTGCGCACGGCGCGGGTCTTGATCGCATTGGCATCGGAACCGGCGCCCGGTTCGGTCAGGGCAAAGCAGTCGACCTTCTTGCCCTGCACGCACGGCAACAGGTATTCGCCGATCTGCTCGCCGGTGCAGGCCATGAGGATTTTCGACGGCCGGGCGACAAACACATGCAGCGCCCAGGAGACCTTCGACAACTCCCGCTCGATCAACGCCTGGGACAGGTAATCCAGGCCGCCACCGCCCACTTCTTCCGGCATGTTGAAGGCATAGAATCCGGCGGCAATGGCCTTGTCACGAATCTGCGCTGCAAGATCCGGCGAGACTTCATCGGCCCGATCGACCGCCTCCTCGTGCGGCAACAACTCCTTGGCAACAAAACTGCGTACCGCGTCCACCAACATGTCTTGTTCTTGGCTGGGCTGGAAATTCATGGCGCTACCTGTCGATCGTTCGAGGGTGTTTTGAGGAGGGATTATTTGCCGGAGAAATTCGCTGGGCGCTTTTCCATCGAGGCGCGCAGGGCTTCAGCACCGTCGGCGCTGCGTCCACACAGCAAACCGGCGGCGAGTTCAGCCTGGAGCTGCTCGGGCAAGCCGCGTCCGGCGCCTTCGCGGATGAGGGTTTTGGTCTGGGCGAAGGCAAAGGTCGGGCCGTCGGCCAGGCGCGTCGCCAGGTCGGTGACGTGAGCTTGAAGCTGCTCATCGGCGACGACTTCGCCCACCAGGCCGGCGGCCAGGGCGCGGTCGGCACTCCACAGTTCGTCGAGGAACAGCAGGCGCTTGGCCTGTTCGCTGCCGATCAAGCGCGGCAAATGCCAGCTGGCACCGGCGTCCGGCGAGTAAGCCATGCTGGTGTAGCCGGCCTTGAAGCGTGCCGATTGGGCCGCCACACGCAGGTCGCAACACAGGGTCAGGTCCATGCCGGCGCCAACCGCCGTGCCGTTGATGGCGGCGATGGTGGGTTTGTCGAGGGTGTGCACGCGGGTCATCAGGGCGTGGGCGGTTTCGGTCCAGCCGTAGGTTTCGAGGGCGCCACGGGCTTCCGCGTCGGCCCATTCGGCGAGGTCGGCACCGGCGCAGAAACTGCGACCGCTGGCAGTCAACACCACCACGCGCACCGCCGGGTCACTGTTGAATGCGTCCAGCAAGGCATGCAGGTGCTTGAGGGTCGGGATGTCCAGGGCATTGCGCTGGGGGCCGCGATTGAGGGTGATCCAGGCAACGCCTGCCTGCACCTGAGTGAGCACGGACGGATCTGTAGTCATGGAATCCTCGAATTATTTTAATTGGCGTGAGGGGTGCGACATGGGGCGATACTAAACGAGTGTTCAGTAAGGAGGCAATCAGGTAACTGCAAATATTTTTCGAGGGGGGAATGCCGGCCCGGACATTGCGTCCAAGCGGCGCGGAATCGTCAGTTCAGGGTTTGCTCTGGAAGCGCTTGCGCCCGCCCGACTGCAAGCCATCGACCCAGGCCTCGCAGATCTGGATGCCCTGCTCCGGGGTGAAGGTGCCGGGATTTAGCCCAGACTCCAGCCACAAGCCGTCGAGCAAGGCGCTCAAGGCGATGGCCGCCAAATCGGCGTCGAACTGCTTCCAGCCCTCCTCCCCGGCCATGTCCACCAAGGCCAAACGCATGATGGTGCGGTACTCGCCATAGGAATGTTCGTGGGCCTGGTTGATCGCCGGGGCCGTCTTGACCGCGCCCCAGAATACCAGCCATGCATCCAGCAGTTGCGGGTCCAGCAGCTCCGGAGAAAACGAGCCGCGAAAGAACGCCGACAGCCGCTCCCTGGGGCTCGGCGGCGCCTTGGCCATGGCATCACGCAGCAGGTCCATCACCTGCCGGGTGATCGACCGATAGGCCTCGGCCACCAGCTCATCCTTGCCCGAATAGTGATGACTGATCAGCCCCACCGACACCCCGGCCTCGGCGCTGATCTTGCGGATCGACGCGCCCTGGAAACCATCGCGCTTGAGGCACACCAGCGTCGCCTGGACCAGATTGGCCTTGCGCAACTCCGGTTCCATGCGGGAGAAACGGGATTCCTGGGTCATGAGGCAGTGTCCTTGGGTAGAGTCGGCTGCACGACTCTACCTCACTCGCGGAACCCCGGCGACACCCGATCCAGCAACCGCAGCAATGCCGCCCATGCCAGTTGCATGGCGTCCGGGTCTGCCAGTTCGCCCTCTGCCAGCGGTCGGCCAGGCTCATTGAACTGGCGCTCGGTGTATTCACACACATCCGCGGGCGGCAGGATCAGCTTGCCACACGCCTGGGCGGCGATCTGGATATCGCAGGCTTTTTCCAGGTAATACATGCGCAGGAACGCCTGGCTGACTGTCTCCCCCACCGTCAACAGGCCATGATTGCGCAGCATCAACACCGGCTTGTCGCCGAGGTCGCGAACCAGTCGCTGTTGCTCGTCCATGTCCAGCGCCACGCCTTCGTAGTCGTGGTAAGCGACCTTGCCGTAGAACTCCATGGAAATCTGGTTCACCGGCAACAGCCCGCATTCCAGCGCCGCCACCGCGCAGCCTGCGCGTGTGTGGGTGTGCAGCACGCAGTGGGCATCTGCGCGGGCGCTGTGAATCGCGCTGTGAATCACAAACCCCGCCGGGTTGACGCCATGGCTTGAGGCCTCGACCGCGCGCCCGTCCAGGCCGATTTTCACCAGGCTGGACGCGGTGATCTCCTCGAACATCAGCCCATAGGGGTTGATCAAAAAGTGATGCTCGGGCCCCGGAATACGCACCGAGATGTGGGTGAAGATCAGGTCGCTCATGCGAAAGTGCGCGATCAGCCGGTAGCAGGCGGCAAGCTCATCGCGCAGCTGTTGTTCGGTGGCCCCAGTCATTTTTTATTCTCCAGGCGGGTGGGTGATGTGGCTGACGCTAATCCACTCACCAGTAAAAAAACAAGTTGATTTTTTACTGGCGCTGACCTCCTATAGAAAAATAATAACAACAGCGCCTGGAGTATCCGCACCATGTCGCCCCATGCCTTCCCGCATCTTTTTGAACCATTGGTCCTGCGCGGCAAACGCCTGAAAAACCGCATCATGTCCAGCGGGCACGACACCTCGATGCCCACCGACAACCGGGTCAACGAGCAGTTGATTGCCTACCACCGGGCACGCGCCGAGGGCGGTGTGGGGCTGATTGTGTTGCAAGTGGCCGGGGTGCATGACAGTGCCCGCTACACCTCCCATGTGCTGATGGCGACCGATGACAGCTGCATCGACGGCTATCGCCAACTGGCCGACACCTGCCACGCCCACGGCACCATAGTGCTGTCACAGATTTTCCATCCGGGGCGGGAAATCATGGAGTCTGCCGACGGTTTGCTGGCGGTGGCGTACTCGGCCTCCGGGGTTCCCAATGAACGGTTTCGGGTGATGCCCCGTGCCCTTGACCAGGCAATGATCGACGAGATCGTCGCAGGCTACGGCGCTGCGGCAAGGCGCCTGTATCAGGCCGGGATTGACGGCGTGGAAGTGGTCGCCAGCCATGGTTACCTGCCGGCGCAATTTCTCAACCCTCGGGTGAACCGCCGCACCGACGGCTACAACGGCGAGCTTGAACAACGCCTGCGTTTCCTGCGGGAAATCATCGCCGCCGTGCGGGCCGAAACCGACGAGCATTTCATCATCGGCCTGCGCATTTCTGCCGACGAGCGCGACCCCGAAGGCCTGACCGAAGATGATTCCCTGGCCGCCGTGCAACAGCTGCAATCACAGCTGGACTATGTGCACATCGTCGCCGGCACCTCGGCTTCCGTCGGCGGTGCGATCCATATCGTGCCGCCTATGGCTATTGCGCCGGCTTACCTGGCGACCGAAGCCGCAACGTTCAAGGCCAGCCTGTCGATTCCACTGTTTGTCACCGGGCGCATCAACCAGCCACAGGAGGCCGAACTGATGCTGCAACGTGGCCAGGCCGATGTGTGCGGCATGACCCGCGCGTTGATCTGCGACCCGCGAATGCCAGCCAAAACCTCAAGCGGCCATGCCGAGGATGTACGGGCCTGCATTGCCTGCAATCAAGCCTGTATCGGCCACTTCCACAAAGGTTTGCCGATCTCTTGCATACAACACCCAGAGACCGGCCGCGAGTTGCAGTTTGGCCAACTGCAACCAGCACTGCGGCGCAAGCGAATCATGGTGGCTGGCGGCGGCCCGGCAGGGATGAAAGCCGCTGCGGTGGCGGCCCAGCGCGGGCATGAGGTGACCTTGTATGAAGCCAGTGCCCAGTTGGGCGGCCAGGTACTGCTCGCACAGTTACTGCCACGGCGCAGCGAGTTCGGCGGCGCCAGCACCAACCTGCAACGCGAGATGGAACTGGCCGGGGTGCGCGTGATACGCAACACCCGCGTCGACCGCGCATTGGTGGAACGCGAACAACCCGACCTGGTGATCATCGCCACCGGCGCCGAACCCTATTGGCCGGCTTTCGAACGCGGCGGCGAATTGCAGGTGGTGGACGCCTGGCAAGTGCTGCGCAATGAAATCCCGCTGGGCCGTTCGGTGGTGGTGGTGGATTGGCGTTGTGACTGGATCGGCCCGGGCATTGCCGAACGCCTGACCCGCGCCGGCCATCAGGTGCAACTGGCGGTGAACGGCACCCATTGCGGCGAAAACCTGCCGTTGTACGTGCGTGATCAACTGGCTGGCGAACTGCATCGGCTGGGCATTGCGATCATCCCTTACGCCCGTTTGTACGGCTGCGACGACACCACCGTGTACCTGCAACACACCGCCAGCGGCGAGCCGATGCTGCTGGAAAATATCGACACCCTGGTGTTGTGCCAGGGCCATCAGCCAGTGGACACTCTGGGCGCAGAACTGGAAGGCCTGGTGGCGTTCCGGCGCATCGGCGATTGCCTGGCGCCGCGTACCGCCGAAGAGGCAATTTATGAAGGACTAAAGGTAGCGTGGGACATTTGAACGACCAACCGCCACAACTGTTTCTCGGCACCCGCATCCGTGGCCTGCGCAAGGCCCGGGGCATGACCCTCACGGCCCTCGCCGAATTGAGTGAGCTGACGGCCGGCTACATCAGCCAGTTGGAAAGGAACCTCGCCTACCCCTCGATCCCGGCGCTGTTCAATATCGCCCGTAGCCTGGGCGTGACGATCCAGTGGTTTTTTGCCAGTGAAACCACACCCGCAGTGGAAGACGAAGGGTTTGTGGTGCGGCAGGACAATCGCCAGAGCATTCACTATGAGGACGGCATCGTCGACCAGTTGCTGACGCCCCTGCCCAACCATCAGCTGGAAATGCTGCATTCGCGTTTCCCGCCGGGCACCTATAGCCAACAGAGTTATAGCCACGAGGGTGAAGAAGCGGGTTACGTGCTGAGTGGCAAATTCGAGTTGTGGGTGGGCGAGCGGCATTTTCAGCTAAATGAAGGGGACAGTTTCAGCTTCCCCAGCAGTGAGCCCCATCGGTATGGCAACCCCGGAAAGGTGGATGCGGTGGTAATTTGGGTGATTACGCCGCCGACGTTTTAGACCGCAGGTGTGCATGGAGACGTTGCCTACGGGAACTGGCGACGCTGGTACGCCGCTGCCCGGGGTGAAACGGAGTCACTACTGGCCTAGAAAACGGTAGTCGGCGCGGTAAGGCTCCACGTGCAGATCGCCATCGTGCTCACAACTGCCGCTGAACACCCCACCTTCGGTATGCAGCCGTTGCACCGCCACCACCGCAGACAACCCGCCAACCCCTTGATGGCTCACCACGTCCAGGCGTAACAGCGCAATGTCCCGCCCCGTTGCCCCCGGCGCCTGGGCAGCCACTTTGCCGACCACCGCACTGCGATCATTCAGTTCCCAGGTCGGCCCCGCAAAGTGCCGGCCCACTGTCTTGCCGTTGACCATCAAGGTCGCCAGCGGCTCGCGAAACTGCCAGGTCAATTGGCCATTGTTGTCCTTGGCGCAGTTGTAAATCTGTACACCTTCAGCGCGTACGGTCAACAGGATCGTTTTGGCGTCGCCGCTCAACGGGTCAGGCAAGTCCTGTGCTTGTGCCCTTTGGGCATCGATGGCACAGGCGATCAGCACGGCCATGCCAATCACTTGCAACGCCAGCAGCGCCAGGCGGTTACGGCGTGCCACAACATCAGGGTCGGTGCTGCTCATCACGCGCCTGCCAGGGAGAGTTTTAAGAAAAGTCAGTGCAATCATGTTGAAGTCCGTCTGGGATCAATTGTCAGCGTCTGCAGGATGAACAATTGGCCATCAGTTTTTATTCCCGATTATTTTTTCAACCGGGGCATTACCAGACTTCAACCTTGAGCTCCGTAAGCCGGCTGGCCGGCATTGGCAGCGCCTTGCCGCTGTGCACAACGCCATGGCGTGGAGATTCGCGCTTGAGATTGGGCACCGGTATGCGCCCGCCGCCGCGCACGGTTTGCGCGCCATTCATTTGGAATTTACTGTTGGAAAAATTCAGCCCCACACCGTTCTGGCGTTGGAAATAAATCCACCAGCGGCCTTCCTCGAACTTCATGAATGCAAAGCCGCGGGGGTAGGCATCCTCGCCATAGTCATCAAAGGTCATCGCCGTGGCGAAGCCCAGGCCATGGCCATCGAAGCGACTCAGGTATTCCTTGTTCAGGTAATCGCTGCCGCCCTGCACGTGGTACACCCGGTAGGTGGTGTCATCGATATGGTCGATCAGGATCGAACAACCGCTGAAGTCCGGCGTGAACACGTAGCCGGTGGCGCCCGGGTTGGCCGGGATGTCGCAAAAACTGCCCTGGGGTACCCAATGGCCCATCAGCGGTCGTTCGATCTTGCCGTATTCCCCGGGCTTATCCAGGGTTGCCAGGCGGTAACCGCCAGCTTTGTGGTCGTTCACATCAAATACATTGATGCCCGTGATCAACCCCGAGGGGATGCGCTTGGCGGTCATGAAGTTCTGTTGCAGGAAGAGCTTGGGGGAGGAAAAAGCGTTCATGCACTGGGTGGTCATAGGTGCTCCTGACGAGAGAGAATTCATCAGTCTCACGTCAGCAATAGAGGCTGCCTGAATCACGCGAAACCATAAGAAGAACACCCTCCCCCGGCGCTTTATTCCATGATTTTGCTCAATCGGATCCAGCCACTTCCATACGTAAAATTGCCTTATTCCCAAGCACTCACAACGGTTAGCCTGCGGCCCTGCGATGCCTTGCGCACGCAACCCCGACTCGCTCGATGACTGGCGCCCACGTGAAGAAACTCTCGATACTCCTATTGCTCGCCGGGCTGCTTCAACTGCCGCACGTGCTCGCGGCGCCGGCCAATATCGCGGTGATTTCCTTTGCGGAAAAGCCGTTGCACCTGATTCGCGCAACCACCCTCTACACCGTGGGCGCAGGCACGCATCTTCAAGGCGGTGACATTCTGCAGACCGGCGCCGCCGGCATCCAGATCGAAGGCCTGGCGCCGGCCATTGTTGCCCTGGGGCCCGACACGCGAATTCTGATTGCCACCAACAGCAAGGCCGCGCAAATCAACCTGCTCAATGGCTGGTTGAAACTGCAGCCCACCAGTACAAACGCCCACGCCAGCCTGGCGGTCAACGCCCAAGGCCTGGCGTTCAACGTTACCAACAGCGCCAGCGTGGTCCACGTTGGGCCACGCCAAACCGACATGTTCGTCGAAGACGGCAGCCAGCCCGTTACCGAACTGGACAGCCATGGCAAGGCCAGCCGCACACTCACCCTTAACCACGAAGACTTTGCCCAACGTGCTGGTGATGCGCCTCTCAAAACCGTCGCACGACCAGAACAGGCATTTGTCGACGCCCTGCCTCGGCCCTTCCTCGATCCGTTGGTGGCGCTGGGTAAAAAAACCGCCACCGCACCCGCACTGAAAAAAGAACGTGACGTCACCTACGACGACATCGCGCCCTGGGTCGTCAGCCCGCTGAACCTCAGCCAGCAAATGCTCGCCAGCCGTTTCGCCCCGCGCCTCACAGACCCGGCGTTTCGCCAGGCCGTGAAGACCAACCGTGGCGGCGTGCTGGAGTGGGAGATTGAACTGCTGCGCCTGGAACGCCGCAAAAATTCTCATTAACGGCCTGCTCGTCGTTCAACCTCGCCTGCACCCAAGGGGCCTTATGAAACTGTCGCTCGCGGTAAAATTCAACGTGGTGTTCCTCGCCGTATTCGTGGTTGGCTTTATCGCGACCAGCGTCGCCACCAACTACATGCTGCAGCAAAGCGCGCGCCGGGAAACCCTGGAAACCGCGCGCCTGCTGATGCGCTCGGCCACCGCCGCCAGCACCTACACCGCCGAGCAGATCGTACCGCTGCTGGAGAACCGCCTGAAGTTCCAGTTCCTGGCGCAATCGGTGCCAGACTTTGCCGCCATCTCGCACCTGCAGGAACTGCTCAAGTCTTACCCGGACTATGCCTACAAGGAAGCCACCCTCAACCCCACAAACCCGCGGGACCTGGCCGACGACTGGGAAAAAAGCCTGATCAACAACCTGCGCAGCCAACCCGGCGCCGATGAACTGGTGGGTGAGCGCAGCGACAAGAATGGCCCATCGCTGTACATCGCGCGGCCGATCCAGATCAAGGACGGCGCTTGCCTGGCCTGCCACAGCACCCCGGACGCGGCGCCCAAGACCATGGTCGACATCTACGGCGCGGTGAACGGCTTTGGCTGGAAACTCAACGACACCATCGGCGCGCAACTGGTCTCGGTGCCGCTGGCCCTGCCGTTGCAGCGGGCCAACAGCATGCTGCACAGCTACATGCTGTCGATGCTGGGGATTTTCGCGGTGCTGTTGGTGGCCTTGAACGTGGCGGTGCACTTGTTTGTCACCCGGCGCCTGCGGCAGATGTCGGCCCTGGCCGACCGGGTCAGCCTGGGTGAAACCGAGGTGCCGCCGATGGACGTCAGCGGCAACGATGAACTGGCACGCCTGGGCCAATCCTTCGGGCGCATGCGCACCAGCCTCGCCAGCGCCATGAAGATGCTTGAGGAGTAGGTACACCACCATGCTTGAACAACTCGGCAAATACCGCATCGACAGCGTGCTTGGTAAAGGCGCCATGGGCACGGTGTACAAGGCGTTCGACCCGCACATCGCACGCACCGTGGCGCTCAAGACGATCCGCAAGGAGCTGTTCGGCGACAGCCATCACGCCGAACTGGTCAGCCGCTTCAAGAACGAAGCCCAGGCGGCCGGACGGCTGATGCACCCCAACATCGTCGCGGTCTACGACTACGGCGAGGACGAAGGTTCGGCCTACATTGCCATGGAGTTTGTCGAAGGCACGCCGCTCAACACCCTGCTGGCCGCGCAAAAACCCCGCGACCTGAGCCACAGCCTGGGCTGGATGCGCCAGTTGCTGCAGGCATTGGAATACGCCCACTCCAAGGGCGTGGTGCACCGCGACATCAAGCCGGCCAACCTGCTGATCACCGCTGACGACCAGGTCAAGGTCACCGACTTCGGCGTGGCCCGCCTCGACTCCTCGACACTGACCCAGACCGGTTCGATGATCGGCACCCCCAGCTACATGTCTCCGGAACAGTTCTGCGGCGAGCTGATCGACGGGCGCTCGGACGTATTCTCCGCGGGCATCGTGCTCTACCAGTTGTTGACCGGCGAGCGACCGTTTTCCGGTTCGGCCACCATGGTCATGCAGCAGATCCTCAACCAGACGCCGGTGGCGCCATCCAGCCTCAACCTGACCCTCGACCCGGCGCTGGACAGCGTGATCGTGCGCGCCCTGGCCAAGCGCCCGAGCGAGCGCTATCCCTCGGCCCAGGCGTTTCTCGACGACCTGCAAGGCTTGATCGGCAGCACCACCACCGGCACCTGGATCAACGCCGAGATCGACGACGACCGCACTGTGCTGATGCGCCCCAACACGCCCCTGGCCAGCGCTGTACTCACTCCGACCGTGGCCACGGAGCCCTTGGAAACCCTGACCCCGTGGAAACTCGCAGTGATGCCGGAACTGGAGTCGCTGCTGTCCCACCAGATCGGCCCACTGGCGCGTTTCCTGGTACGAAAGAGCCTGAACGCCTCGGAAGATTTCGAGGCGATTTGTGCCGCGCTGCTGCCGCATATTCCTTCAGAGCGCGGCCGCGAACAGTTTGCCAGCGCCAGCCAGTCGCTGTTCCAGCGCTTGAACCCACCCACAGCTGCCCCGGCAATCATCAGCGAACCAACGGTGGTGACGCTGCTCCGCGAACCCACCCAGGCTATCGAACCCGAGATCGACCCCGCCTTCAGCGAAATGGCCGAACGCCGTCTGGCCGTGCTGATTGGTCCTATCGCACGCATCGTCGTCAGCCGTGCGGCCCGCGCCACGCCCTTGCGCCAGCCGTTCCTGCAACGCCTGGCCGAACACATCGAGAACGAGGCCCAGCGCCTCGCCTTCCTCCACAGCTTTGAGCCCACCCCATGACCGATTCCAGCCTCAGCCGCCCCGGCCAGCACCGCCTCGCCACGGCGCTTGCCTGCGGCCTGAGCGACGTCGGCCCGGTACGCGAGAGTAACGAAGACAACTTTCTGCTGGATACCGGCCTGCACCTGCTGGCGGTGGCCGACGGCATGGGCGGCCATGAAGCCGGCGCCCTGGCCAGTACGCTGGCCCTGACCTGCCTGCGTGAACATCTGGCGGCTCACGCCACCGGCGCGCCGGCCTGCTCCAGCGACCCCGATGCCACCTGGTCCGACCCGGCGATGCAGGCAGTGAGCGTGCTGCATGACGCCATCGACCAGGTCAACGCCCAGGTGTACGCCCGCAACGTCGCCCGGCAGATGAGCGAAGGTAATGGCATGGGCACCACCCTGACCGGCCTGTGGCGCCCGCAAAACCAAGGCCCGCTGCTGGTCTTCCATGTGGGTGACAGCCGCCTGTACCGTTACCGCGACGGCGAGTTGGCGCTGTTGACCCGCGACCAGACCTGGTACCAGCAGGCGCTGGAAGCCGGCAAGGTCGACCGCCTGCCGGCGCGCAACCTGTTATTGCAGGCCATCGGGCCGGCAGCACGGGTCGAACCGCAGATACGCGTGCATCCGGTGCTGCCCGGCGACTTGCTGATGCTGTGCAGCGACGGCCTGCATGGCTGCGTGCCGCATCAGGAAATCACCCAGGTACTCGCTGCGGCGACCCGCCACTCCCTGGAAACCGCCTGCGAACGCCTGCTGGACCTGAGCGTGGAGTACGCCGGGCGGGACAACGTGACCGTGTTGCTGGCATTTTACGATCACTGAGGGCACTTATTCAGTGCACACAAAAACGCAACACTGAACTGCACCGAATGTGATGGCCGCGCCACATTCGGGTTTATATAGTCATCCCTACTGCAACCCGCCATGAGCCAGCCGGCCCATCACAAGGAAGCGTTCGATGACTGACCTGCACACCCTTACGGCCGCTGAACTGCTGGCGCAATTCGCCAGCCGGCAACTCGCGCCCATCGACTATTACGACCAGCTCCTGGCCCATATCGACCGCTGGGAGCCGCAGATCAACGCGCTCTACGCCTTCGACCCGCAACAGGTACGCCAGCAGGCCCAAGCCTCCACCGAACGCTGGAACAAGGGCCAACCCAACGGCCCCCTTGACGGCGTACCGGTGACCCTCAAGGAACTGATAGCCACCGAAGGCGTGCCCATTCCCCTCGGCAGCGCCGCCACCCGCCTGACCCCGGCCCTCAAGGACGCACCGCCTGCGGCCCGTATGCGTGAAGCGGGCGCGGTTATCCTGGCCAAGACCACCAACCCGGATTTCGGCATGCTGTCTTCCGGCCTGTCGAGCTTCCACGGCATCACCCGCAACCCCTGGAACACCGCCAACAACACCGGCGGCTCCAGCTCCGGCGCCGCCGCTGCGGCCGCCGCCGGCTACGGCCCGCTGCACGTGGGCACCGACATCGGCGGCTCGGTGCGCCTGCCCGCCGCCTGGTGTGGCCTGGTGGGATTCAAGCCGACCCTGGGGCGCATCCCCATCGACCCGTATTACACCGGCCGCACCGCCGGCCCCATGACCCGCACCGTCGACGACTGCGTGCTGCTGATGCAACACCTGGCCCGCCCGGATGCCCGCGACGCCACCAGCCTGCCGCCGCTCACCACGCCATGGAGCAACCAGCCGCTGTCGGTCAAGGGCTTGCGCGTCGGCCTGATGCTCGAGCCCGGAGTAGGCATGCAACCCGAGGGCTTCGTATGTGAAGCGGTGGAAAAAGCCGCACGGCTGTTCGAAGCCCATGGCGCCAAGGTCACGCTGGTCCCGCCGATCATGGACCGCGCGCAGCTCGACGGCCTCGACCATTTCTGGCGCGCCCGCCAGTGGGGCGACTTGTCGGCCCTGAGCGGCGAGCAGTTCGACAAGGTCTTGCCGTATATCCGCGACTGGGCCGCGCCGGGCGCCGAGATCAGCGGCGTACAAGCGGTGAAGGGCTTCAACCAGACCTTCGAGATGCGCCGCCGCGCCGCGCAGGTGTTCACCGAACTCGACCTGGTGCTCTCCCCCACCAACCAGGTCAACGCCTTCCCGGCCGAATGGCCATCACCGAGCAACGACCCGCAACTGCCGTTCGAACACATCGTGTTCACCGTGCCGTGGAACATGGGCGAGCAACCCGCACTGTCGATCAACTGCGGTTTCGCCGCCGATGGCATGCCCATCGGCCTGCAGATGATCGCCCCGCGTTTTGCCGATCAATGGCTGCTGCAAATCGCCAAAACCTATGAGAGCTGGCGTGGCGTAATCCACCACTGGCCGAATCCTTCCTGACTTTGACACTGTAGGAACTGCCCACCCACACGCCAGCTCCAGGCCTACTCGGCCGGGAGCTCGGACGACCTATAACTAAAATCGAGGGGCTGGTATGCACACTGAGCAATTGACACGATCCGATCCTGATCACGCACCCGAAACACCGTCCCCGGACGCCGGTAAAAAGAGCATCTTTGCCGTGGTCCTGGGTAACGCCGTGGAGTTTTTCGACTTTGGTGTGTACGCAACCTTTGCGGTGATGATCGGCCACACGTTTTTCCCGTCCGACAGCGCCTTCGTCAGCTTGATGCTGTCGGTCACCGCCTTCGGTATCGGCTTTATCGTAAGGCCACTGGGCGCGGTGCTGATCGGCGCCTACGCCGACCGCGTCGGGCGCAAACCGGCGATGCTGTTGACCCTGGTGATGATGGCCGTGGGCACCGGCAGCATCGCGATATTGCCCGGCTACGAGACCATTGGCATCGCCGCGCCGATCCTGCTGGTGGTCACCCGCATGATCCAGGGCCTGGCCTGGGGCGGTGAAGCCGGCCCCGCCACCACCTACATCCTCGAAGCCGCGCCACCGCACAAACGCGGCACCTACGCCTGCTGGCAAGTGGTTGCCCAAGGCGTGGCCGCGATGGTGGCCGGGCTGGTGGGCTTCACCCTGACCAAAGTCATGTCTGCGGAAGACCTCAACAGCTGGGGCTGGCGCGTGCCGTTCGTATTCGGCCTGCTGGTGTTGCCGATCGGCATCTACATCCGGCGCAACCTCGCCGAAACCTTCCACGGCCACGGCGAAAAGACCAGCACCGGCGACCTGGTGCGGGAAGTCTGCGGCAAGCACCGACGGGCGCTGGTGCTGGGGCTGCTGATCCTGTCCGGCAGCACCATCACCCAGTACTTCCTCAACTACATGACCACCTTCGCCCTCACCGAGCTGAAGCTGCCCACCAGCATCTCCATGCTCTCGACCCTGGTGGCCGGTGCCGCCATGGCCGTGTGTGCGGTGGCGGGCGGCATGCTCTGCGACCGCTTCGGGCGCCGGGTGATCCTGATGACACCCCGGGTGGTGCTGCTGTTGATCCTGTTCCCGGCCCTGCAATTGATGACCGAGCACCCAAGCCCGGCGACCTTCCTGCTGACCCTGGCGGTACTCTCGGGCCTGCACGGCATGAGCGGCGCGGCGTTGATCGTGTTGCTGGTGGAAAGCTTCCCGAAATCCGTGCGCTCCACCGGTTTTTCCATCGTCTATGCCTTCGGTGTGGCCGCGTTTGGCGGTACCGCGCAGATCATCATCACCTGGCTGATCGGCACCACCGGCGACCCCATGTCACCGGTCTGGTACCTGCTGATCGCCAACCTGGTGTGCCTGACCGCTGCCTGGTTCGCCAAGGAAACCCGCCCGTCGCTGCCAGGCAGCCCGGCCCGCGAAACCCGGCTCGCAGAAGCCCCGGTTCGCTGAACACCTCTTCCCTCTGTCCCGCGTCTTTTCGCTGCTGACCGGCAACGCCCACGGGCCGTTGCCGGGACGGCCGCCTTACGTCTGATTTGTATGGGGATTTACCATGTATCCACGTCTTTTGCTGGCCGTCACCCTGGCTTCCAGCACCCAGGCTTTTGCTCAGGACAACGCTCAGGCCAGCGCACCGGGCTTCCTTGAAGGCAGCACCCTGGACCTGAATTTGCGTCACTACTATTCCAACCAGCACACCAAACGCACTACCCACCTGAGCATCAAGAAAGCCGGCGGCATCGAGCCCACCCGTGTGCGGGAAACCTGGGTGCAGACCAGCATGCTCAAATACAGCTCCGGCTACACCCAGGGCCTGATTGGCGTGGGTGTGGACGCGGGAATCTTCAGCGCGGTCAACCTGGAACGTGGCCACGGCAAGGTCGCCAATGGCGGCGACCGCGTGCTGGTGGACGGTGACGGCGATGCGATTCCCACCTGGAGCCGCCTTGGGGTGGGCGACGTGCGTTTTCGCCTGTCGAGCACCGAGATCAAGGCCGGCCGGCTGATGACCGACAACCCGATCCTGCGCTACAAGGACAACCGCGCCCTGCCCTCCAGCTTCCAGGGCGTGGGCCTGTTCAGCAACAAATTCGATTGGCTGTCGGTGCAGGGCGGCAGCTTCGAACGGGCGATTCCGCGCACCGGCACCGGCGCTGAAAAGCTCACCACCACCTTCGGCAACCGCGCCTACAGCGGCGCGCGCATCAGCTATCTGGGGGCCACGGTCAAGCCGGGTTACGGGCTGGAAGCCAGCGTCTACGCGTCGCGCTTTGAAGACATGTGGGACCAGACCTACGTCGGCCTGACCCACCGCATCGGTGACAAAAGCGACATCGCCCTGAAGACCGCCTTCAACTACTACCACACCAGCGATTCGGGGGCGAAAAACCTCGGCTACATCGACAACAACGCCGCCAGCCTGGCCTTCACCGCCACGCACCTGGCCCACAGCCTGACCCTGGCGTGGCAACAGGTGTTCGGCGACGAATACTTCGACTACGTGTGGGAGTCCACCGGCAACTACATGGCCAACTCGCTGTATTCGGACTACAACGGCCCCAACGAAAAATCCTGGCAACTGCGCTACGACCTTGATTTTGCCGCCTACGGCGTACCCGGCCTCACCGCCAGCCTGTGGCACGCCAAGGGCTGGGGCATCGACGGCACCCACTACGATGGCGACCGCAACGGCCACAACACCGGCTACAACGTGCGCGGCCTGGACGACGCCAAGCACAACGAAAACGGCTTGATGCTGGCCTACGTGATCCAGTCCGGGCAACTGAAAAACACCGTACTGCGCACCATCGTCTACAACCACCGTGCCAGCGGCGGTCAGATTGACGGCAGCTACGACGAGTTCCGCCTCGTTGCCAACGTGCCGATCAATATCTTCTGAGGCTCAGTTCAACGAACACCGCTGCATCGCCCCCGCCAGCATCTCCTGGCACTTGAGCACCGCCACCGACCGGGGGCGGTTGCGGTAGACGCAGAGGTCGATGCGGATGCGTCCGAGGTCGTCATCGGCGATTGGCACGGCGACCAGGCCGTCGCCCAGGTCCCGTACGTCTGCTTCTACCTGGGGCAGAATCAGCACCGCTGCCCGTTGCCGGGCGAGACTTTTTTGCACTTCCAGGGAGCTGGTGGTGAATATCGGTTCGAGCGTCACACCGCGTTTTTTTGCAGCCATTTCCAGGGCCTGGCGCACGCCGTAGGCCGAGTCGGGGATTGCCAGGGGTTGGCCTTCCAGTTCGCTTAATTCGATGCTTTCGCGCAGGGCGAAGGGGTGTTCGGCGCTGACCAGCACCCGGTGCCATAACTGGCAGTGGGCGGTGACTTCGACGTCGGCGCGCTCTTGCAGGTAGAACGCCAGGCCCAGGTCTGCCTCGCCGCTGCACAGGGCGTCGAGGGTGGCCGATGCGCTGGCGATCACGATGTTGAAGGTGACCTTGGGGTGGGCGCGATAAAAGGTTGCCAGTACTGGGGCGAGCACGGTGGAAACGATACTTTCTGACACATGGATGCTGATGTTACCGGCCACCTGGCTTTGGCGGCTGGCGATGACTTCGCGTACCTGGTCGAGGCCGCGCAGGGTTGAGGTGACTTGTTCGGCGAGGCATTCGCCTTCTGCGGTGAGGCGGATGCCGCGGGGGCCGCGTTCAATCAGGGCGGCGCCGAAGTAGTGTTCCAGGTGTTCGATCTGGCGGCTGACGGCGGTGGGGGTGACGTAGAGACGCTCGGCGGCCTTACGCAGGGAGGCGCAGCGGGCGACTTCGTGGAAATAGCGCAACGCGCGTAGTTGCATGGTTTGGGGTTCCTGCGCTGGGGGTGTTCCTTGGGCATACGCAATTACTGCGCCATTCAGGGGCATATCCGTTGTTGCGGTAACGGCCGCTATTGGTTCCGCTCTTACAGCGGGTCACTTTTGGCAAACGCCCCAAAAGTAACCAAAAGGTCTTTGCCCCACCACTCGGTGCCTCGCTTAGGCTCGGCATGCCCGCAATCAGACCCGTCTCCGCGGGCCGCCGCGACGGGCCATCCATGGCCCGGCGCGGCTAAATCGGCATCCTTGCCGATTTACCCGCTACACCGTGCCTGCTTGCGGCCATCGTGGTTGACGGGGCCTGCAGATCAAGGTCAAAAGCAAGAGCACGGCGGCCTGAAAGCCGACCTGAGTGTTAAAAGCCAGATCAAAAGCTGTAGGAGCTGGCTTGCCGGCGATGCAGGCAACTCGGTTTCTCAGACACCTCGAGGCGATGCCATCGCAGGCAAGCCAGCTCCCACATTTGAACCGTGCCTGCTTTAGCTTTTGATCTGGCTTTTAACACTCAAGCCGGCCTGTAGGCCGCTGTGTTCTTGATCTGCTTGTGATCTTGATCTTAGGCGCCCCGTCAACCACGCTGGCCGAACGCAGGTAGTACGGAGCGGGTAAACCGGCAGGACGCCGGTTTAGCCGCGACGGGGCAGGGACGCCCCGTCGCGGCGGCCCGCTTCGTGCTGCCGGAGTTGAGGGCACACCGAGCCTAAGCGAGGTGCCGAGTGGTGGGGCAAGAGCCCTTTTGGTTACTTTTGGGGCTCTTTTCCAAAAGTGACCCGCTGTAAGAGCGGAACCCATAGCAGCCCTGACCGCAACAACGGATATACACACCAACCCCATTTACGACCCATCCAAACCAAAAGCGACCCCCTCCATTGACGCCCCACCCCAATCCCCTATTAGGAAGATTCGGTGTTGATGCTGCAAACCATCGCGCAGCCGGACGCGCGGGACGGGTTGATCGGCTGGTTTCGCCGATGATGCCGATCACCGCGTTCGAGGCCGGGCACAATGTGCCGCCGGGTTCTGGCCTTGATGAATGGATGGAGTGGACGCCGTCTACCTATCCCTTCAACTTGACCCAGCAACCGGCAGCGTCGGTGCCGTGCGGGCTGGCGGCGAACGGGTTGCCGGTGGGATTGCATGTGGTGGGCGCGCGGTTTGCAGACGAGCAGGTGCTGCGGGTTTGCCAGGCATATGCCAAGGCTTTCCCGACCGAGCATCTGCAAGCCCCAAAAACCCCAACCTGAAGCGCAAGCAATTTTCAGCGACTGACCAATAACCCTGTGGTGAGCGGGCTTGCCCCGCGCGGGGCAAGCCCGCTCACCACAAAAGCCAGGCACCTGCACTGATCGCATTCCAATCGCGCATCGCTCTACAATGTCCCCCATTCACTCCCGGGGGTTTCATGGACATCGAACTGGCACGCACCTTCCTCGAAATCACCCGTTGCGGCAGCCTCGCCGCCGCGGCCGAGAAGCTGCACGTCACCCAGACGGCAATCACCGCCCGGGTGAAAAACCTCGAAAGCCAGCTCAACAGCACGCTGTTCGTGCGCAACCGTGCCGGTGCCCGCCTCACTCCGGACGGCGAGGCTTTCGTGGTCTACGCCAACCAGCTTGTCCAGACCTGGGAAGCCGCACGCCGCGACCTGCCGTTGCCCGACGGCTACCGTAATGTGCTGCACATCGGTGGCGAAGTCAGCCTGTGCAACCCACTGATGCTCGGCTGGGCCCAGGCCCTGCGTGAACACATTCCCGGCCATGCGTTGCGCACAGAAATCCGCGAAGGCGAGTACCTGTTGCGCCAACTGGAGCTGGGCGTGCTCGACGCCGCGCTGGTGTTCCAACCGCAATACTGGCCGGGGTTGCAGGTGGAGCAGGTGCTGGAAGAAAAACTGATTTTGGTGCAACTGGCGGCCCGCCCCGAACCCTACGTGTATATCGACTGGGGCCAGGGCTTTCGCCAGCAGCACGACGCCGCCCTGCCGGACAAGGCCCGCGCCGCGCTGAGTTTCAATCTGGGACCGCTGGCCTTGCAGTACATCCTGGAGCACGGCGGCGCCGGGTATTTCCGCACGCGGGTGGTACAGAGCTACCTGGACAGCGGCGTGATGCAGCGGGTGCCCAAGGCGCCGGAATTCAGCTTTCCGACGTACCTGGTGTATTCCCGCGAGCGCGACTCGGCGGTTTTGCAGCAGGCGCTGGGGTTGCTGCGGGCCGTGGTGGAGGCGGAGAAGGATTGGTCGCAGCGCTGGGATCCGGTGATTTGATCGGGCGCCCATGTTAGCCTCCTACTGTTTTCTCCTGGTTTCCCCCTGCCGATGAACAAGAAAAAGTCCGTCACCATCAGCGACATCGCCAAACGGGTCAACATGACCACCATCACGGTGTCCCGGGCGTTGAGCAAGCCTGACCTGGTCAAGCCCGCCACCCTGGCGCGGATTCTCGAGGTAGCGCGGGAGCTGGACTATGTGCCCAATGCCTTTGCGCGCGGGCTCAAGCGCAGTGAAAGCCTGATCATCGGCGTGATCACCGCCTCGGTCGACAACCCCTTCTACAGCGAAATGATCAAGGCGATTTCCCGCGAGGCGAAAAAGCACGGCTACACCATCATGCTGGTCGACACCGACGAGCTGGAAGAACTCGAAAGCAAGGCAGTCGACACCCTGCTGGGCTACCGCGTGGCGGGGATCATCCTGTCGCCGGTCTCGGACGAGCCCAGCTACCAGCCGGATTATCTGGAGCGCCTGGGCAACGGCAAGACCCCGGTGGTGCTGCTCGACCGCACGCTTCACGACAGCCCGTTCAGCCGCGTGGTACTGGACAACTACCACAGCGGCATCGAGGCGGCGCAGTACCTGGTGCGGCAGACCCCAGACCTCAAGCGCCTGCTGGTGCTGACCGGGCCCGAGCATTCGCGCATCACCGTGGAGCGCCTCAAAGGCCTGAAAGAAGTGCTGGCCGAACACCCTCAAGTGCACGTCGAGGTGTGCGCCGGCGACTACACGCTGATGCCTTCCTACCTGCACACCCTCGACTACCTGGCCGAGCACTCGGCGCCGGACGCGATCATGGGTTTCAACCAGTTGATCACCCTCGGCGCGTTGCGTGCGCTGCGCATGCACAACATCGCCCACGACAGCCTGACCATCTGCGGCATCGACCGCCTGCCCTTCGCCGACATCTTCGGCGTGCCGATTGCCTGCGTGGCCCACGACGCGTCACTGGCCGGCAGCAGCGCCGTGCGGCTGCTGCTGGACCGCCTCGAAGACCCGCACAAGCCGCGGGACAAGGTGGTGATTGCGGGCAAGCTGGAGAACGGCTAACGGCTGGTGTAGCCGCCGTCGATCGGCAGGCTGACACCGCTGATCATGCTGGCGGCATCACTCAGCAGGAACAACACCGGCAGCGCCACTTCCGCCGTTTCAGCAAACCGCCCCAGGGGAATCGCCGCCAATGCCGGGTCGCGTTTGGCGGGCGCCGACCAGGCCATTTGCGCCATGGGCGTGAGGGTCACGGTGGGGTTGACGCTGTTGACTCGAATCCCGAAACGGCCCCATTCGGCACATTGCACGCGGGTGATGGCATCCAGTGCAGCCTTGGAGGCGCAGTAGCCGAGGTGATCGTCCAGCGCTACCAGTGAGGCCTGGCTTGAGACGTTGACGATGCTGCCGGGGATCTTTGCTTCGATCATCGCTGCAGCGATTCGGCTGGCGACCTGGGCGGCGGCGCGGGCGTTGACGTTCATCACCTGGTCGAAGGCTTCGGCGCTGATGGCAGCGGCAGGTTCCAGGCGGGAAATGCCGGCGCAGTTGACCAGGCCGTGCATCGGCGGCAGGCCTTGCAGGGCCAGGTCCAGGGCGGCGCTGTTGGCGATGTCCAGGCACAGGGTTTCGCAGCCGAGTTGGGCCAGGGCCTGGGCGTCGCGACCCAGGGCGAAAACCTGGGCGCCGCTGGCGATCAGTTGCAGGGCGATTTCCCGACCGATGCCGCTGCTGGCGCCGGTGACGAGGATGCGCTGGTGGGTAAAATCAAAAGTGGCGTTCATGGCAGGTATCCCGGAAACAATGAAGATCCAATGTGGGAGCTGGCTTGCTGTGGTGAGGGGGCTTGTTGTGGTGAGGGGGCTTGTCCCCCGCCCGGTTCACCACAGATTGATGGGGCTGCTTCGCAGCCCAGCGCGGGGCAAGCCCGCTCACCACAACAAGCCCACTCACCACAGCAAGCCCGCACCCACATTTGGATCAGTGTTCGCTTAATTCAATTGCAAGCTGTGCATCACCGGTTTCAACGCCGGGTACAATTTCAGATACTCGGCAAACGCCCGGTCATACACCCCGACATTCCCCGCCTCCGGCTCCGCTCGCAGTTCAAGTTGCACCCAGCCCTTCTGCATCTCCCGGTCATCCACCAACCCCACCGCATGGGCCGCCAGCAACGCTGCGCCCAGTGCTGCCTCTACCTCTTGCACGATGGTGTAGACCGGGTAATGGGTAATGTCCGCGATAATCTGCATCCACAAATCCGAATGGCTCGCCCCCCCCACCACAATCAACCGTGGATCAAGGGAGTGCGCCCCACGGGTGCCCGCTTCAATATTGTGCCGCAGGGCAAAACTCACCCCTTCGAGTACCGCGCGGTACAGGTGGATACGGCTGTGATACAGGTTCAGCCCGACAAAGCTGCCGCTGGCCCGGTCATCCCACACCGGGCTGCGCTCGCCCATGAGATACGGCAGGAACAACAGCCCTTCACTGCCCGCCGGGATTTTCGCGGCGCTCTGCTCCAGCAGCCACAGGCTGTCCTGGCCCGTGTCCTTCGCCCGCTGCTCTTCCGCCTGGCAGAACTGCTCGCGAAACCAGCTCACCGACGCCCCGGCTGTGATCGCGCCGCCGAAGATGTACAAGTCTCGGTGGCCGTTATAGACATGCGGCATGCTGACCAGCCCATGCCGTGCATCCACTTGTTGATTGAGGTAACCCCAACACATGCTGGTGCCGATCATCGCCACATGATTGCCCGGTCGGGTCACCCCGGCCGCCAATGTGGCCATGGCCGCATCCACGCCTCCGGCAAGGATCGGCGTGCCGGCCTGCAAGCCCAATCGCCGGGCCCAATCCTCCAGCAAACCACCGACCACTTCCCCCGAATAAAGCAAGCGCTCCGGCATCATCGCCAACGGAATCTCCAGCGCCGCCAGCATCTCGGCCGACCAGCCCCGCCGGGCCACATCGTAGACGCCACCGATGTTGCCGGCGCTGCTGTGATCCACCGCCACCTCACCGGTCAGGCACCAGTTGATGTAGCTGTTGGGCGGCAGCAGGTAGCGGGTGTTGGCCCACACCTGCGGCTGATGCTGCTTGAGCCAGAGCATCTTGGTGAAGCCGTAGTAGCTGTCTACCGAGTTGCCGGTGACCGCGAACAGCTGCTCCAGGTCCGCATGCTCGCGCACCCACTCCACCTGTTCGCCCGCGCGCCGGTCCATCCAGATCAGGCACGGGTGCAGCGGCGTGATCTGCGCGTCCACGGCAATCCCCGAGCCGCCGTACAGGCTGCTGATGCACAGCGCCTTGACCTGCTCTTTCGCCACACCGGCCTTGGCCATGCACTGGGCGACGCAGGCCTCAACCGCATCCAGCCACACCTGCGGCCACTGCTCGGCCCAGCGCACTTTCGGGGTATCCACGCGATACCCCTGGCTGTGCTGGGCGATGATCGTACCGTCACCGTCCACCAGCAGCGCCTTGGTGCTTTGCGTGCCGATGTCCACACCCATCACGTAGTTCATCTCAGACCACCGGCTTCAACAGCACCTTGATCGACTTGGTCGAGTTGGCCAATTCAAACGCCTCGGCCCAGTCATCCAGCCCGAAGTCATGGGTCACGATGCCCTTGGACGTCACCAGGCCGCGCTCGAACAGATCGATGGCCACCGGGTAGCAATACGGCCCCAGGTGCGCGCCGCGTACGTCCAGTTCCTTGCGGTCGCCGATGATCGACCAGTCGGCGCTGGTCTCGGCGCCAAACACGCTGAACTCGACAAACCGCCCCAGCTTGCGGATCAAATCCAGGCCTTGGGTAACGCCCGCCGGCACGCCGGTGGTTTCGATGTACACATCGCAGCCGTAATTGTCGGTCAGGCCGTTGATGATCTCGCGAGCGTTTTCCCGGGACGGGTTGATCACCACGTCGGCACCATATTTTTTCGCCAGTTCCAGGCGCTCGTCGACCATGTCGATCACCACCAGTTTTTTCGGGGTCTTCAGCGCAGCCACCTGCACCATGCACAGGCCCAGGGTACCGGCACCGGCGATCACCAGCACATCATCCAGCTGGATCTCACCGCGGTTGACGGTGTGAATCGCGCAGGACATCGGCTCGATCAGCGCCGAGTCTTCCAGCGACACCGACTCCGGAATCCTGTGCACGATGGCGGTCTTGGGAATACGCATGTACTGGGCCATGCCGCCTTCGGCCACTTCCTTCTGGAAGCCGAAGATGTTGTGCACCTCGCACATCCAGTACTTACCGGACTTACAGAAGCGGCACTTGCCACACGGCACGATCTGCTCGGCGATCACTTTGTCGCCGACCTTCACCTCAAAGTGCTCCTCGGCGCCCTCGCCCGCCTCCACCACGTAGCCGAAAAACTCGTGGCCCGGCACCACCGGCGCCTTGACCCACGGGTTATCGCCGCCCCAGAACATCGCCGCACCCGAGTGGCATTTGCAGTCACTGGCGCAGATGCCGCAGGCGGCGATGCGAATCACCAGCTCGTTGACCCGCGCCTGGGGTTTGCCGATGCGTTCCAGGCGGTAGTCTTTGGGGCCGTGGCAGACGACAGCCTGCATTTCGTTGTGCTTATCCATGATGTGCTGACCTTTCTTGAGCATGAGAGAACCCCTCGCGGCCGCCATGGCCGCGTGGAGATAACCGGTTTACTTGTGGCGCTGACGGCTGATAAAGATCGCCAGCAAAATGATCCCGCCCTTGATCACACTCTGGACGTAGGGCGAGACCCCGAGCATGTTCAAGCCGTTGTTCAATACGCCGAGCAGCATGGCGCCGAGCAAGGTGCCGACAATCACCCCGCGCCCGCCGGCAATCGAGGCGCCGCCCAGGACCACGGCGGCAATTGCGTCGAGTTCAAACGACACCCCGGCATTCGGCTGGCCGCTCATCAAGCGCGAGGTCAGCACCAGCCCGGCAATCGCAGCGGTCAGGCCACTGATGGCGTACACCAGCAACTTGAAGCGCGCCGCCCGCACACCGGACAGGCGCACCGCTTCCTCGTTGCCGCCGATCGCGTAGATATAGCGGCCGATGCGGGTGTGTTGCAGCAGCACATAGGCCGCCAGGTACGTCACCAGCATGATCAGGATCGGCACCGAAATACCGAACAGGCTTTCGCGGCCAAAGAACCCAAACCACTCCGGCAAACCGGAAATCGGATAGCCGTCGGTGTACATCAGGCCAAACCCACGGGCGATGCCCATGGTCGCCAGGGTGACGATGATCGGCGGCATGTGCAGGTAGGCGACGAACAGGCCGTTGCCGATGCCGAAGGCCACGCCGATCAGCATCCCGGCGCCGATCGCCAGGCCCGGCGACAAGCCCGCGACCATCAACCCGGCGGTCAAGGTGCCGGACAACGCCATCACCGGCCCCACCGACAAATCGATGCCGCCGGTGAGAATCACGCAGGTCATGCCCACTGCGATAATCGCGTTGATCGACACCTGGCGCGCGATGTTCGACAGGTTGTTGGCGGTCAGGAAGTTGTCGCTGGCGAAGATCATCACCAACGTCACCACCAGCAACCCCACAAAGGGATAAAACGCCGGTGAACGAATCAACCGCGCCAGGTTCAGGCGCAGCCGGCTCGGCCCCACGGCATTAATGGACGTATTCACTTGAGCCCCCTGTTGCATGGCGCATGACCTCTTGAGGATTGACGGCAGACGCTTCCAGTACCTTGACGATGGCGCCCTTGTGGAACACCGCGACGCGGTCGCACATACCGATGACTTCCGGCAGTTCCGATGAAATCATGATGATTGCGTAGCCTTGTTCGGTGAGGTTGCGCATCAGTGCGTAGATCTGCGCCTTGGCGCCGACGTCGATGCCCCGGGTGGGCTCGTCGAACACCAGCACGTCGCAGTGATGGTTGATCCAGCGGGCAATCACGACTTTCTGCTGGTTGCCGCCGCTGAGGTTGAACACCCGGCTCTCGCCGCTGGGGGCCTTGATCGACAGTTGGCGCATCAGCGCTTCGACGCTGGCACATTCCTTGTCCTTGTCGATCAGGCCACTGGCGTTCTGGTACTTGGGCAGGTTGTTCAGGGAGATGTTTTCGCGGATGCTGAAATCGGTAATCAGCCCCTCGCTCTTGCGACTTTCGGGCAGTAACCCGATGCCATGGGCCAAGGCCTGGGCCGGGTCGTCCAGGGTGATTTTTTCACCGCGCAGCCACACGTCTTTGCTCACCGACGGCAGCGCGCCCATCATGCCCAGGGCCAATTCGGTGCGCCCGGAGCCCACCAGGCCGGCGAAGCCTAAAATCTCGCCCTTGTGCAATTCAAAGTGGTTGTGGGGGCCGTTGCGCACCAACTGGATGTCCTTGACCTGCAGCAACAGCGGCCCACGCTCGGTGCTGGGTTTGGGCGGAAAGCTGCATTCCAGGCGCCGCCCCACCATCATTTCCACCAGGCGGTCGATATCGCTGTCGGCCACATCAGTAACGCCCACATTGCCGCCGTCGCGCAGCACGCTGATGCGGTCGCACACCTGGAAAATTTCCTCCAGATGGTGAGAAATAAAAATCACCGCCACGCCCTGGCGCTTGAGCTCACGCATGATCTCGAACAGCAGCTCGGCTTCACTCGGCGTAAGGGTGGCGGTGGGTTCATCGAGCACCAGCAGCCGCGCATCCAGGGCCAGGGCCTTGGCGATCTCGACAAACTGCTGCTCGGCCACGCTCAGGTGCTTGACCGCGCATTGCAGGTCGATGCTCACGCCGAGGCGCTTGAACAATGCCTCGCTGGCCTCGACCATTTCGCGCTTGCGCAACAGGCCAAAGCGATTACTCAGCTCATGGCCGAGGAAGATATTTTCCACCGCCGTAAGGTAGGGAATCAGGCTGAATTCCTGGAACACGATGCCAATACCGGCGGCAATCGCATCGCGGTACGTCGCGAACTGCCGGGCCTGGCCGTCGATCAGTATCTGCCCTTCGTCCTGATGCTCGACCCCGCCCAGAATCTTCATCAGGGTCGATTTACCCGCGCCATTTTCCCCGAGCAAGGCATGAATCTCGCCGCGCTGCACTTCCAGGTTGATCGCCTTGAGGGCTTGCACCCCCGGGTAGCGCTTACAGATATTTTCCAGTTTCAGAAGACTGCTCATACCGCCGACCTCGCATTCAGATGGATGACCTGTGCCCCACGCCTGGCGTGGGGCCCGGGCGGTTTACCAGCTGAAATCCTTGGCCTTGGCCTGGTCGATCAGGGTGATGTCCACCGGGATCGTGGCCGGTACTTGCGAGCCCCATTTCTTGGCCAGGGCGATGCCAAGGGCCAGGCGGATCTGGTCACGCGGGTACTGCGCGGAGGTGGCGATAAATTTGCTGCCGGGTTTCTGGATGGCCTTGATCGCCTCCGGCGCGCCGTCGACGCTCACCAGTTTGACGTCCAGGCCGCTGGCTTCAATGGCCGAGAGTGCACCGAGAGAACCGTTGTCGTTGACGCTGAAAATGCCCTTGAGGGTGGGTTGGGCCTGCAGCATGTTTTCGGTGACGGTCAGCGCCTGGTCACGTTCCTGCTTGCCGTTCTGGATGCTCACGATCTTGATGTCCGGGTGCTTGGCCACGGCCTCCTTGCAACCGCGTACGCGTTCCAGGATCGGCACTACGGCGATGCCGTCGAGGATCGCGATGTTGCCTTTGTTGCCGATGTTCCTGGCCAGGTATTCGCAGGCCTGGAAGCCGGCGTCGAAGTTTTTCGAACCGACGAAGGAATCCAGCGGGCCTTCGGCCTGGGCGTCGACCGCGACCACCACCACACCCGCGGCGTGGGCGGATTTGACGGCCGACTGCACGCCGACCGAATCGGTTGGGTTGATCAGCAGGATGTCGATGCCCTTTTGCAGCATGTCTTCGACGTCGCTGACCTGTTTGGACACGTCGTGGCGGGCGTCGGTGATGATCAGCTGCGCACCGATGGTCGCCCCGGCTTCCTGCAGGGCGTCTTTCATGGTGACGAAGTACGGGTTGTTGATTTCCTGGAAGGAGGCGCCGATGCGGATGGGCGCGGGTTTGGTCTCGGCATACGCCAGGCCGGCGGTACCGATATTGATGCTAAAAGCCAACAAACACAGGGTTTTCGGAAGCATTTTCATGGCAAGGATCTCTGTTTTGTTTTTATTTTTAGAGCAAATGTTATCGTTAACATTTTGTGAAAAGCTAGCAAGGAAATTGAATCGGCGCAAGGGGGCATGGAACCGCTGGCGCTGTTTTTGACACAGAGGGACGAGCGGTTATCCAGACCGTGAAAAAACCCGGATGAGAGGTGAATGACCATGGGCGCGATATTGAATATTTTGAAGGCGATTGCCATGCCGATCCTGAAAGCGATTGGCTTGGGTGCTATCAGCGGCGGCGCCGCGTTTGGGGCCGACAAGCTGCTCAAATCGGCTACCAAGGACAAACCTGCTGCCGTTACCCAGGATGAATCGGCAGCAAAAAGTGCCGAGGTCTTCGTCCCGGCCGTTCAGCAAACATTCGCAGACCGTGCAGAGTTCCCAGTGAACGCGAAGCCTTCAATGGCTACAAATGCCGCCCCTGTGCCTGCAACCCCAACACTCCCCAAGAGCCCTGTCGCCTCGCTGGCCCAGGTGTAACTCACGCCGAGCTGCGATCCGCCAGCATATCGGCAAATGTCGACGCCCCCGGCAAGCCTGCAAAGGTAATCGTCGTGGGCGCCAACAGCGGCGAGCCCTCGGTCCAGAACATCGAATGCCCCGCCAGCACGCCCTCTTCCACCGGTGCCTGGGGTGACGGCGGCGGCAATGCCCTGAGCGCCGAATCAAACGCGGCCAACGTAAACCCTTCAACCAGGGTCGACAGTGCCAACCGCTCGACCTGCGCGTACCATTCGCCATCCTGCTCAAACCGTGCGAGGGGCGATACGTCTTCGCTCGCCACCGCCACCGTCAACGGAAAATAGCGCCCCACCCGGTCCACGCTGGGCAACATCACGCCGGCCCAGCCCTGTTCGCCACACACCCCCGCCGCCAAGGCAAAGCGCCACAGCGGACTGCACAAATACACCTCCAGCCAGCCTGCCCCAAGGCGCTCGCGGCTGTGTTGCAAGCCGCTTTGCAGCCACGCGTCCCAGGGCCGCAAAAACGCTTCGGGCAACCGGCGACTGACAAAATCCCCATGGCTTGGGACCTTGCCGAAAAAACCCGTCAACTGCTGATCCATGCCCAATCCCTATAACGTCGTCGGGCAGCGAAACTGCTCGAGCGCATCCCGCCGGAACGGGTTGATCACACTGCTGGCCCGCAATTGATACACCACCCGATGCCCTTCCACATCGAACGTGACTTGCAGCAACTCACCCTGGGCACTGACCGCTGCCTTGTCCATCATCCGCAGCCAACCCCAAGGCCCATCGGCCCGCAGCGGGCTGACCAGCGCCGGCGTCGCCTGCAGTCGCACCAGCCCGCCTGCCTTGCCGCTGGGCAGGCTGATGCCGGTGAAGTCCGCCACACTGCCCGCCTCGTACACCACCGGCTGGCCATCGATGTCCAGGGTCACCTGGGTCAGGGCCGGGTCGGCACTCAGGGTTTTCAGGTCAAAACGCAATGACGGCTGGCGTGCCCCCGCCACGAAGAACATGTCCCGCAGGCGCGCGCCACGCTGGAACTGGTTGAGCACGTCCTGGGAGATGTTCAGCGGCGTCACGCCGCTGGAACGCCAGCGCCATTGGCTGCCGCTCATGTCGACATACGGCGCGAGGTTCTTGCTGAAAAAGTCATCCATCAGCCCGCCCGGGCCAAAGAACTTGCCGAAATCATCGGCGGTGGCATCGCGGCTGGAGCTGCGCACCAACGGGTAACGATCGGCGATTGCTGCCCGGCAGAACGGCGCACCCGAGGCTTCCCACAATGCATTCAAACGGGCCTTCTCGTTGCCCAGGGTCAGCGCCGCACCGCCGGCTTGCACATCACGCAGTAATGTCGACAACGGCGCCGGCTGGGTATCGCTGGCACGCTTCAAGCGCTCCAGCACTTCCCCGGTGGGCGCCGGCGCGGCGCTGCGCCGGGCAGCATCGGCGCTGTCGAAGTATTGGCCGGCGTCTTTGAGCGAGGCCAGCATCTCATCCACAGGTTGCGGGCTGGTGCCGTTGCCCACCAGGCGATGCAGCGCGGCGAAGTGCTGGTCTACCGGATTCGCGCTGGCATCCACCGTCGGGGCCGGGGCGTCGCTGCCCAGGGCGGCCTGGAGCTTTTGCGTGGCGGCGGCGATTTTGTCGCGCACACGCTGGTCGGTGTCTTTGCTGGCGGCCGAGGTCAACGCGCCTTCCAGGGTGGTTTCCCTGGCTACCGCCAGCAGCAGCGCGCGCAGCGGTGAATCGTTGGCCGCCAGCACGTTGGTCACCAGGGACGCCTGGCCAAGGCTGGTCAACGGCACCAGGTGCACGTCGCCAAGAAAAGTGTCCCATTGGCGGATGTAGTCGGCGTAGTACAGCTCCAGTACCGCGGCTTGCATGGCGGCACTGCCGCCGGCGATTTGCGCCGATTCCTGGCGGTCGAGCACCCAGCTGTCCTTGGCCATGTCGGCCACGGCTTGTGGGGCCTTGTCGGTGAGTTCGCGATAGCCGGCGATGCGATACACACCACTGACCCCACGAGACAACGGCTCGCCGCTGCCTCGGGTGAACAACGACGATACATCGCGGCCCACCGCGCCATTCACGCTCAGTTCCGGCAAGTGTTGCTGCTCCACCTGGCGCTTGACCCGGTTATAGATGCGCTGGGAAAGCGGCATGCTTGCCAGGGCCAGGCGCACTTTGGCGATCAGCGCACTGTCGAGTTGCACCGGCTCGGCTTCGTCGTCGGCTTGCAGCAATGCCGAGACGTGATCGGACAACTGCTGCAACTGCGCCGGGGTGGCCTGGGCCAATTCACGTCGCCAGTCGACATCCACCCACGCCTGCACAGAAGCGGCATCGAAGAACTGCCGCTCACCCAGCATCAGGTAGGCCCGCAGGGTTTCGTAGAGGAACTCCTGGTTGCTGGCATCGCCCCGGCGCAAGGCGTTTTCCATATTCGCCACGATGTGCGGCAGCAAGGTGCTGCGCAACAGGCGCCGGTACAAGGTCACCGCGCCCGCCCCCAGCTTGTTGCCCTGGTACAGGCCCATGCGACTGAGCAGCGGCACGCTGTTGTCGCCGTCGCTGTAGCCATCGGGCAACGCGCGGGCAGCATTAAGCAAGGGCAAGGTCACCAGCACATCGCCTTCGGTTGGCAGTTCCCTGGCCAGTTGCGCAACGTTGGCGGCCGCGGTTGCCGAATCGCCGATCAGTTGCAGGTTGCGGTTGTAGCTGATGGTCATGCCCAGCAACAGCAGCACGAACGCCGCCGACGCGACGATCCGCCCGCCCCGCGCCCGCAAGCGCCGGCGACGCTCTTCCTGGTGGTTGACGCCCGCCAGCCCGGCCTCCTTGAAGATCACTTCGCGCAGCAGGCGGGTGATGAAGTAGCTGCGGCCACTGGCAACATTCGGTGCCAGCACCTTGCGGCCCAGGCCAAAGGACGCCGCCAGTGAGGTCAGTACCCGGTCAATCGGGCTGCCTTCCTGGGTGCCGCTGGTAAAGTACACACCGCGCAGCAACGCCGGTTCCTGATAACGGTTGGCCTCGAAGATGCTGTTGAGAAACCGCGTGAGGCCCTCGCCCAGGCTGGCGAATTGTTGCGGGAAGCTGTAGAGCAAGGCCCGGCGCGACAGGTCCCGCTCTTGCTGTACGCGCTCCAGCACTCGCCCCTGGAGCTGGCGCTCCAGGGCATCGAATTCAGCGGGGAACGACGCCAGGCCGGTGTCGGCTTTCGGGTCTTGTTGCAGCGGGAAGGTCACGCCCCACACTTGGGCCCGCTCCTCACGGCCAAAGGTCTCGAAAAATTCCGAGAAGCCCGCCAGTAAATCGCACTTGGTGATGATCACGTACACCGGAAACCGCAGGCCCAGGCGCTCATACAATTCGTTGATCCGCGCCCGAATCGCCAAGGCCTGGGCCTGGCGCTGGGCTTCGGTTTGCTGCAACAGGTCGCTGACGCTCAGGGCCACGATCACACCGTTGACCGGGCGCTGGCGACGGTGTTTTTTCAGCAGGTCGAGAAAACCACCCCAGGCGGCCTTGTCCACTTCGGTGTAGCTGTCCTGGGTGGTGTAGCGCCCGGCTGTATCGAGCAGTACCGCTTCATCGGTAAACCACCAGTCACAATGCCGGGTGCCGCCGACCCCGCCGATGGCCCCGCTCCCCATCGCTTCACGCAGGGGAAACTGCAGGCCGGAATGAGTCAGCGCAGTAGTCTTGCCACTGCCCGGCGCGCCCACAAACATGTACCACGGCAGTTGATACAGATACTGCCCGCTCATCTTCCAGCCGGGGTTGGCCTTGCGCAGCACCGCCATCGCAGAGCGCATACGCTCGCCCAGTTCATTCACTTCTGCCTGGGATTCACGCTCGCCCGCCGGCACTTGCGCAACCCCGGCCATCAACCCGCGATTGGCCCGCCAGGCACGCCACACACGCCAGGCAAAGTAGCCGGCCCACACCAACACAAACACCCCGATCAAGCCCCAACGCCGTGCTTCCGGCGCCAACGGCTCGGTGCCGTTGAACGCCAGCAGCGGGCCTTCGTACCACACCAGCAGCGACAGCAGCGCCACGCCGATCAGCGACAACAACCACGGCTTGAGCAACCACAGGATAAAGCGCTCCACCGGGGACCATAACAATGAAAAAAACGAGGACAGGTTCATGGTCTATTGCGCCTGGGAGGGGATCAGCACGGTGATGTCGACACGCCGGTTACGCGCACGATTGGCCGGTGAATCATTGGGAACCAGGGGTTCGGTCTCACCCCGGCCTTCGCTGCGGTATCGCTCGGCCGGCCCTGCGCGTTGCCCCAGCAGGCGCGCGACGGTCTTGGCGCGGGCCTGGGACAGGTCGAAGTTGGAGCCCAGCCGCGACGTCGCCGAAGGCCGCACGTTGTCGGTATGCCCAACCACCACCACATCCCCCGGCACCGTGGCCAATGCATCGCCGATGCGGTTGAGCAAACCGTCGAAGTTGCTTGCCACTTCAGCACTGCCGGAAGCAAATACACCATCGCCGCGCAGGGTGATTACCGAACGGTCGGCGCTGTCTTTGACCGTGACCAGGCCCTGGGCGACTTCCGGCGCGAGGAACCCCGACAGGCGCACCGGCGCAGGTGTTGCAGGCGCCGCCACCTTGAGCGGCGACGCCACACGAATCGCCCCCAACTGCGCGAAAACCGGATCGGACGCACGATTAAGCAACCAGCTGTAGGTCAACTGCACACTCAACAGCAGCACCGCCGCTACCGTCGCCAGTACCCACAACGGCACCCGGCGCAACATCGACGCCTGGGGCGCCTCGGCACCGCGCCAACGGGGCGACAGGTCTTGTTCACGGTTGTCGCGCTGCTGCTTGATCAGTTGCAGCAAGCGCTCGCGCAACAGGCCCAGTTGGTCGAGGCCGCGATCCAGCACCCGATACCGCCCTTCCAACCCCAAGGCCATGCACAAATACATCAGCTCCAGCACGTGGATATGGGTGCGTGGGTCCTGGCTGAGACGCTGCAAAATCATGAAGAATTTTTCGCCGCCCCAGGCTTCATTGTGAAAGGTCACCAACAGGCTGCGGCTGCCCCACACACCGGCGCCCCATGGCGTACTGGAAATGGTTTCATCCACCAGGGTGCACAGCGCGTAGCGCGCCGCCGCCACGGTTTCGACATCCACCTGGCTGGCCCGGGCCTGGGCCTCGAACGCCTGCACCGCCTGGATCAGCCGCTGGCGCAGGCTTTCCATGTCGGGCATGGCAGTCAGCATGCGCAGGGGCACCACGAGGTCAAGCAATGGGTTGGCGGCCCGCACCAGCGGGTTGAGGCCCAGGCCCTTGAGGACCAGGGCGGCGCTCTGCACATCGGCCACCGGGCTGGCTGCCGGCAGAGGCCGGCGCCCGCCGGGCGTGGGGATCAGCAGGGTGCGATCCGGGTCCTGGGCGCCATCGAAAGTGTCATTCACGTCAGTCACCTTGCCTTAGCGCCGAATGGCCCAGAACTGCATGTCCAGCCCCGGGAAGACCCCGGCGATGTGCATGGCAAACCCCGCCGAATTACTCAGCTGTTGCCAGTAATCGCTGCTGCGGTCGAGTTCGAAATAGGTGAAGCCGGCGTGGAACGGCAGTTGCCGTGGTGCCACCGGCAGCGGGCGCAGGCCGATACCCGGCAGTTGCAGATTGACCAGGTCGCGGATCTTCTCCACCGAGCCGATCTTGACCTGCGGCGGGAAGCCGTTGCGCACGCTTTCGGCCGGCATGTGTGCCTGCACCGCGAGGATGAACGTGGCCGAGCGCAGCAAATCCTGGTCGGGCAGTACCGCCACGCGGATCCCGTATTGGCGCTCTTCCAGGGGGATAGCGATGGCCCGCGCGTCCATCACGGTCGACAGCGAACGGCGCAGGTCGAGCATCACCGGGGCGAAGGTTTCAGCCAGCGCGTCATGGCGGTACACCGGGTAAGCCGAGGCGCGCTTGTCGGCCTGGGTAAAGGTCGCCAGTTCGCCGGCCAGGCCGGTCAGGTCGCGGTACAACTGCTCCGGGTGCAGGCCGCTCATTGCCGCCAAATGCCGCACCAGCGGCTGGCTGCGGTTGAGCACCTGCAGCAGCAGGAAGTCGGCAATCTCGGCCGCGCCGCTGCCGTCCGGGCGGTTCAGGCGTGCCGCCAGGGCTTCACCGCGTTGCTGCAACAGGCCGAGCAATTCATCGACAAACGCCCCAAGGTGTTCGGCAGCGCGGATGTCCAGGCATGGCGGGCAGTAATCGCGGTCGAGCACCACGCTTTTGTCGGCGCGTTTTTCCACCACATGGGCGATGCCAAGGGTGGTGTAGGCGTCGGCCACGTCACCTTCAAACGCCAGGCGCAGGCGCAGTTTGCCGATGCTCATCAGCGCGCTGCTGTCCAGGCCGTTGCTGTCCCAGGCCTCGTACTCGCTGCTGCGGTGGCGGGCGAAGTTTTCGAAGCCTGGGTTGTCGTCGACTTCGGCCACGCCGGGGCGCAGGCTCGGCAGCGCCAGCACCACTTTCAGGTCGCGGGCGTCTGCGGGGATTTCCAGAGGCAGCGGCATTTCATCGTCGAAGGGCTGGCCGACCGGCGTACCGTCGGGCAGTACGCCGCTGTACGCCAGCAATGACAACTTGCCCAGGGCCAACTGCTGCAGGTCGATTTTCAGGCTCGAAAAACCATGGGCGTAGGCGCGCAAGGTGCTGACCCGGGCCTCCAGCTGCGCCTGTAAAAAACGGTCGTGTTGTTGCAGGTGCTGGGGCTGCAACAACATGCCTTCGGACCAGACTACTTTGTTATTCCAGGACATAAATTCTTCTCATTGGCCGGTGCGCAACCGCGCGACCTGCTCTTCATAAGCCACCGAAAACAACTCACCGAACAGGCGCTGCAAGTCCTCGTCGGCATCCCGGGCCAGGTCCTCGTAGCGTTCTACCAGGCGGTCCCACAAGCGCGCTTTGCGCCGGGCGGGCATCCACTTGTCGAGGGCGCCGTGGGTGGTGCGGCGTTGCTCCACCCGGGCCGGGTCGAAGCGCTGCACCACCGCGCCCAGCGCCGCGTTCATGCCGGCGATCACTGCCAGTTCATGGGCCTTGAGGTCGTCAAATGCCGCGCCCATGGCCTTGACCGGGCGCATGTAGGCCGGGGAATCGGCAGTGAGCATTTGGGTCAGGGCGCTGTGGGGGTCGGGGAAAAACTTGAGCGGGTTGTTGGAGTGGGCGCCGATCATGGTCATGTCGATATGGCTTTCGCGTTTGGTCAGGGCGCGGGCCATGAGTACCGCCATGGTGCCGCCGGTGGCGGTGCGCAGCATTTCGCCGACCAGGTGCGCAAGCTCGACGGGGGTACGGGTGGTGTGCAGGTTTTCCAGGCCCAGGCCTTGGAGCAAGGCCTTGAATACCGCGTCGTCACTGACGGGCTCGCTCTGCTCCAGTGTGGGTGCGGGCTTGTGTGGGAGCGGGCTTGCTCGCAAATGCAGTGGCTCAGTCAATGCATCCGGTGGCTGACCCACCGCTTTCGCGAGCAAGCCCACTCCCACATTTGGATCGTGGGCAGCCACAGGTTCCGGTGTCAGCCCAAAGAGCGGATTGTAGTCTTCAGGAATGACCTGGGGCTCCACATGCATCACCGGCAACGTAAACGCCTGCATCTGCGGCGCCACATGGTCGCTTTCAGTGCCGCGAAATGCCGGTTCCACCCGCCCCATCAGGTTCAACCCCAACGGGTCGGAGAGCGGCACCGCCCCGTCAAACAGCGAGCCGCCTTCCAGAATCCGCGCCCCGGCCAGGGCATCATGCAGCACCACCGGCGCCACCACCTCCGGCTCGCGATACACCTCCAGCGCCGGCAACGGCGCGGCCACCGGCGCAGGCGGCGGGACGAACAGCGGCGGCAGAATGCGCGTGGCCATGGCGTCGTCCGGCACCTCGATCTCGGGTTGCTCCAGGCGCACTTGCAGCCCGTAGTCGCCAATCACCAGGCGGTCGCCCTCCTCCAACGCCCGCTCACGGCCATTGCCCAGCGGGCGCTCATTGACCAGGCTCGGGTTGCTGCCGGTGTCGGTCAGGTAGAACTGCACACCACGCAACTCGATGCGCGCATGCACACGGGAAATGTATTTACCCGGGTCATCCAACGTCAGGTCATTGTCCGGACCACGGCCAATCGAACCGCCGGCCTCGGTAAACCGGCAGATCACCTCACCGGGCATTGGCTGGTCGCGGTAGCTCCTGACCAGAAGAATCAAATTCAGCGGATTACTTGCCATCGTCGGCCTCCTTCGGTGGCAGCGGCACCCCGGCCGGGCCGGTGGCTGCTGTGAGCGCAAGTGCAGTGGCCGCAGACGCGGCTTCAGGCAGGGGAATCGGAATGGTCGAGGCGATAATCATCGCCGGCGTAAGGGTCAGAAAGGTGCTGCCGACCTTCAGCGTGATGGTCGCGCCGGCCTCGATCACCACGTTCATGCCGCCCTTCATGTACATGTCCATGCCGGCCGTGACGCCGGTTTTCAGGCCGCCATTGATGATCATGTTGGTGCCGGCCGACAGCGAGACATCGCCGGTGGCTTTCTCATTGCGATGGCCGCCCACCGAGGAATGCCGGTCGCCGCCGACCTTCTCGCGCAGGTCCTGGTCGACCTTGGAATGCCGGTCGCCGCCAACCCAGTCCAGGGAGTCCTTGAGCACGCGCTGGTCGAGGTTTTTCTGCGCATGCAGGAACACCTGCTCCGAGCCCTTCTTGTCTTCGAAGCGCAGCTCGTTGTAGCCACCGCCGCCCTTGGACGAGTTGCTCTTGACCGTCGAACGGGTGGCGTTCTCGGGCAAGGCATAGGGCGGCATGGTCTCGGCGTTGTAGACGCTGCCGGTGACCAGCGGCTGGTCGGGATCACCTTCCAGAAAACTCACGATCACTTCCTGGCCGATGCGCGGCGTGAACAGGCTGCCCCAGCGCTTGCCGGCCCAGCCCTGGGCGACGCGAATCCAGCACGAGCTGTTTTCGTCATGTTTGCCCTCGCGGTCCCAGTGGAACTGCACCTTGATCCGCCCGTATTTGTCGGTCCAGATTTCCTCGCCTTGCTTGCCCACCACCATGGCTGTCTGCGGGCCCTGCATCAGCGGTTTACGGCTGTTGCACGGGGCGCGAAATTGCTGCTGTTTCGACAAGGCGGTGAAGTCACAGGTCAGCACCGGCGCCGGATGGGCCGGCGGCGTCGGTTCGTAGGTGTCCGAGGACAACGCATAACGCGCCTCCAATAACAGGAACTGGGCGTTCTGTTCGCTGCGCGGGTGTTCGGTCAGGGTCATCAAGGCGCCGGGAAACAGCCCACGGGCGCGGGTGGCGCCGGTGACACGCTGGGTGCCGGTGTGCAGGGACTCGATCAACGTGCGCGCATAGGTTTCGCCCTGCTTGCGCTCGGTGTACTTGCCTGGATAGTCATAGCGCTCGTGGCTCGACTGCGGGTAACTGCCGGCCAGGGTGGACTTGGCCAACAGGTTGGCAGAAGGCTTTTCAAAGTCGAAATCCTGCAGGGTGTAGCCGCCCGGCTCCACGTCACCGCTCATGCGCCAGTCGTAGATCACCTCGCTTTCGCGCATCGTGTGGTCTTCGGCGGGCATGAAACGCACCTGGGCATAGCCCGGTGCCGGTGAATGGGCGCCATAGGAGTCGGCCAGTACCAGGGTGTGGCGCCCGGCCGCGCTCTTGAAGAAGTAATAAATGCCTTCTTGCTCCATCAGCCGGCTGACGAAGTTGAAGTCGCTTTCACGGTACTGCACGCAGTAGGTCAGTGCCGGGTAGCTACCGCTCAGGCCAGAGGTGTCGACATCGGCGATGGTGTACGGGGCGAACACCTGCTTGAGGATGTCCGGCACGCTCAGTGCCTGGAAAATCCGGCAGTCGCTGGCCAGGGTCAAGAACCACAGCCACGGGCGCAACACCGCCTTGTAGGTGGCGAAACGGCCCTGGCGCCCGGTAAACGAAAAGTGGCTGACGTGCCCGCTGAAATAACGACTGCCGCCTTTGGGCAGGTCTACCGCCACGCTCATCTGGGTCGCCAGCAGGTCGTCGATATTCAGGTCGGTGCGCTCGCTGTACAGCTCAAGCGTGTACTCGCTGAGCTGCGACAGGCCTTCCCGGGCCTGCATGCGCCGGAACAACAGCACATCGGCGCCGAGCACGCTGCTGACCTGGATCTCGCGCCGGGTTTGGGTGGTTGCCATGGTGGTTTTCTACCTAGAGCGGAGTCGTCGGGCGGGAGTTGGGCACCCGGTAAACCATGCCGCCATGCCCGCTCGCGACCCCGGGCAGCATCACAAAGCCCATCTTTTTCCAGAACGCACACGAGGCCTCGTCCAGGGACGTCAGGCGAATCTCGCAGTTGGGTTTGTTGCCGTAGTCGCGAACCGCGTAGTCCATGCCAAAGGCCGCCAGGGTCGAGCCCAGCCCGCTGCCCGCTACACCGGCAAATACGTCTTCGATCTTCCAGGTGGGGCCTTCCTTGAACATCACCATCAACCCCACCGCGTCGTCGCCCTCATAGGCGGCGAAATAGGCGACCTTGGCCTGCTCTTGTGCGGTGTCGTTGGAGCGCGCGGTGCTGATGGTGTTCATGGTCGCGATGACTTCTTGCGCGGCCGGCGACTGGGCCAGCATGGCGGCCTCGCCAATGGCTTCGCGAAAGCCTTGAAAGTCCACTTTGCGGCAGCTGAATGCGCTGTTGATCCGGGGCATCGTATGTATCCCTGAGAGTTGAGGAACGTAGACACAACAGCCGGGCGCAGCGGTTTATTCCGTAGCGCCGCGGTTTTCTACTCAAGCGCCCAGTTGCACCAGGTAATGCTCGTCAAACTTCATTTCCTTGCGCACACCCGCGCCCGACAGGTAATTGAGGTAGTGCTTGTAGAGCATCTTGAAAAAGTCGAGCTTGCGGGTCGGCCCCACGCGGTACTCGCCCGAGTTGGGGTCGAAGAACGTCATGCAGTTGCGGTCGGCGTAGATCCCGCATACGTGGGACGGCCCGCCCCCTTCAAAGGTGAACAGCCAGACGTAGTAGCCCGGCTGTGTGCTGTCGATATGCTGGGCCAGGGTCGCCAGCCCGTCGAAGCCCTGGGCCTCGACCGACGAGCTGTCGCCCAGGCCACAGATGTTCGGCAGGTTGGCCTGGATGCGCCTGGTGTTATCCAGGATCAGGGTGGTGTTGAACGCGCTGCAATAGCTTTCGATCCGGCACCAGGTGTCGTCCCGGCTCAGGAACGCACACCGGTTGGCAGCCGACTCGGCCGGCGCCTGCAAATGCCGGTTCAACCAGGCGAAGGTCGCCCCCACACAGGCGCCGCCGGCCAGGCTGGGCATGGCTTGCAGGTAAGGGTTCTTGGTCAGCTGCGAGCGCTGCTTGAACTTCGCCACCCGGAACCACTTCATCGCGATCGGGGTTTTCCACGCTACGTAGGGCATAGGTTCACTGCTCCTCGAACAGGTAAGTAAATTCGCCGGCGTCGACGCTCACCTGCACCCTTGTCGCCGGCGTACCCGCCAGCAGCCGATTGAGGAATTCGGTGCTGATGGCCGGCAGCATCGAGTTGGTCAGGATCGCGTCGATCATCCGCCCGCCGCTTTCCAGCTCGGTGCAGCGGCTGGCAATCAGCTGCACCACCTCGTCGCTGAAGCTGAACGGGATCTTGTGGCCGTCGCTGATACGCTTGGCGATACGCCCCAATTGCAGGCGGATGATGCTGCCGAGCATGGCGTCGCTCAGCGGGTAATACGGGATCACCACCAGGCGCCCGAGCAACGCGGGCGGGAACACTTCCAGCAACGGTTCGCGTAACGCCTTGGCGATGTCATCCGGCGCGGGCATGGTCTGCGGGTCGCGGCACAGGCGGCTGATCAGCGAGGTGCCGGCGTTGGTGGTGAGCAGGATCAAGGTATTCTTGAAGTCGATGATCCGGCCTTCGCCGTCCTCCATCCAGCCCTTGTCGAACACCTGGAAAAACAACTCGTGCACGTCCGGGTGAGCCTTCTCCACTTCGTCCAGCAGCACCACGCTGTAGGGTTTGCGGCGCACTGCTTCAGTCAGTACGCCGCCTTCGCCGTAACCCACATAACCCGGCGGCGCACCCTTGAGGGTGGAAACGGTGTGGGCTTCCTGGTACTCGCTCATGTTGATGGTGATGACGTTCTGCTCACCGCCATACAACGACTCGGCCAGGGCCAGCGCGGTCTCGGTCTTGCCCACGCCGGAGGTGCCGGCGAGCATGAACACGCCCACCGGTTTGCCGGGGTTGTCGAGGCCGGCGCGGGAGGTCTGGATGCGCCGGGCGATCATGTCCAGGGCGTGGTTCTGCCCGATGATGCGCTGGGACAGCCGATCAGCCAGGCGCAGCACGTTTTCGATTTCATTCTTGACCATGCGGCCCACGGGAATCCCGGTCCAGTCCTGCACCACCGAGGCCACGGCCTGTTCGTCGACACTGATCAGCACCAGCGGGGTTTCGCCCTGTTGTGCGGCCAGCTCGTCCTGCAATTGGCGCAACTCCAACAGGCCGGCTTCGCCCTCGGTGGCGTCCGCCAGTTGGCCGCGCAACCGTAGAATCTGTTCCACCAGCGCCAGCTCGTTGTCCCAGCGGCTTTCCAGGCCATCCAGGCGCTCGCGCTCAGTGGCCAACAGCGCCTCGACGGACGCATGGCGGCTGGCGGTGTCGACGCCAATCGCGGTTTCGCGCTGAATGATCGCAAGCTCGGTTTCCAGCGATTCAATACGGCGCCGGCTGTCATCCACTTCCGCCGGCGTGGCGTGCAGGCTGATGGCGACACGTGCACAGGCGGTGTCGATCAGGCTGACGGCCTTGTCGGGCAGCTGGCGCGCCGGGATGTAGCGGTTGGACAAGCGCACCGCCGCTTCCAGGGCCGAGTCGAGGATCTGCACCTGGTGGTGCTGCTGCATGGTCTGGGCGATGCCCCGCAGCATCAGCAAGGCACGGGCTTCGTCGGGCTCGTCAACCTGCACGGTCTGGAAGCGCCGGGTCAGGGCCGGGTCTTTTTCGATGTGTTTCTTGTACTCGGCAAACGTGGTGGCGCCAATGGTGCGCAAGGTGCCACGGGCCAGCACAGGCTTGAGCAGGTTGGCCGCGTCCCCCGTCCCGGCCGCACCGCCGGCGCCCACCAGGGTGTGGGTTTCGTCGATAAACAAGACCACCGGTTTGACGCTGGCCTGCACCTCGTCAATCACCGAGCGCAGGCGCTGTTCGAACTCGCCTTTCATGCTCGCACCGGCTTGCAACAGGCCAACGTCGAGGGCCAGCAGTTGCACATCCTTGAGGCTCGGCGGTACGTCGCCCCGGGCAATGCGCTGGGCAAACCCTTCGACCACGGCGGTCTTGCCCACACCCGCCTCGCCCACCAGGATCGGGTTGTTCTGGCGCCGGCGCATCAGGATGTCGATCACCTGGCGGATCTCTTCGTCGCGGCCGACGATCGGGTCCATCTTCGAATCCCGCGCCTGCTGGGTGAGGTCGACAGTGAAGCGCTTCAACGCTTCCTGCTTGCCCATGGCCGCCGGGGCCAGGGCGCCGGTGTCTTCACCGGGCACCTGGAAGCCGTCGCTGGCGGTCATCTGCGCTTCGGGCGAGTCCTTGAGCAACGCGCAGAATTGCTCGCTCAGGTCTTCGATGCCGAGCTTGTTGAACTCGCGCGACACGCCGTACAAGCCGTTGCGCAGGCCCGGGGTTTTGAGCAGCGCCAGCAGCAAATGCCCGGAGCGCACCTGGGATTCGCCGAACATCAGGGTCGCGTAGACCCACGCGCGCTCCACCGCCTCCTCGACCTGGGACGACAGGTCCGTGACCGAAGTCGAACCGCGGGGCAAGCGGTCCAGGGCGGCCGTCAGGTCCCGCGCCAGCACAGCCGGGTCGAGTTGGTAATGCTGGATCAGGCGCTGCAGGTCGGAGTCGGTCAGTTGCAGGATCTGCTGCAACCAATGCACCAGTTCCACGTAGGGATTGCCGCGCATCTTGCAGAACACGGTGCTGCTTTCAATCGCCCGGTAGCACAGGCTGTTGAGTTTGCCGAAGAGCGCGACGCGACTGATATCAGCCATGGGCAGGTCCTTGTGAAGTATGAGAGATACGCGGGTTGATCAGCAGTTGCCGGTCATCCGCCAGGGGCGCCTTGCTGCTCAACCAACTGGTCCAGCCCAACGGCGCAGAACCCAGGCGCAAGCCAGGCAGTTGTTCTTTCTTGACGATCAGGTTCACGTCCCAATCCATCGCCAGCCCGACGTATTGGCGCACCCAGTCCTGCACGCGCTTGAGGCTGTCGCCCCCGGGCAGCAGGCGGCGGGTTTGTTCAAGGTCCAGCGGGCCGATCAGCAGGCGGAATTTGTGCTGGGTGTTCCAGACCTTTTTGCCCATTACCGTGGTCTGGCCGAGCACCGGTGCGTCGGGGCCACTGCGCAGCGCGCACAGCCCATCGGCGGGCAAGGTCATCCAGTGGCCGACGAATTGTTCGACCTGCACCGGCACTTGCAGGTAGTCCGTGAGCAACGCGGCTAACCCTTCGGCGTTGCGGGTTTGCGGGCCAAGGCGCCCGGCGAAGTGCAGCTTGGCCACATCCGGCACCGTGTCGCGGCCCAGCATCGACGGCATGCCGATGCCGATCAGCGAGCCCAGGTACTGTGCAAAGCGGTCGGCCTGCGGACGGTCCAGGCTCACAGCCGGTTGGGCGCTGGCCCAGGCCCGGTAGAACAGGCTGATCATGCGGTGATGGAACACGTCGCAGAACGCGGCCAGGGTCGGGTCATTGAGGTTGCGCTGGCGGTCGCGGATGTATTCGCTCAAGTGAATCGGCAGCGGCCCATTCGCCCCCAGCAAACCGAAGAAATTCAACAGCAATTTTGGCGTGACACCGGGGATGAGGCTGTTGATCATTGCCGGCTCGAACGCCAGCGACGGTTGCTGACCGAACCGCACCGCTTCATCCGCCGGGCGTGCCGCCTGGCCGATCCGTGGCAGGTGCGCGAAGGCGCACTCCAGCTGGCGCAGCGCCGCGTGAAAATCGAAGCGCGCCGGGTGTGCTTCCAGGGCACTGAGCAGGCTCAGAGGATCTCGCATCGCCCCACCCTCGCCGGCCACTGCATGATCACCCCACGGGCGGTGCCCTTGATCACCGTTTCGGTGAAGGAATTCAGCGATACGTACTTGGCAAAAAACTGCTCCAGCACCGAGCCGAGGATAAATACGCCACTGCCTTCAAATGCCGACTCATCGAGGGTCACGCTGATCTGCAAGCCACGGCCATAGGTGATCGGCCCGGGCAACGGCAAGCGGCGCACGATGCTTTCGGCGCTCACCGAGCGCAGGCCTTCGATCTGTTTGTGGGCAGCTTCGTCGTCGATCCGGCAATACAGGCGCAGCAGGTCACGCAAGGCGCTGGCGCCCTGCTCTTTGTCCTGGTCCAGCAACGACAAGTAGTTGAGGGACAAATGGCTGACCAGGCGCCAGGCCGTTTCACCTTCGGCAAACGACGGCGCCGGCACCGTTGGCCCGGCCACACACCGCACCGCCTGCACCGGCGCACCGGACTCCACGCTGAAGTCGGTCTTGCCGCTGCCCACCGGCATGCTCAACACCAGGTCGCGGTTGCTGCACAGGGTGTCGATGCCCAACTGGCGCAGGCTGCTGCGGTGCGGCGCCTCCTGGGCATCCACCAACGACATGAACAGTTCACTGCCGATGTAGCTGGAGCGCGGGCCCTGGCGGCGTTGTTGCTCCGAGAGCAAGCGCGCATCGCGGCGCACCTGGTAAAACGCCTTGGGCGGCGTGCGCGCGTGCAGGTCATTGGCGCGGTAGAACGACTCGAACGTCTGGCTCGCCTCGGCGCCGCTGCCATAGCCGGTGACGCCTTCGACCTGGTAGATCTCGTAGTCCATCGGCCGGGTGCGGTCGGGGATCACGTGATATTCCGATTGCTGGTCCGACAGGTGCACGCGCTCGGTGCGCATCGGGAACAGGTTGATTGCCGGGGTGCAATACAGCCCGAAGTTGGCCGCGTTGACGCTGTGTTCCAGCAACGGGTCGAGTTTCTTGAACAGCACGATCACGTCCAGCTGTTCCGAGGTGCAGCGACTCACGCTGTCAGCCAGCCCGCCCAGCTCGGCAAACAGGAAGCGCTGGGGCATGGCGAAGTATTCCTGCAACAGCCGGTAGCCCTGGAACGATCGGGCGCCGGTGGGCAGCAAGGCTTCTTCATCGCTGTAGCCGAGGCCGCGGATAGCGGTCTTGGGCAGGAACTGGTGCCAGTCCACATGCTCCTGCACCGGCATCACCAGCACCCCGGCGGCCTGGGCCAGCAGTTGTTCGAGGATGCGCGAGGGCAAGGCTTCGCCGCCGCGGATGTGCAGCGCCAGCTTGTCCAGGGCCAGGTCGCTGAAAGTCAGCCCTGCGCCGACGCGCAAACGCAGGCGCAATGCGGCCTTCACCCCGCCGAGGCGCGCCAGGTCGACGCCGCCGACCTGGCCGCCACAGGCAAAGTAACGCGCCTCGGCCAGTTCCACCGGCCACAGGGTCACATCGTGAGCGGTGCGAAACTCACAGGCGGTCTGGTCGCCCTTGCCCAGCTGGCTGTGCAAGGCCGTGCCGCGCGACACCTTGAACCCGGCGGCCAGGCTGCCTTCGCTCATGTCCGGCTGCAACTGCACCACCGCCATCGACGGCGTGGGCGCGAGGTACTGCGGGTACACCAGCTCCAGCAGGTGATTGGTAAACCGTGGGAACTCGGCGTCAATCTTCAACTGCACCCGCGCGGCGAGAAAGCTGAAGCCCTCCAGCAGGCGCTCCACATAGGGATCGGCGCAGGCGTAGGTCTCAAGCCCCAGGCGGCCGGCGACCTTGGGATAGTCACGGGCGAATTCGCCGCCGACTTCCCGCAGGTGGGCCAGTTCACGTTCGTAGTAGCGCAGCAGTTTGGCGTTCACCGCACGTCCCTTGTCTCGATATCGAAGACCCTGGCTTCACCGGCTTCCAGGTCCAGCTCGGTCTTCAGGTACAGGCGCTCGGGCAGCGGCTGGCCCCAGAGTTCGCCGTGGATTTCAAAGGCCATCTGGTTGGGGATGGCACTGGTGCCCAATGGCACCACACGCAGGCTGTCGCGCAGGATCCGGGGCTCAAAGTCCCAGATCGCCTGGCGAATGCGTCGGGCCAGCTCTTCGCGGTCCAGGCCGGCGGCGGTCTTGCCGGACAGATCCGGCAAGCCGAAATTGATCACCGATTGCGCGGCCAACGGATGCCCACCGAGTTCGCGAAAACTGCCCAGGCTGGTGCTGTTGAGCAGCCAGCCAAGGTCACGCAGCACTGCCTTGCGCAAGCCGGTCATGGACAAGATGCGCTTGTCCCGGGACTCGACGGCGTGCTCGGTGTCGTCATCGCTCAGGCGATCGAGCAAGGACGGCTGCAGGCGTTCGCGGCTGGTGAGTTCAGCCATGGGGTTGGCCTTGAATCGGGGTCATAAAAACTCCTTGAGCCGGACGCAACCTGTGTGGGAGCTGGCTTGCCTGCTCCCACAGGTTCTGTGCCAGCCTTAGATTTTTGCGTTGGCTTCCAGGTCCCACTTCTTCGGCGTGCCGGTGATCACGGTGTCGCCGGTGAAGGAGTCGTACTCGTAGCTGATGGTGGTGAAGTTGATGGAGATGGTTTCGCTCGGGCGCTCGCCGTTACTGCTGGCCGAGTAGGAGCTGATGATGGCTTTGCCCAGGATGATCTTGAGGAACACCTGTTGCTTCTTGTCCGGACCGCCGGTCTGGATGAAGTGGATTTCGGCATCCCCCAGGCTCTTGCCGCACACCGCTTCCATGAACAGGTCGGCCGAGGCCAGGTCGGTGGCCTTGGTCAGGGAAATTTCCGAGAACGAGGGGTTGCTGGTGTCACGGTCGGCGCCGCCACCGCTGGTGGAAATCGCCCGGCCGACGCCCATCTGGATCGCGTCGATGGTGATCCAGTCCTTGTGCGCATCGACGGTGGACGTGCCTTTGATTTGTTTGCCTTTGAAGTTGAGCAGGATCATGTTCAGTACCTTGGTTTGGGTAGGAAAGCGTTATCAGGAAGCTTTGGTCGACGGCAGTTTGGAGACCAGGCGCAGCGACACGGTCAGGCCTTCGAGCTGGTAGTGCGGGCGCAGGAAGAACTTGGCGCCGTAGTAACCCGGGTTGCCTTCGATCTCCTCCACCACCACTTCGGCGCCGGCCAGGGGTTTGCGGGCCTTGTCGGCATCGGTTGCAGTAGCCGGGTTGTGTTCCACGTAGCGGCCGATCCAGTTGTTGAGCCACACCTGCATGTCTTCGCGCTCTTTGAACGAGCCGATCTTGTCGCGCACGATGCACTTCAAGTAATGAGCGAAACGGCAAGTGGCAAACAGGTACGGCAAGCGCGCGGCCAGGTTGGCGTTGGCGGTGGCGTCCGGGTCGTCGTATTCGGCAGGCTTGTGCATCGACTGGGCGCCAATGAACGCCGCCAGGTCGCTGTTTTTCTTGTGCACCAGGGGCATGAAACCATTCTTCGCCAGCTCTGCTTCACGGCGGTCGCTGATGGCGATTTCGGTTGGGCAAGTCATATCGACGCCGCCGTCATCCGTCGGGAAGGTGTGCACGGGCAAGCCTTCCACCGCACCGCCGGATTCGATGCCGCGAATCTGCGAGCACCAGCCGTAGTGCTTGAACGAGCGGTTGATGTTTACCGCCATGGCGTAGGCCGCGTTGGCCCAGGTGAAATCCTTGCTGCCGACGGTGTCGGTGGTTTCTTCAAAATCGAAGTCTTCCACCGGATTGGTCTTGGCGCCGTACGGGGCACGGGACAGGAAGCGCGGCATCGCCAGGCCCACGTAGCGCGAATCTTCACTGGCCCGGAAGCCGCGCCAGGCGGCGTGCTCGGGGGTCTGGAAGATCTTGGTCAGGTCGCGCGGGTTGGCCAGTTCCTGCCAGGACTCCATCAGCATCACGCTGGGGTCGGCGGCGGTGATCAACGGGCAGTGGGCGGCAGCGCTGACCCGGGCCATCTGGGTCAGCAGTTCCACATCCGGTGCACTGTTGTTGAAGTAGTAGTCGGCCACGAACGCGCCATAGGGCTCACCGCCGAACTGCCCGTATTCCTCTTCGTAGAGCTTCTTGAAGATCGGGCTCTGGTCCCAGGCCACGCCCTTGAACTTGCGCAGGGTCTTGTGCACTTCGTTCTTGGAAATATTCATCACCCGAATCTTCAGCGACTCGTCGGTCTCGGTGTTATTCACCAGGTAATGCAGGCCGCGCCAGGCACTTTCCACGCCCTGGAACTCCTCGTGATGGAGGATGTGATTGATCTGCTCGGTGAGCTTCTGGTCCAGGGCGGCGATCAGACCTTCGATGGTGCCCAGCACGTCATTGGAGAGCAGGTGTGTGCCTTGCAGCGCCTGTTCAGCCAAGGTACGCACGGCGGTTTCCACTGCTTCCTTGGCCTTGTCGGTCTTGGGTTTGAACTCTTTTTGCAGGAGGCTGGCGAAGTCGCCGGCATCAAACTGAGTGGCGCCTTGCGGCAGTCCGGACTGTTCCGATTGTGTAGTGGACATGACGGTATCCTTGAAAATTGGGCACAAGCGTCCCCGTGCCGGGGCAATCAGGGCGCCGGCAGAGTCAGCGGGAAAATCAGTTACTCGGGTTGTTTGGGCGCACTGCTCAATGCTTGCATCACGGCCGGATCGCCCAGCAGCCTGGCCATCAACTCTTCAGCGCCAACCTTGCCGTCCATGTAGGTCAGCAGGTTCGACAACTGGCTGCGGGCGGTCAGCAACTGGTTGAGGCTCGGCACCTTGCGGGCGATGGCGGCCGGGGTGAAGTCGTCCATGTTTTCGAAGGTGATCTCCACCGGCAGGTTGCCTTCACCGGTCAGGGTGTTGGGCACCTGGAACGCAACGCGCGGCTTCATCGACTTGAGGCGTTCGTCGAAGTTGTCGATGTCGACCTCCAGGAACTTGCGTTCGGCGACAGGCGGCAACGGCTCGGCAGGTTTGCCGGAGAGGTCGGAAAACACGCCCATCACGAAGGGCAACTGCACGGTTTTTTCCGCCCCGTAGATTTCCACGTCGTACTCGATCTGGACCCGCGGGGCGCGGTTGCGAGCGATGAATTTCTGACTGCTTTCTTTGGCCACGGGATAGCTCCAGTGTGAGGGTTGATTGGGGACGGTCAGTCGTTGCCGGGGCGAATACCGCTGACCAGCGCCAGTTGTGCCAGACCATCGGGGGCGAGGTCTTGCAGCAATTCCATGAAGTTTTTGTCGATCAGTTTCTTTGCCCGCTGCAGCAGGAACGGCACGGGGCTGGCGGGTTCGTGGGTGTTGAAATAGGTGCACAGGCGGTCGATGGCCTGACGCGCGTCTTCGCGGCTGCTGATCTCGCCCCTCATGGCCTGCAGGGCTGCGGCCGGTGTCGGGCCGGCGTCGATGTGGGTCGCGACAGACGGGCTTTCTGGCAGGCGCCGACGCACGGTGTCGGCCTGGCGACGCAGCAAGGTCGCCAGGCCGCCGAGGTCGATGGCGCGGCCAACGCCGACGTGTTCGGTGAGGGATTGTTCGATGTGCTGGCTGCGCTGCAAGGCTTCGGTGAGGGCCGCTTCGGTGTGGCGCAGGGTTTGCGGATCCGCGTCGGCAAAGGCGCCGTCGATCATCGCCAGGGCGTCAGTGCTGCCCTGCTCGCCGCTGGCCAGATCGAGGTCACGCAGGCTGAACTGGCCGACACTGCGGGCGCCCACCAGGGGCATGTCCTGCAGCTCGCGCAACAGGCCGGTGGGTTCGCACAGGGTGGCGAGGATATTGATGCGCAGCAGCGGGTCGTGGTCGTCGTCCGGGTCGAGTTGCGGGTGCAGGCCGCCCCAGCAGTTAACCAGCAGGGCTTCGATCAGGCCGAGGCCGGCATTGAGGCCGTGGATGCCATTGAGGTTGAGTTGGGCACGGGTCAGCCAGGTGGCCAGGCGCAGGTCGCGGCTGCGTTGCATCAGCGGCAATGCCAGGGACATTACCCGCTTCCAGTTGGGCACGACGGCCTGGGTGATGGTGTCGCCGTATTGGACCTCGGGCTTGCCCAGGGCTTCTTCTTCCAGCTGGAGGAAGTCGGGGTCGTACTCGACGTTCTCGCCACAAGGCTCGATGTCGCCCAGGGGTTGGGCCAGCGCGCTGAAATCCAGCGGTTGCGCTTGGGTGGAGAGGTCCATCGTACTGCCCTCGTTGAAGATGTTCTGGGGATAGAACAGGCGAGGGCCTGGGTTTATTCCTTGGGGTTTGAAAATAATCCGCGCAGGCCTGTCCGTTACGGCAGTAACGGACAGGTACAAGGGTGAAAGCCTTAAATCCTGCGCCGGTGCCCTAACTGCGGAATCGCCGCCAGAGGCACCTCCACCCGCGCCACCGCGTGCCCGACCAGCCCCGCCAACCCGGCCAGGGTGGGCTGGCTGAACAACATCCGCGCATCCACCTCCAGCCCCGCCTTGCGCATGCGCGCCACCACCCCCACCGCCAGCAATGAATGGCCGCCCAGTTCAAAAAAGTGATCCTGGCGCCCTACCCTTTCCAGCTTCAGCACCTGGGCCCATACCCCGGCGATCAATGTTTCCACCTCGCCCCGAGGCGGCTCATAGGCACGGCTTACCACCGCCTCTGCCCCAGGCTCCGGTAAGGCCTTGCGGTCCAGCTTGCCGGCCGGGTTAAGTGGCCACATGTCGATGTGCACAAACGCCGCAGGCACCATGTATTCAGGCAATGCCTCCAGCATATGCGCGCGCAGCGCCTCCAGCCCCGGCACCCCATCGCGGGCCGTGAAATAAGCCACCAGCCGCTCATCCCGAATCAATACCGCAACCTCGCGCAACGCCGGGTGCCTGGCCAACCGCGCCTCCACCTCTCCAAGCTCCAGCCGTACGCCTCGCAACTTGACCTGGAAGTCATTACGCCCAAGAAACTCCAGGTTCCCGTCGGGCAGGTAACGCACCAGGTCGCCGGTGCGATACAGCCGGTCGCCCGCGACAAACGGGCTGTCGATAAACCGTTCGGCCGTCATCTGTGCCAACCCCAGGTACCCGCGCGCCACGCCGACCCCGCCGATATGCAGCTGCCCACTGACGCCCAGCGGTACCGTGCGGTCATGCTCATCCAGCACATACAGCCGGGTATTGCTGATCGCCCGGCCAATCGGCAGCTGCACGGCCGGCACTGGTGCGCCCGGTTCCAGGGTCCAGGCGCTGCTGTCTACCGTGGCCTCGGTGGGGCCGTAGACGTTGTGCAAGCGCACCTTGGGCAAGCGTGCCTGGACCCCACGTGCCAGGGCTTCGGACAGTTCGCCCCCCCCACATAACACGTCGGTCAGGCTGGTGCACCGGGCGGACTCTTCCAGGTCGAGAAACTGCTGCAACATCGCCGGCACAAACTTGATCACGCTGATCTGCTGCTCGCGAATCACCTGCGCCAGGTACGCCGGCTCCCGGTGCCCGTCGGGGCGCGCGAGGACCAGGCGCATTCCGCTGGCCAGCGGCCAAAACAGTTCCCATATCGAACCGTCAAAACTGAACGGCGCCCGTTGCAGCAAAGCGCCACCCCCGGCATTCGGGCATAGCTGCGAGCCCCAGTGCATCAAATTGGCCAGGCCGCGATGTTCAATCATCACACCCTTGGGCACGCCGGTGGAGCCGGAGGTGTACATCACGTAGGCCAGGTTGCGGGCACCCAGGCCCGGTACCAGGGGGTTGCCCTCGGGGGCCTGATGCCAGGAACAATGGTCGAAGTCGATCACCGGTATCGACACGCCTCCCACCAGGTCACGGGTGGCGCCCTGCACCAGCAACGCCACCGGCGCGCTGTCTTGCAGCATGTAGGCCAGGCGCTCGCGGGGGTAGCCCGGGTCCAGCGGCACATACGCGCCGCCAGCCTTGAGAATCGCCAACAACCCCACCACCAGGTCCAGCCCGCGCTCCACACACAGCGCCACCCGAGAGTCCGGCTGCACTCCTCGCTCGCGCAGGTGATAGGCCAGGCGGTTGGCGCGTTCGTTGAGCTGGCGATACGTCAACTGTTGCTCACCGGCCTGCACCGCCACGGCGTGGGGCGTGTGCCGGGCGTGGGCTTCGAACAGGGCGTGGACCGCCAGGTTCTCGGGGTATTGGGTTTCGGTGGCGTTGAAATCCACCCACTGCTGCTGAAGCTCGGCCGCAGGCAGCACCTGCACATCGAACAGCGACGCTTGCGGCGCCTCGGTCAATCCTGCCAGCACCGTGCCGAGGTACTCCAGCAGGCGCCGGGCGCCGACCTTGAGAGGCGCCTTGGCCTTGAGCCGGAAACCGCTGGCCAGGTCATCCACCGTCAACATCAGCGGGTAACTGAGGATGTCTTCACTGTTGAGCAACTCAATGCCGGGCAGCAGTTCCTGGAGTTCCTCGGCCGAGACATGCCGGTAATTCAGCAGGCTGTTGAACAGCGGCGTAACGCCGGCGCAACGCTGGGCCAACGCCAGCGACGCTTGCTCATGGGCGAGCAAGGCGCTGAGTTGCTGCTGGGTGTCCTTGATCGCCTCGCTCACCGTCAACCCGGCCAGGCGCACCCGCAGCGGCAAGGTATTGATGAACATGCCCAGGGCACGGTCTGCGCCCTCGCCCGCCTGCAACCGTCCCAGCAATACGGTGCCGAACACCACGTCGTCACGGCCGGACACGCGTCCCAGCACCTGGGCCCACGCCAGGTGAAACAGGCTTGCAGCCGTGACACCCAGCACGCGAGCCTGCTCACGCAGGCGTTGGCCGAGGGCGTCGGGAAGTTGCAGGTGGGCTTCCTCGGTCGCGTGGCGTTCCGCCTGGCGTTCCTGCAAGCCGAAGGCCAGGGTCGGCTCGTCGACATCCGCCAGTCGCGCCCGAAAAAACCCTTCGTGCCCGGCCTGGCGTATAGGTGAAAGAGCCTGGGCAACCATGTTGCGATAGGGCACCGACGCCGCAAGTTGTTGTTGCTGGCCACGCAGATGCGCCTGGATTTGCGCCATCAACACCTGGGTTGATGTGGCATCGTTAACCAGATGATGCAAGCGCAGCATGCCCACCCAACGGCGGTTCAGCGGGTCTTCGGCATAATCCAGGGCCATCAGTGGGGCCCTGCGCAAATCCAGCGGGCGCTGGCGCTCGCGCAGTTTGTCGACGACTGGCCCCCCTTCAAGGCTCACCAGCTCCACAGGCAGGCGCGCCTCGCGCCATACCACTTGCATCGGCTGCTCAATGGCATCCCACGCCAGGCTGGTGCGCAAGATGTCATGGCGGTCGATCACCTGTTGCAGCGCCTGGGCAAATGCATCCAACTGTTCGCGGCAGGCAAAGCTGAACATTGCGTGTTGCTGGTAGGGATCGCGCTCATCGGTGATGTGGTGATACAGCAGGCCTTCCTGCAACGGCGCCAACGGGTAAATCTCCTGCACATTGGCGGCCCCACCGGGGATGCCTGCGACGATGCTTTCAATCGTGGCTTGGTCCAGCCTGGCCAGTACCAGCAGGTCCGGGGTAATGCGCGTGCAACCCAAGGGAACCCGGTTGGCCGGCACATCAACCTCAACGCCCATGCCCACCGCTGCCGCCAGCGCGGCCAACGTCGGCTGGCCGAACAACACCTGCACATCCGCCGGCATCCCGGCCTGGCGCATGCGCTGCACCAGTTGGACGGCCAGCAGCGAATGGCCGCCCAATTCGAAGAAATGATCGTGGCGCCCCACCCGCTCGACCTGCAGCACCTCGGCCCAGATCTGCGCCAGGGCGGTTTCCGTGGCGCCTTGCGGGGCCTGGTAAGCCCGGCTGATGAATGCATCGGCACCCGGTGCGGGAAAGGCCTTGCGGTCGAGCTTACCGTTGGCAGTCAGGGGCAACGCCGCCAGCTTTACGTAGGCCAGCGGCAGCATGTAGTCCGGCAAACGCGCTTGCAGATGGGCACGGATCAGCCCGATGGCCACCGGGGCATGCTCGGTGAACCAGGCCAGCAGTTGCCCGTCCCGCACCTGCACCACGGCTTCAGTGAGGCCCTCATAATCGGCCAGGGCCGCTTCGATTTCGCCCAGTTCGATACGCACGCCACGGATTTTTACCTGGTCGTCATTGCGCCCCAGGTAGTCGAGGTTGCCATCCGGCAGCCAGCGCGCCAGGTCACCGGTGCGGTACATGCGGCCGGGGTTGAAAGGGTCATCGAGGAAGCGCTCGGCGGTCATTTCCGGGCGATTCAGATAGCCTCGCGCCACGCCATTGCCGCCGATGTACATCTCACCCGCGACACCGATGGGCACCGGTCGCTGCTGTTCATCCAGCAGGTAGACCGTGGCATTGGCGATGGGCTTGCCAATGTGCAACGCCTGACCCACCTCCACCCGGCCCGAGGTGGCAACCACCGTGGCTTCGGTGGGGCCGTAGTTGTTGATCACCGTAAAACCGCGCGCCTTGTTGAACTGGCGCAGGCGGTCACCGCCAATCAGCAAGGTACGCAGGGTCGGGTGCTCGATGCCCTGGCTGAAGGCGTACTCGGCCACAGGCGTGGGTAGGAAGCACACGTCCACAGGTTGCGTGCACCACCACGCCAGCAGGGCGTCAATGTCTTCGGCGCCGTCATGGGCCGGTGCCAGGTGCAGGGTGGCGCCCACGCACAGTGCCGGCCAGACTTCCCAGGCCATGGCATCAAAGCCAAACCCGGCAACGCTGGCGGTGTGGCTACCCTGGTGCAGGTCGAAGGCCTGGCAGTGCCAGCCCACCAGATTGGCCACGGTGTGGTGCTCGACCATCACGCCCTTGGGCAGCCCGGTGGAGCCCGAGGTATAAATCACGTAGGCGAGGTTGGCCGGGGTGACAGCCACCTCTGGGTTGTGGGCCAATTGTGCAATGGCGTGATCCAGGTTGATCACCGGTACACTCAGCACCGGCAGGCGCCCCCGTAAATCGGACTGTGTGAGGACGGCCACCGGCGCGCTGTCATCGAGCAGATAGGCCAGGCGTTCGGCGGGATGGGCCGGGTCAACCGGCACATAACAGGCACCGGACTTGAGAATTCCCAGCAACCCCACCAGGGTCTCCAGGCTTCGCCGGGCAACAATCGCAACGCGGTTGTCAGGCCTTACCCCCAGCCCACACAACTGTTGCGCCAGGGCATTGGCGCGCTGGTTCAACTCGCCATACGTCAGTGTCTGGCCCTTGTACACCGCGGCGATTGCACCCGGAGCCAAAGCGGCCTGGGATTCCACCCGCGCATGCAGGGTCTGCGCCGCCGGGTACGCCTGGGCGGTGCTGTTCCAGCATTGCAGCTGCGCGGTTTCTGCGGGCGTCACCAACGAAAAGTCCACCACCGTCAACGCCGGGTTTTCCAGCCCCTGCTCCAGCAAATACACCAACCGCCCAGCCAGCGCCTGCACTTCGTGTGGCTGGAAATACGCCTCGTTGTACACGCAATGCAGGCACGCGGTGTGGTGGTAGCGGTTGCTGCGCAAGTGGATCGCGATCGGCAACGGTTCATGGTGGTTGGAGACCTTGATCGCCCGGGCTGATGCCTGGCCGTAGCGAAACTCATGGTCATCCTGCTCGTAGGACACCGACAGGTCAAAGAGCTGGGCACGGTCCGCACGCAGTACGCCCAATTCGCGATTCATCTCGCTCAGCGGGAAACGCTGGTGCCGGAAATCCTGCTTGAGCTGGTCGCGCACACCGCGTACCAGGGCGCCAAAGGAGGTGTCGCTGCCGAACTGCAAGCGCACTGCACTCACCTGGGTAAACAGCCCCAGGGTCGAGCGAAAACGGGCGTTGGAACGGTTAAGGATCGGCAGCCCGACGACCCACTCCTGGCGCTGGCCGGTGCGCGTGAAATACACGTACATCGCGGCCAATAACACATGGAAGGCCGACGCCTGGTAACGGTTGGCCATGCGCTCCATGCGGTTGAGCAGCTCGGCCGGAAATGGCTGCACCAGGGTATTGCTCGGCGCCTGGCCCCTGGCATGGTAACGCGGTGTCAACAGGGGTTCGGGCAAGGCCTGGTATTTGGCCAGCCAGTAGCTGCGGTCACGCGCATAACGGGCCGACTCGCGGTAGCGTTCATCGCTGTCAATGAAGTCGACATAGGACGGCGCTGATAGGTCCGGTTGCCGGCCCTGTTCGAGGGCGCTGTAGATGCCGGCCAGCGATTGCAGCATCTGGCCAAAGCCCCAACCATCGAGGATCAGGTGGTGGGCCTGGGTGCCAAGGCGGTAATGCTGGTCATCAAGCTTGACCAGGAAGAAGCGAAACAACGGTTCACCGCCCATCGAATAGGCCTGGGCCATCCGATCCTGCATCAAGGCCTGGGCTGCGAGGTGGGGATCGGGTGAGCCGCAGACATCATGTTGCGGAACCGACACCTCCACAGCCTCGGCGAACGCCTGCCGGGGCAAGCCATCGGCCTGCACCTGCAACACCGTGCGCAACGCGTCGTGCTTGGCCACCAGTTGTTCTATGGCGCGCTGGATCAATGCAGGATTCACGGGGCCTGTGAGGTCGACATAGCCGCCGATGTTGTACAGCGGCGAGTCACCCAGGCGCAGTTGGTCCAGCCAGATATCCCGCTGTGCGGCGGTCAGGGGGAAAAACTTCATAAGATCCTTCTCATGTGAGGTGTCGATAAGGCGCACAACGCCCCATTGAGGCGAAATCAAGCGGATTTAAGCATCGCGCCCCTTACTCGTCTGTCACCCGAAACCCGGACAGCCGGGAACCGTGCCAGGGTTGGCTGACGTTGCATTGCTGAAACGATTAAATGAATGTAGGAAATTGGCTATAGCTGGCCGTTGCTTGGGCGGCCGAATATTTGCGTCACAAATTTTAATAGTCTTATTTATCAAATAGTTAATAGTCTATAAACCGCTCTAGGCGTGCAGCTGCATCTTATTTCCCTGTCAGTAATGACGAATTAATGACGTGGTTTTTATGGCACGTTGTGTCCCTCGTTTCCGCTACATACGTAGGACAAATCCCCGTGGCTAAATGACGTATCGAGCACCGACCCAGGTTCAAGGAGAACCGCAGGCCTGTACATGCACGGGGTAACCGACGACGGTTTTCGACATCAAGGATGAGATGGCTATGAGTCTGACCAGCAGTATTCGAAATATGGAAAGCCCACATTTTTATTTCGAGTTGGGGGAGTTGATTTCAAGCACGGGCACAGAACACTTTGCAGCGAACATGCTGCACCTGGTCGACAAGCTGATTGCGGTGCACCTGGTAGACCTCAGTGAATGGAGCCTCGACGAACACCAGGCCTGTGTACTGGATATCACCCTATTGGGCAGTGCCGGCCTGAAGCGCGATTTGCCACCGCCAGGCACGCTGCATCATCGCGATGATCACCCGCTGCTGAAAAAGATGCTTGGCATGAACGACCCGCTGTTGATCCAGATGAATGCCAAGGCCAACAGCCCCCACACTCGCGGCACTTCCCACCAGTGCAACCTGGTCTCGCGCCAGGCCAATCGGCGCTGTGTCATCTCGTTCTATCGGCCCCACACGCAGCGGGCATTTTCCCTGGCCGAGTTGTCCTTCCTCAAGCGCCTGTCGGAAACCCTGTTGCCCTTGATCGAGCGTCACGCGCAGATCAATCGACAAACCCCACTCGTTGAACCGCCGCCCTGCAAAACCCTGTTGGAGCAATCGCAATTGCAGCGCGAATTTTACAAACGCCTGTCACTCAGTGACATCACCTTGTCTGCGCGGGAACAGGAGGTTTGCCTGGAGTTACTGACCGGCGGCACCGTGCCGCAGATCGCCTTGAAGCTCAGTGTGAAGAACAGCTCGATCGAGACTTACCTCAAGCGTGCCGCCGCCAAACTGGGTGTCAGTGGCCGCCATGGACTGGCCAAATGGATGGTTGGCGCGTGATGAAAAAACTGATGCTCGGCGTGGTGTGTGTGCTTGGCGGGTGCTCGCTGATTCCGGACTACCAACGGCCCCCAGCGCCCACGCCTGCGCAATACCCGGTGTATAACGCAGACCGGGTGCCACCCTCGGCGGCAGTTCCCGACTGGCAACAGCTGTTCCCGGACCCGGTGATGCGCCAGTTGATTGGCCGGGCCTTGGTCAACAACCGCGACCTGCGGGTGGCGGCGCTGAACGTCGAGGCCTTCCAGGCGCAATACCGCATCCAGCGCGCAGACCTGTTCCCGGCGGTGTCTGCCACAGGTGCCGGCAACCGCCAGAAAGTCCCTCGGCGCGTCAGCGGTACCGGCGAGTCCGCGATCACCTCCACCTATTCGGCGACACTGGGCGTAAGCGCCTATGAACTGGATTTTTTTGGCCGGGTGCGCAGCCTCAGTGAACAGGCGATGCTGCAATACCTGGCCACCGAAGAAGCCCGGCGCAGTGCGCAACTGAGCCTGGTGGCCAACGTTGCCAACGCGTACCTGACCTGGCGCGCCGACCAGGAGTTGCTGGCTTTGGCCCGGCAAACCCTGGCCTCGGACGAGCACAGCCTGCGCCTGACCTCGCGCAGCAAAACCGCCGGCAAGGCAACGTCGATCGATGTGATCCAGGCCCAGACCAGCGTCGAAAGCACCCGTGCGAGCATCGCCCGCTACCAGCGACAAGTGGCGCAGGACCAGAACAGCCTGGCCTTGCTGGTAGGTGGCCCGGTGCCGGATTCACTGCCGGCGCGCCCGCTGGCCGACGACCTGGTAGCCCGCATGCCCGCCGGGTTGCCGTCAGACCTGCTGCAACGCCGGCCCGACATAATCCAGGCCGAATTTCAACTCAAGGCAGCCAATGCCAACATCGGCGCGGCGCGTGCAGCGTTTTTTCCTTCGGTGACGCTGACGGCCAATGCGGGCACATCCAGCAGCGATCTGTCGGGGCTGTTCCAGGGTGGCTCGGGGAGCTGGGTGTTTCAGCCGCAAATCAACCTGCCGATTTTCAATGCCGGTAGCCTGCGGGCCAGCCTGGATTACGCGAAGATTCAAAAGAACATCTTTGTTGCGCAGTATGAGAAATCGATCCAGACGGCGTTTCAGGAGGTTTCCAACGGGCTGGCGGCGCGCCAGACTTATAACGAGCAGTTGGCGGCGCAGCGGGACTTTGTGCAGGCCAACCAGAAGTATTACGACCTGGCACAGCACCGCTATCGCAGTGGGGTGGACAGTAACCTGGTGTTTCTGGACGCGCAGCGCTCGCTGTTCAATTCACAGCAGGCGTTGATTGTGGATCGCTTGGCGCAGTTGGTAGCGCAGGTGAATTTGTATACGGCATTGGGTGGGGGTTGGGGGGTAGATATTGTTGGGACGCAAGGCATATCCGTTATTCAGGTAACGGCGGCTCGGCGTTCCCACCCCGCGCTTGAGTGGCAGAAGCCAGGGCAAAGGCTGTAGGCGCTGGCTTGCTGTTGATTCCAGGCGGCCCGCTCCGTAATGCCTGCGCCCGGCCACATCGAGCCCAAGCAAGGCGCCGAGTGCTGGGCAAGAGCCGTTTGGTTACTTTTGCCGCGTTTGCAACAAACAACGCAGATGCCCCCTAACCGCGCCAAGGCCCCAGCGCCAAACTATAAGGAGAAAATCCGTCAAACTGCCAACGCAATGCCAACGCCGCATCCCGCCGAACCACATGTTCCACCGTCACCCGCCACAACCGCTCCGCGCCCTGAAACCCCGCCAACTCAGGTCCACCCAGAATCACCTCGGCCCGCCCGACAACCTGCAGAACATCCCCTGAAGCAAAATCCACAAACAACAACCCCGCAACAGGGTTGACCTGCAAATTGCCCAAGGTGTTGAAAAACGAGTTGCCGGTGAAGTCGGGAATCGTCAGCACATCACCGTCCACCCGAACAAACCCGGTGTTGCCACCCCGGTGCGAAACGTCCACCGAGCGCTTGGCCGCATCGCCCTCCAGGTCCACGTAACTGGCGACGAAAAATGTATCGGCAGTGCGGATCACCGCCCGGGTTGCGTCATCAAGCGAAGTCGCGCGCTGCACTGCCGGCTTGGCTGGGCGCTGTCCCTGGGCACCCGGTTCCACCGTGCGCAGCTGAATGTACTTGGGGCAATTGCCAAAGGTATGCACCACCTGCACCGCAAAACCATCAATGCCCACCGCGCCGACAACCCCGTTCATGCGGTTGCGCCGCCGGGTATTCAGGTCAATCCCCAACAGCCCCACCGCTGCGCCTTTTTGTATACCGGCGCCGGCCGGGTCTCCCACGGCAGGCAGGCTGTCGATGCGCAAACGGTAAGGATCCGGTGAGTAGGCAAACCCCGGCGCGCCCTCCAGCAGCGTGGCCCAGGGAAGCCCCAGGTCATCCACGGCCCCCACCACCAGATAGGGCAACAGCTCATAAAACGCCCGATGCTGCTCCGGCAAATGATCCCGTATGACCTTGGCGCCGATCACCTGCATGCGCTCGGCCACGCCGGCGCTTTGCTGCAATTGCCGCTCGCCGGCATGCCATGGCGAGGCAGGGGATGCGTCCTGGTGATTCATGCTCAAGCCCTCAGTGGATGAAACGCCGGATGTTCACGCAATGCCGCCACGCTGAAATCGACAAAACTGCGCACCCGCGTCGACGCGTTGCGCCCCTCGCGGTACACCACATGCACCGGCAGCGGCGACGGTTCATAGGCCTGCAATACGCGGCGCAACTGGCCGGTCGCCAAGTGCTCGTGCACCGGGTAACTCAAGCACCGGACCAACCCCGCCCCCTGGACCGCCGCATTGATTGCGCCCTGTACGGTGGTGCTCCCGAGGCGCACCCATGCCCTGATGCTGGAACCCTGGAAATCCCACTGTGCCCAACCCGCGGACGCCTGGCTGGCGACCAGCCGATGCTGCTTGAGTGCCTCAGGCTGCAGCGGCTCGCCATGGGTTTCCAGGTACCCGGGGCTGGCACACACGATGTTGCGCACATGGCCCACAGGCCGGGCAATCAGGGATGAACCCGGCAGTGCTCCCACCAGGATTGCCACATCCAGGCCGTCTTCGTTCAGGTTCGGATAATGGTCGTGGTAATGGGCAAACACCCGCACCCCGGGGTAGCGCTCCAGGTATTCAGCCAACAGGGGCGCCATCACATAACGGCTGAACAGAAGCGGGAAAAATACCCGCAGATTGCCCTCGGCCTGCACATGTGCACCCTTGGCAGACGCTTCGGCGGCGCCCACGTCGTCGAGGATCCGCGAGCAGTCCACCATGAACCTCGCCCCGGTTTCGGTGAGGCGAAAACCCTGAGTGTTGCGCTGTATCAATGACACTCCCAAGCGCGCCTCCAGCCTGGCAACCGCACGCATCACTGTGGGCCCCGAGACGCCCAGGTAACGGGCAGCCGCTGCCAGGCTCGGCTGGCCGGACAGGCCCTGGAAAATCTGCATGTCGCGATAGCGGTCCATCAGGCCGGCCGCGGCATCGACGGGTTGAGCGCTGCATCCTGCCCGAGCCGAGTGACTAAAAAGTCGACGAAGGTGTTGACCTTCGCCGGTACCCGGGCGCTGTTCTGGAATACCACATGAATCGGCAGTGCCGGCGGCTCGAAGTCCTGCAGGATGATTTCCAGTGCGCCGGCACGCACATCGCTGGCTACCTGGTAAGACAACACTCGCGTGATGCCCCAGCCAAGGCGCGCCAGGTTGATTGCCGCATTGTTGGCGGTGACCACCAGGCGTGGCTCAACCGCCACGTTCAAGGGCTGGCCGGCTTCGATGAATTGCCATTCGCTGACCAACTGGCTGGAGGACGAGGTGACAATCCTGGCCTCGCGCAGTTGCCCGGGGTGCAGTGGCCGGCCATGCCGCTCAAGGTACGCCGGCGCGGCGCAGACCACCCGGCGCACCTCGCCGACCTTGATCGCTTGCTGGCCGGCGTCCTGCAAGTGCCCGATACGCACGGCCACGTCGACACCTTCGTCGGTCATGTTGACCACGCGATCCACCAGCAAGGCGTTGATGTTGACCTGGGCAAACAGGTCCAGGTAATCCCCCAGGATCGGCGCCACGAACAGTTCGCCGAACAACACCGGCGCGGTGACCGTCAGTTGCCCCCACGGGACCGAGAAACTGCCCGCCGCCGCCTCTTCGGCTTCCGTCAGCTCTGCCAGGATGCGTCGGCAATCGTCCAGGTAACGCTGCCCGGCCTCGCTCAGGTGCAGGCTGCGGGTGGTGCGCGAGAGCAACTGCGTGCCGATACGCGCCTCCATCGCGGCAATCGCACGGGTTACGCTGGGCGGCGAGGTTTTCAGGCGCCGGGCCGCAGCGGCAAAGCCCTGTTCTTCGGCGACGGCAAGGAACACCTGCATTTCCTGGAAACGGTCCATTACAGCCCTTTTTATCGAATGTAGTACGCCACAAAAAACATCAGGCCTGGGCCAAACCCACGGCGGTGCGTTGCATGCCGACAAATCCCGGTAGCGCCTCGATGCGGCCCAGCCAGGCACGAACCTGCGGGTAGTCGTTCAGCGAGACGTTACCTTCCGGGGCATGGGCGATGTAGGTGTAGTGCGCGATATCGGCAATCGACGGCACGTCACCGGCAAGAAAGCGGCTGTGCCCCACCTGTTGCTCCAGCACATGAAGCAACCCATAAGACCGGCTGATGGCTGCCTCGGCGTCCAGCGCAGCGCCGAACACGGTGACCAATCGCGCGGCCGCCGGCCCGGCATGCAGCGGCCCCGCCGCGGCCGAAAGCCAACGCTGCACACGGGCCTGGGCCACAGGCTCGGTCGGCAGCCACTGGGTGTTGCCATACTTACCGGCGAGGTACACCAGGATCGCATTGGAATCTGCCAGCACCACGCCGTTGTCATCAATCACCGGCACCTGGCCGAAGTGGTTGAGGGTGGCGAGGAATTCGGGGGTTTTGTGGGCGCCTTGCTTGAGGTCGACCAGCACCAGTTCTGCAGGCACGCCCAGCAGCGACAGCATCAATTCCACCCGATGGGAATGGCCAGACAAGGGGTAACGGTACAATTTGATCATGACGAGCTCCGCGGTGTGCCGGGGTTTCGTCCCGGTGATCGGGTCGATGAGACATATCTTCCACCGCTACGGCACGCAGCAGAATAGCCAGGTTTTACAATCCAGCATTTCAGCAGATGAAACAATCACTCGCCGAACAACTCGCCAATCAGGTTGAACAGGGTGGTTTTCACCGGGCTGTCGAGTTCGCGCCAGGCCAGGCCGGTCCTGGCCCGGAACGCGCCCAACGCCAGGTGCCTGGACACGCAATTGGCCGGCAGCGCCCGCGCCGCCTGCAACGGCAATACACCGACGCCCAGGCCGGCAGAGACCAGCGCCAGCATGGTGGTGAATTCGCCGAGCTCGGAGGCGATTTCCAGGGGCACCCCCATGGCCTGGACGAACTCGTCGTAGAAGCCCGGGGCATAACGCCGGGCCAGGATGAATACGGGCACCTTGAGCAAGTCGGCCGGCTGAAGGATTTCCTGTGCCGCCAACGGATGATCGCCGGGCAAGGCGACCACAAAGCTTTCCTGCAACACCTGCAGGGTCTGTATGCCGGGATAGGCCGCCGGCAAGCGCATCAGGCCAAAATCCAGCTGGCCGTTTTTTAGCGCTGCCGCCTGATCCGGGCCGGGCATGTCCTTGAGCTCCAGTTCAAGGCGCGGGTAGCGTTGATGCACCGCGCGAATCAACCCCGGCAGCAATTCCGGCAGCACCGAGGAGACAAAACCCAGGCGTACCCGGCCGATCTCCCCACGGTTCGACGCGCGGGCGGCATCGGCGGCGCGGGCTGCCTGGTGCAGGGTGGCTTGGGCTTCGGGCAGAAACACCCGCCCGGCGGGTGTCAGCGTTACCGAGTGCCGGTTGCGGTCGAGCAGGCGCACACCCAGGCCACCTTCGAGCAGTTTAATTTGCATGCTCAACGCCGGCTGCACGATCGACAACTGCGCGGCCGCCCGGCCAAAATGCAGTTCCTGGGCGAGCACAACAAACGCACGCAGGTGCTTGAGTTCCATCAGGAGGCTCCGGTTATCATGGTTTTTGATCACCCAATCACAAATGAAAATTGGACGCTGAACCCTTGCTACGTTGAACTAAGGCCCGTCATACACGATATGACAGGGTTTGACCTATAACAATGTGGACGGTGTGCCGTACTCGGATTAATAGTGTTGATCACCTGTCCCTGCCCCGGGAGATCACTCCATGCACAGCGTTTTAGACACCTTCCGCCTGGATGGCCGCCTGGCCCTGGTCACCGGCTCCAGCGCCGGCATTGGCCTGGCCATCGCCCGTGGCCTGGCCCAGGCCGGCGCACGGGTGGTACTCAATGGGCGCAACCGCAGCACCTTGCGTGACAGCGCCGCACTGCTGGCGGCGGAGGGTCTTGAGGTGCACACCCAGGCGTTCGACGTCACCGACGGCGCCGCGGTGCTGGCCGCCGTGGCAGACATCGAAAAGCACCTGGGCCCCCTGGACATCCTCGTCAACAACGCCGGCATGCAACGGCGCGGGCCCCTGGAGGACTACAGCGAAACCCACTGGCGCGAGTTGATGAGCACCAACCTCGACAGCGCGTTCCTCGTTGGCCAGGCTGTGGCTCGGGCGATGATCCCGCGCAAGCGTGGGCGCATCATCAATATCTGCTCGGTGCAAAGCGAACTGGGGCGCCCGGGCATCGCCCCATATGCCGCCAGCAAAGGCGCGCTGAAGATGCTCACCAAAGGCATGGCCATCGATTGGGGCCCCCACGGGCTGACGGTCAATGGCATCGGCCCCGGCTATTTCAAGACCGAACTGAACGCCAACCTGGTGGCCAACCCCGAATTCAGCGACTGGCTGGTGCAACGCACACCGAGCCGGCGCTGGGGCGACGTCGCCGAACTGGCCGGGGCGGCGGTATTCCTTGCCAGCGACGCGGCGAGTTTCGTCAACGGTCATATCCTGTACGTAGACGGTGGCATCACCGCCTCGCTGTAACCCGGAGAATTTCATGCACGCGATTGTTTGCCATGCCTCGAAAGACCTGCGGGTAGAACCGCAAACCGCACCCCGGGCACTCGCCCCCGACCAGTTGCGGGTGCGCATTGCCCGGGGCGGCATTTGCGGCTCGGACCTGCATTACTACCAGCACGGCGGCTTCGGCACCGTGCGCCTGCGCGAGCCGATGGTGCTGGGCCATGAGGTGTCGGCGGTGATCGAGGCGGTGGGCCGTGAAGACACTTCGTTCAAGGTGGGCCAACGTTTGTCGGTCTCGCCGTCGCGGCCTTGCGGGGGTTGCCGTTATTGCCATCAAGGGCTGCCCAACCACTGCCTGAACATGCGTTTTTACGGGAGTGCGATGCCCTTCCCTCACATACAAGGTGCGTTTCAACAGACCCTGGTGATCGAGACGCATCAGGCGCACCTGCTGGCCGACCATGTCAGCCTTGCCGAAGGTGCGATGGCCGAACCGTTGTCCGTAGGCTTGCATGCCATTCAGCGCGCCGGGGCGGTCTTCGGCAAGCGGGTTCTGGTGACCGGCTGCGGGCCCATCGGCAACCTGTTGATCGGCAGCCTGCGCGCAGCAGGCGCGGGCGAAATCGTTGCCGTGGACCTGGCCGCCGGCCCCTTGGCCTGCGCCGCGAAAATGGGCGCCAGCCGCACCCACAACCTGGCGCAAGACGCCGACGCGTTAAAGCGCTACACCGCCGAAAAAGGCTACTTCGACGTGATGTTCGAAGTCTCCGGCAGCGCCCAGGCCTTGCGCAATGGCCTGGAATGCATGGCCCCGCGCAGCGTGCTGGTGACGGTCGGCCTGGGTGGCGAAGTCTCGCTGCCGCTGAACATGCTGGTGAGCCGCGAGATCGACCTGCGGGGCACTTTCCGTTTTCATTCGGAATTCGCCCAGGCGGTGGATTTGCTCAACCGCCAGGTGATTGATGTACGCCCGGTGATCTCCCACACCGTGCCATTTTGCGAGGCGGTACAAGCCTTTGAGCTGGCGGCGGACAAAAGCCAGGCAATGAAGGTGTTGCTGGATTTTGGCGTGCTGGACATGCCATAGGCCTTCAGCTGCGCTCCTCAAGCCGGTAGCGCAGGAACCGATGCCCTGGGGAAAACAACCGCCGGTAGGTGAGCAGCACCGCGCCTACCGTGCCCAGCGCCGACGATGCAGCGATCAAAAACATGATCACGATCTGGTAACGCACCGCGTCCACCGGGCTCTCTCCCGCCAACACCTGGCCGGTCATCATGCCCGGCAGGCTGACAATGCCCACCACCGTCATCTGGTTCAGGGTCGGGATCATCCCGGCCCGCACCGCTTGGCGAATCGCATCCTGCGCCGCCTCCCACCGTGAACCACCCAGGGCCAGGACCATTTCGATGGTGTTACGCCCCGAGGTCAGTTCCTGGGTCATGCGCTCAATGCCCAGGGACACGCCCGTGAGCGTATTGCCGAGAATCATCCCAAGGATTGGAATCGCATACTGCGGCTCGTACCACGGGTGAATCCGGATGATCGCGAACAAGCCGATAGCCGTCACCAGCCACGAACTGCCCCACACCGACACGATACTGTCGGCGCGCTGGCCGGCGTAAGTACGCTTGCCGCGCCCGGCTGCCGAGAGGCCGGCGATCAGGGTCATCAGGCTCATCAGCGGCAACACCACGTACCAGTAGGCGAACTCGAAGACCCAGCCCAGCAGGTAACCGATCGCCAACAACTGCACCACCGTACGCACCGCGGCCCAGAACAGCTGGCGCTCCAGGCCCAGGCGCAACAACAACGACAACGCGCCGTTGATCAGGATCAACGAGGCGGCGATGGCCATGTCCAGTGCTGTGAGGTCGTGATAATTCATGGCTGCTCGGCGCCTGTCAGCATGCCGGCGTCCATGTGCAGGCGGGTGGTGCTCATGCGTTGCGCCTGGCCCGGGTCATGGGACACCCAAATATAGGCGTGGTCATTATCCGCCTCTGCCCAGGCGTTGATCAGCGCCTCAACTTCCCGAGACGAGTCCGGATCGAGGGCGGCGGTGGGTTCGTCCAGCAACAGCACATCGGGGTTGAGTTGCAGGGTGCGGATCAGTGACACCACCTGGGACTCGCCGCCGGATAAATCGCCGGCATTTTTTGCCAGGAAGCCCGGCGCCTTTCCCGCGTGGGCCAGCAGCGCCTTGACCGCATCCGGGTCGAAACCCAGGTGGTGCAGGGCCTTGAGGCTATAGGGAAAGCGCAGGTTGTCTTCCACGGTGCCCTCGATCAGCGCCGGGCGTTGGGAGAGGTAGCTGATGCGGCTGCGATAGTGCGGGATTTGCGCGTTGGCGATGGGTTGCCCCTGCCAGAGGATTTCCCCTGAGGTGGGCGCGTCGAGCAAGGCGAGTGCCCGAAGAAATACGCTTTTGCCGGAGCCGGATGAACCGGTGATGGAGATGCGGTCGGCGTGGTGCAGCTGGAAGTTCGTAGGTTGCAGCAATTGCAGCTGGCGGCGCTCGTCCATACGCGTGAGCGCCCGGGTTTCGATCAACACACTCATGGACTTGATGATCCTTGTTCCTGGTTTAGACACAATGCTGAGGCAGAACATACCGCCCTTGTGGCGAGTGAGCTTGCTCCCCCCCCACAAGGGTTGCTCAGTGCTTGGGCTCGAGTGACACCACGCGTGGCTTGATCGCGTGCTCGCGCACGTCAAGCAGCGCCAGTGTCACCGGCAACTTGAAGCGCCGGCGCCCTGCACTGCCCGGGTTGAGAAACAACCGATCGCCACGCCATTCAATCAACGGTTTGTGAGAGTGGCCGGTGATCACTAACCGGATGCCCGGATCAAGCGCCTGCGGCACATCGGCGATGTCATGCACCAACAGCGCCCGCCAGCCATTCAGGTCGAACTCCAGCCGATCCGCCAGGTGTTCTGCCCACGCGGCGTCGAGGTCGTTATTGCCGCGCACTACGTGTAACGGCGCAATCGAGGCCAACAGTTCGAGGATTTCCGGGCTTCCGATATCCCCGGCGTGAACAATTTGCTCGCACCCTTCCAGGGCCGCCAGGGCCTCGGCGCGGAGCAAGCCGTGGGTATCGGAAATCACACCAACTTTCATGAACGTCTCCTGTGCCATGCACCGGCGTCCTGCGCCGGGCGGCTTGCAATCAACCATTGCACTGCCTATATTTCCCGCTTGGCGCCATCTACGCCACCATCCGCGGAAAGGGCTGCGCCCAAGACCTTGACTGAATATCACATTTCTACGACTCCCAACCTTAAAGCGGACAAGGTTTGTGCAAGGAGATCGTATGTCCCAAGCCTTATCGTCCTCTAACGGCCATATCAACCTTGAGCAGCAACGCAAGCGTGCCAAGGAGCTTTTGCTGCGCCTCAAAAGCGCCGGCGCCGCCGCAGCCCCGACTTTATCCGATGCTCAATGGCAGATCGCCAGGGAACTGGGCTTCCCGAGCTGGCCCAAGCTCAAGGCGCACGTCGACGCGGTGGACTTTGCCGCGCGCCACCCGAGTTTCGAGGCGAGCGATGAGGCCCGTACCACCCACTGGCGCTGCGGCAACGATATTGCCCACAGCCTGGGCATCGCGGGGTTCAAGGGCCGCTTTCGAATGCTGATTGATCCGTTGTGCATGGGGCCGGTCCAGGATTTGCCCGCCGCTCAATACGAAGCCGATCGCAGCCGCTATATTAGCCAGGCTTTTGCAATGGACGAGCAGGAGGTGGCGCACCGGCATGCCGACGAATACGCACATCTTGAACAACTGGGCCGCGCCGGCCACAGCGTGTTGTGGTGCGAGGCGGATGCTTACGATCAGTTGTTCCTGATGCGTGCGCTGGCGGGGCTCGATCATGTACCTGAACGGCTTGAGCTGATCGAGGTTGACCGTATCCCCGGCGTGCAACGCTTTATCGGGATTGGCCAACTGGCCCCCGAAGTGCTGGCCTGGTTGTGGCCCCAGCGCCGGCGAGTCGATGCCGACATGCTGGGCCTGGCGCGGCAAGCCTGGCTGGCGTATTGCGACCGTTCACCAGTGAAGCTGGCGGAACTGGCCCGGGGCAGCCACACCTCCCTGCCCTTCCTGGCCCCGGCGCTGCGCCGGCAGTTGCAGGAATTGCCGGGGGTTCGGGACGGCTTGTCACTGACCGAACGCTTGTCCTTGCAGTACGTGGGTGAAGCGGGCCCGATTCCGTTTGGCCGGGTGTTTGCCGAATTGATGGGCAAACGTGAACCGCTGCCCTATCTGGGGGACATGATGTTTCATGCCCTGATGCGGCCGCTGATCGATGGCGCCCCTGCGCTGCTGATCGAGTCGGAGGTTCAACTGCCATGGCCGCAACGCCCGCTGGCATTGACCGCGCTTGGCCGCCAGGTTCTGGAGGGCAAGGCTTACTGGCCGGACCACGCCACCCAGGAACGCTGGATCGGCGGCACCTGCATCCGGCCTGGCCAACCGCACTGGATGATTGACGAGGCGCTGGTTCCCGTCTGGCGCGGCTAAAAGCGGCTCTGCTGCCCTGGCGCAACCGTTACGCAGCTCTGCGGCGAGTTTTTCTTCGTCCAGTGCCCCTTCCCATCCAGTGGAATATCCAACACCTGGGCGATGAAATTGACTTGAAGCCAACCCGACCGATGCGCTTGAGGCTTTGCGCTAACCCCGGCCGGGACGGGAATGTTCAGAGGCAGGCTGTCGCTGTCGAGGGACGCCACGTTCATGGCTGCACCTGCTCGGAAATCTCGATCAGGTTGAGGTCAGGGTCGCGCACGTACACCGAGCGGATCGGCCCGGTGGCGCCGGTGCGCAGTACCGGGCCTTCGATGATCGGCCACTCGACCTTGGCCAAGTGGGCAATCACCTGATCCAGTGGAATCGAGGCGATAAAGCACAGGTCCAGCGCCCCCGGCACGGGTAAATGGGCCTTGGGCTCGAATTCGTGGCCGCGTACATGCAGGTTGATTTTCTGTTGGCCGAAGGCAAACGCCTTGCGCCCGCCAGCGAAGGTCTGTACCTGCATGCCAAGCACGCGCACGTAGAAATCCTCGGCGGCGACGGGGTCGATGGTGGTGAGTACGAGGTGGTCAAGATGGTCGATCATGGGCGCAGCTCCAGTGTGTTGGCCAGTGCCATGCGGCGGGTGTTGTGAAAGTGCAGGGTCAGCGCTTCGTTCTGGAAGCCGTCGCGGGTGGCGACTTCGTGCAAAAAAAGGCGTTGCAACGGTAAGCCCATGACGTTTCCCGTTCTTGTTGAATGCGTGCGCCATGGATAATCGACATAAACCGGACGGATGAAAATTTCGAATTTCGCCACTATCCTTTCCAAATTGGAAACCCTCGGACACACCTGATGATCAATCCCCTGCATTTCGACCTGCTGTCCCTGCGCTTGCTGATCTTTGCCGCCGAAACCGCCAACCTGACCCGCGCCGCCGAAAAGGCCAACATGACGGTCTCGACCGCCAGCAAGCGCCTGGCCGAACTGGAGCGCACCACCGAGTGCCCGCTGTTCGTGCGCCTGCCACGGGGGCTGGAGTTGACGGCGGCGGGCCAGGGCATGGTCGAACACGCGAAAATCATCCTGGCAGGCGTCAACCGCATGGCCTGCGACGCCAGTGACTACGCGGTTGGGGTGCGCGGGCACGTGCGCCTGTTCGCCAATACCTCGGCGGTGGTGCAGTTCCTGCCGGACGACCTGGCGGCGTTCCTGCAGGACAACCCCCATGTGCGTATCGGCCTGGAAGAAGCCCTCAGCGAGCCGATCATCCAGGCGGTGGAAAGTGGCCGCGCCGATATCGGGATCTTTGCCGACAACGTACCGGCGCAGGGGCTGTACACGTTGCCGTATCGCGAGGACCGGCTGGTGTTGCTGGTGCCGGTGGGCCATGCGCTGGCTACGGCACGTAGGGTTTCTTTCTGCGACACCCTGGGTTTTGACTACGTGGCACTGAACCAGGGCAGCTCGCTGCTGCGCCGGATCACCGACGCCGCCGCAAGCGCCGGCAAGGTGCTGAAGGTACGGATTCAGGTCAGCAGTTTCGACGGGATCTGCCGGATGATCGAAGCCGGGTTGGGCATCGGGATCCTGCCGCTGTTATCGGTGCGCGCCGAACTGCTGGGCAGCCGGCTGATCGCAGTCGAACTGGACGATGACTGGGCGCAACGTACCTTGTTTGTCGGGGTCAGCAACCAGGCGCAATTGGCGCCGGAAGCGGCGAAACTGTTCGAGTACCTGAGCCGGGGCAACCCTTAGCGAAACCGCGCAATCACCGCCTCCACCACCGGGTTGGCGCGCTGGGTATTCCAGGCGATGGCCGTGGTCACCACGTTAAGTTTCTGGCTCAACCCACGAAACACCACATTGGCCGGGGCCAGTTTTTTCAGCGACGCCGGCACCAGCGCAATCCCCTGCCCGTAGCTGACAAACGCAATCTGCGAGGCCACCGAGCGCACTTCATGCAGCACACGTGGGGAAAAACCGCTGGCGCGGCAAGTGGCGATCAGGTTGTCGAAATACACCGGGCTGACGTTGCGCGAAAACATCACCAGCGGCTCGTTGGCCAGGCTCGACAGGCTGATGCGCGTGCGGCTCGCCAACGGATGATCCGCGGGCAAGGCTACCACCAGCCGATCCTCGGTCAATGGAAGTGACTGCACCGAAGCCCCCAGGTCGCCGTCCAGGCGCGCGAATGCGAGGTCGATATCCCCGGCCTCCAGCGCCGGCAGTGCCTCGACACTATCGATTTCGCGCACCGATACCGTGAGCTGCGGGTACTCGAGCTTCAGTTGCTCGATCAGGCCGGGCAACACATCGAACATCGCCGTGGAGATCGCGCCAATGGTCAGCATCCCCGACTGCCCCGCCACTGCCTCCTCCACCGCAAGCTCCAGGCGCTCCAGTTGCTCGGCGAACTTGCGCACCGCCGGCAGGATTGCCGCGCCCACCGGCGTGAGTTTTGCCCCGCGCCGGGAGCGGTCGAACAGCTTGACCTTGAGCGCCTGTTCCAGCACCTGGATCTGCTCGCTCAGGGGCGGCTGGGACATGCCGAGGCGCTTGGCGGCGCGGCCGAAATTCTGCTCCTCAGCCACCGCGAGGAACAACCAGAGGTGACGAATCAGACGAAAATTGATCATGGTTTTTCCATAGGTTAAGCGTATGCAAGGCTTCTGTACTTCGTAATATACCTATCAAAGCGACTCGCTGACACTGGCCGTCTCCGTCACCCGAGGCTCGCCCATGACCGCTGATCACTTGCTTGACCGCCTGGCCGCACTGGACACCAACACCGTGTCCGACGCCCTCGACTTCCTCGGCCTGCCCGGCGCCACTGTGGGCCTGCGCCCGTTGTGGAACTGCCCGAAAATCGTCGGCCGCACCAGTACCGTGCTGCTCGGCCCCAAGTCCGACACCGCCCCGTCGGTGCACCTGATCACACCGGTGATCGAACAGGTTGAAACGGATGACCGGGTGCTGGTGATTGCCGGCGGCACCGAGGGCATTTCCTGCTGGGGAGACATCATCGCCAACGCGGCATCGCGCAAACACATACGTGGCACGGTGATTGATGGTTTCAGCCGCGATATCGACGGCAGCGAGGCCATCGGCTATCCGGTGTACGGGCGCGGCGTGACCATGATCAGCGCGCGCAACCGCGTGGTGCAGGTCGGTGCCGGCGTGACCTTAAGCGTCGCTGGCGTAAGCGTCAGCGAGGATGACTATGTGATCGCCGATACCTGCGGCACGGTGTTCGTGCCCCAGGCGATGATCGAAAAGGTACTGGACCTTGGCGAGCGCATCGCCCGCCGCCAGGACGGCATGGTGCAGGCGGTGCGCAGCGGGCGTTCAGTGGTTGAGGTGATGCACGACGCGCAGTTTGAGGCGATCACCCGATGAGCACCGATACCCAACGGCTCAACCCGCGCCTGGCCAGCGCGCAACCGTCCGCCACCTATCGCATCATGGACCGCGTCGCCGAACGCCGGGCGCAAGGCGCGCACATCATCTCGCTGTGCGCCGGTGAGCCGGATTTCGATACCCCGCGGCATATCCGCGAAGCCGCGATCCAGGCCATTGAAACCGGGCATACACGCTACACCCAAGTCGCGGGTGCCCGCGCCTTGCGCGAAGCGGTGGCGGCTAAGTTCCGGCGTGAAAATGGCCTGGACGTGTCCTGGCAGGACACTCTGGTGTGCAACGGCGGCAAGCAAGTGATCTACAACGCCCTGGCGGCCACCCTCGATGAAGGTGACGAGGTGATCGTGCCGGCGCCGTACTGGGTCAGCTACCCGGAGATGGTGCATCTGTGCGGCGGCGAAGCACGCATCGTCACCTGTGATGCCGACAGTGGCTTCAAGCTGACACCCGAGGCACTGGCCGCCGCCATCACCGCGCAGACCCGCTGGCTGATCCTCAACTCACCGTCCAACCCCACCGGCGCGGTGTACAGCGAGGACGAGTTGCGGGCACTCACCGACGTGTTGCTGGCCCACCCGCAGGTGTTGGTCCTCGCCGACGATATTTACGAACACCTGATCTTCGACGATCAGGCGTTCCATACCCTGGCCCAGGTTGAACCCCGGCTGGCGCCGCGCACCTTGACCATGAACGGTGTATCCAAGGCCTACGCCATGACCGGTTGGCGCATCGGTTTCGCCACCGGGCCGCGCTGGCTGCTGGAGGCCATGGAAAAGCTGCAAGGCCAACAAACCTCCGGCGCCTGCTCGATCTCGCAACAGGCGGCACTCGCCGCACTGGAAGGCCCCAAGGATTTCATCCGCGACAGCCGCGGGGTGTTCCAGGCGCGCCGGGACTTGATGGTCGAGTTGCTGAACGACACACCGGGCCTTGAGTGCGTGAGCCCCGCCGGTGCGTTTTATGCCTTCGCCTCCTGCGCGGCGTTGATCGGGCGTACCTCGGCGGGCGGCCGGCTGCTGCGCAGCGATGAAGACGTGGCCCTGGCGCTGCTCGACGAGGCCAGTGTGGCCGTGGTGCAGGGCAGCGCCTTTGGCCTGGCGCCGTACATTCGTATTGCTTATGCGTTGGATGATGCGTCATTGCGCCAAGCGTGCGAGGCCATTCACCACTTCTGCACCCACCTGCAGACTGAAGAAGAAAAGTGATGAATTCACATAGATAAATATCGCTAATGGTGGCGTGCGGCGCTTCTTAAGATTAGGGCCGATCTGGACAACACTCACAACAACAAGGTCCGCCCCCATGTCTATGCCTGAAGTCATACAACCCGCTGTGCGCAGCCAATACCGCTGGGTGGTTGCGGCGCTGATTTTCCTGATCTACACCGTGGCCGCGGCCGACCGCGCCAACCTCGGCGTGGCGCTGCCGTTTATTCGCCAGGAATTTGAAATGAGCAACGCCCAGGCCGGCGGCCTGGTCAGCCTGTTCCTGCTGGCGTACGTCTTGGCACAACTGCCGGCGGGCTTTGCCTTCGGGCGCTTTGGCGTCAGCCGGATCCTGCCAGGGGCCATGGTGCTGACCTCCCTGTTGACCGGGTTGGTGGGCACCGCCAGCTCACTGCTGGCGCTGAAACTGTATCGCCTGGGGCTGGGCGTCGCCGAAGGCCCACTGCCTATCAGCATGACCACCACCATCAACAACTGGTTTCCGGCACGGGAAAAAGGCACGGCGTCGGGGATCTTTCTCTCGGCGGTGAAGTTCGGCCCTGTGATCGTGCCGCCGCTGTGCGCGGTGATCATTTCGGTGTGGGGCTGGCGCGAGATCTTCTACTTCTTCGCCATCCCGGGCATCGTGCTGGCGCTGATCTGGTACTTGCTGGTCACCGACCATCCTTCCCGCAGCCGCTTCGTCAACAAAGCCGAATTGCAGTACATCGTCGAAGACACTGCGGTCACTCAAACCGCCCGCGTACACAAGACCCCGGCCTGGGTGGAGAAGCTCGACCGGGTTATCCGCACCCGCGATGAAACGCCGCTGGAAACCAACCGCCAGGTGTTCAAGTCCTGGAACATCTGGGGTTGTGCCACCAGCTATTGCTTCCAGCTCGGTGTCTCCAGCGTGCTGCTGGCGTGGATCCCGACTTACCTGATGACCGTCAAGCAGTTCTCGATCATGAACATGGGCCTGGTCTCGGCAGCACCCTGGGTGGGCGCGGTGCTGGGCAACCTGCTGGGCGGTTTCTGCTCGGACCGCCTGATGGGCGGGCGCCGCAAACCGGGCATGCTGCTGTCGGCGGTCGGCACCTCACTGATGATGTACCTGCTGATCAATTCACCCGCCGAGCCCCTGCCCTACGGCCTGCTACTGATGTTGACCGGTATGGTGTTGAGCCTCGGGTTCTCCTCCTACATGGCCTACCCGATGGGCCTGACCACCAAGAAAACCTTTCCGATCTCCAACGCCATCGTGAACATGATCGGCCAGTTGGGCGCCGCCGCAACGCCCTTCATCACCGGCCTGCTGCTGGACAACTATGGCTGGAACTACGTGTTCGCCTGGCTGGCAATCGGCTCGTTCATCAGCTTCATCATTTTGCTGACCATTGCCGAGCCGCGGCCACAACCCTGACTGATTTCCCCCAACACAAGGAGTTACCCATGTCACCCCAAGACCAAGAATTGGTTGCCCTGTTTGCCGGCCTGGACACCCCGGGCGTGTCCGACGCCCTGGACAAACTCGGCCTGCCCGGCCAATGCCTGGGCATCATGCCCCTGGACAACTATCGCCAGGTGGTCGTCGGCCCCGCCTTCACCGTGCGCTACGTCAGCGCCAGCAACCCGCCGGGCACCGTCGGCGACTTTGTCGATGACGTGGCCGAAGGCGATGTGGTGGTGATCGACAACGACGGGCGTACCGACTGCACCGTGTGGGGCGACATCATGACCCAATACGCCGGCAGCCAGCGGATCGCCGCGACCGTGATCGATGGCGTGTGCCGCGACGTGAGCAAGGCGCTGGGCGATGGCTACCCGTTGTTCACCAAGGGCCGGTTCATGCGTACCGGCAAGGACCGGGTTGAAGTGGAAGCGGTGAACCAGCCGGTGTCCATCGGCCAGGCCCGTGTGTGTGCCCGCGACATCGTGGTCGCCGATGCCAACGGCGTGGTGATCGTGCCCCGCGAGCGCGCCCATGAAGTGGCGGCGTGCGCGCGTTCGATTGAAGCGGTGGAGGCGCGTATCCGGGCGTTGCTTGATGAAGGCAAATCGTTGCGTGAAGCCCGGGCAGCGCTGGGCTATCACACCTTGCAACGCAAGGGCTGACGCGCCGTTCAGTTCGCCGGGCGCAACAGCTGCATCTGCTGGCGATAATCATCCGTCACCTGCCGCGACTGGCTGCTGCTGGTAATCACCCTGGGCGTGATCAGCACAATCAACTCGGTGCGATCCCTGGACTTGCTGGTGCTGCCAAACAACCAGCGCAGCCCCGGGATTTTCCCCAGGTACGGCACGGCGCTGACGCTCTCGGCGTTGTCCTGCTTGATCAGCCCGCCGAGCAACACGGTCTGGCCGCTTTGCACCGCCACTTGGGTGGACACCGAGCGCGTGGAGATACGCGGGTTGTTGGGCGTGTCGCTGCTGTTGGTGGTCGGGGTCTCGGCGTCACTGACCTGCTGCTGGATGTCCATGTACACCAGGCCACCCGGGTTGATGCGCGGCACCACGTCAAGGATCACCCCGGTCTGCACGTATTCCACGCTGCTCAAGGTGCTGTCGGCGTTGCCGGTGTTGACCGTGGTCTGGCTGATGGGGATGTTGTCGCCCACCTGGATCTGCGCCGGCTGGTTGTTCATCACCACCAGCGACGGCGCCGACAGCACCTGGGTTCGGCCATTGGTCTCCAGGGCATGCAAGGCCACTTGCAGGTTGGAGCTGACGAAGGAATAGAACAGCGAATCTGCGCCCAACCCCGCGCCGCCACCGCCCAGCGCGCCCTGACTGCCGGGGGTATTGGCCACGGTGGTACTGGTGGAGTTGCCTGCCAGGCGTCCCAGGTACCATTGCACGCCGAGGTCGAGTTCGCCGGTGAGTTTGACTTCAAGGATGCGCGTCTCGATCTGCACTTGCAGTGGTGGGTTGTCGAGGCGTTTGATCGCCGATTCGATCTCCTTCCACTGCACCGGGCGCGTGCGCACCAACAGTTGGTTACTGCTTTTTTGCGCGGTGATTCGGGTGCCAGCGTCGAGGCTTTTGTCGCCAGCGCCCGGTTCCACGCGTTCATTCTCTTCGCTGGCGGCCGCGGGCTGCTCTTCATCATCGCCTGCGGGAGGGCTGCTGCTCAGGCCCGCGCTATTGCCGCTGGTGTTGAGTGAGGACAAGGTCGCGGTGCGCAAACCCGGCGCCACCTTGGCCGGCGTATCGTCCTTGATCGCGTCGGTGCCGTAGATCTGGCGCAGGTACTTGGCGAGGTCCGTGGCTTTCATGTTGCGCACGTCGTACACGTACATCTGCGGTTCGTTGCCGCCGCCTTCGTCGATGGTGTGAATCCAGTCGCCAACTTCACTGAGGTACTGCGGCTGGGACGAGATCGCCACCACCGAGTTGGTGCGCTCGATCGGCAGGAACCGCACCATGTCCGCCAGGGGCATGCCGCTGTCGGGGCCAAACATCTTTTGCAGCTCGGGCATCAACTCGGCCACCGAGGCCCGCTGCAAGCCGAACACCCCCACCGACATGCCTTTGAGCCAATCAACATCGAAGGTGTCGATGGTGTCCTGGTAGTTGGCCAACTCATCCGGCGTACCGGCCAGGCTCAACACATTGCGCGCCGGGTCCACCAGCAGGAACGCGTTTTCCCGGGCAAACGGCTTGAGCAGTTTCTGCATTTGCGTGGCCGAGATAAAGCGCAGCGCAAACAGCCGCGCCGAGAGCCCGCTGGAGGGTGGCGACACGCTCATTTGCGGCACCAGCTTGCCCGTCACCGCCTGGTTGGCCGGCAGGATCACGTAGCGCTGGCCCTGGCGAATCATCGCGTTATCGGTCCAGGACAGCAGGGTTTCGAGGATCGACAACGCCTGCTGCTTGCTCACCGGTCTGGAGGTGGAAAAGCTCACGTTGCCTTTCACGCCCTCGGCGATGCTGTAGTTCTCGTGCAACAGGTCGCCCATGACGCTGTTGATCACCGCCTCGATCGGCTGGTCGGCGAAGTTGAACACGATGTCGCCAGTGGCTTCATCCTTGACCGCAGGCGCCGGTGCGGGCGCACGCACAAACTGCTGGTTGCCGCGAATCAACTGGCGCTGGGGCGGCGTGGGTGCTTGGGGCTGGGCAGGCGGGTCGCTGGCTGCGTCCACGGGCGGGCGTTGCGAACCGGTGCCCTGCATCGCCTCGTGGAGCAAGGCATCGTCCGGGTCGAGGTGATCGGGGAATGACCCACAGCCGCCCAGTGAGGCGGCCGTGGCCAGGCAAAACACGGTGGTGCGCAAGGCGCCAGGGCAAGTATCGATCAAGGGGCGGGCTCGTGAGGAAGGGAAATCGGCGGCGTGGTGGATGCCGGCGGCAAACGCGGAACGCTAAGGCTCAGGGTTTGGGTGCGGCCATCCAGCACAAAACGGGCGTGCAACGGTGTCAGGTGTTCCAGGCGCCAGCCGTTGGGCAGGGTCTGGCCTTGGTGGATGTTGAGGGGCGGGCCGTCGGGACGTTTGAGCAGGGCGACGCGCAGGTCGCCGTCGAGCAGTACGCCGGTCAGTTTCAGGCTCGACAGGCTGGACACCTCGGCCTGGCCAATGGCGGCATCGGGGCTGCGGTCGGGGCTGAACAGCGGCGCCTGCCAGGTGCCGGCGAGGCTTTCCAGGCTCGCACTCGGGGCGACGCGGACCTTGGCCGAGGCATTGGCGCGCGCCGTGGAGGCAGGCTCATCCAGCCACTGCGGCGCATCACCGATGCTGCTCAAGATGCCCGCCATCAGCAGGCCCAGCAGCCCGGCCACACCGAGCAGTCCCCATTCCAGGGGCCGTAATGAATTGATCATCGGCGGGCCTGCGTGGCGGCAGCCGGTTGCAGATAGCCGCGCACCAGCAGGTGCACCACCAGCTTTCCGGCGCCGCCGCTGGCGGGGGCATTCGGCCCGCGGCGGATGCTGATTTCGTCCACGAACAGGAACGGCCGCTGGTACTCCAGTTCATGCAGGATCGCGCTCAGGGGTTCGATGGCGCAGTTGAGGGTCAGGCTGACTTTCACCTGGCGATAGGGCTCGGTGTCATCCTGCTCCGGGGTGATGGGCATGCGCTGGGTCAGGCTGCAGCCGCCGCCGCGGCTGGCACGGCTGCTGATCAGGTCGGCGATGCGCTGCATCAGGTCCGCTGCCACCACGCTGGGGTCATCACCGGGCAGCAGGCTGGTGCTGCTGGCCGGGTCCTGGCGGGCTTGCTCCAGTTGCTCGCGCAGGGACGCACCCTGCTGCAGCAGGCCGGCATAGCGTTGCTGTTGTTCGCGCAGCTGTTCGGCTTGCTCGCCCATGGCGCGCAATGGCCCGGCAAACCAGCTGTCGATCAGCAGCCAGTAGGCGCTGCCGAGCACCAGCGCCAGGATTAGCAAGGCCGCGCCGCGCCGTTCACGGGGTGTCAGTGGTCGGCGCATCGGCGGCCTCCTGGTGCAAGTGGGCGCGCAGGGAAAACTGATCCTTGCCGGTTTGCGCGTCGGGTTGGATCACCCCTTCGAACTGGGCGTTTTCCAGGCTGTGGCAGGCCTTGATCCGGGTGATCAGTGCACTCGCCTTGGCGCTCTGCCCGGAGAAGGAAACCTCGGCGCCGTTGTTGACGTCCAACTGGTCGATCCAGGTGTCGGCGGGCAGGCACGCGGTCAGCTCGTTCAGCAGCGCAGCCAGCGGCGGTTGCGCCGACTTGCGGCGGATCAGGTATTGCGCGGCACCCCGGGTGTTGAGCAGTTGCTGGCGCAGGCGCTGGACCTCGGCGACCTGGGCTTTTTGCTGCTGGACCTGCTCATGCATAACGTCGAGCACCCGCTGGCGGTCGTTGAGCCACAACAACATCGCCGCAATCAACAACGCGCCGCACAGCCACGGCAAGCTGCGTTGCAAGCCCTTGCCGGCCGGGCGCTGGCGTGGACGCAACGGAGCCGGCAGCAAATCGATGCCCATTGCGTTCACATCCACCGCGTGAGGCTGCAAGCCGAGGGCGGCACATTCCACGAGTATCTGATCCAGGCGCTCACGCAAAATCGCCACCAGCGTCACCTGCACCTGCGTGGCCGTGCGCTGTTCCTGACGGGCCACGAAGTACAGCTGTTCAGCCTCGAACGGGGTAAAGCGGTCCAGCTCATAGCCCACCACCGTCGACAGGTTGCGCGCAGCCGCCAGGGGCAGTTGCAGGGTTTGCAACAGCACCGCCCCCTGCGCAAGCACCAGCACCTGGCGCACTTCACCGCCAGGGTGTGCCACCGGCTCGGTCAACGGCCAGTGGTAGCGGTACTCGGGGATGTCGTGGATCGACAGCCATGCCGGCAGGCAGCTACGCAGCTCCTTGAGCCACAGCTGCCAGCCCACGTGCAGCAAGCTGCCGCGCCAGCGCCGGGTGAGCGGCTCTGCCAGCCGTTGAAGGTGCGCCATGGGCGCCGAAAGGTATCGATTCATTCTTGCCAACGCAGCACCCGATAAGGCTGTGCGCTTTCCTCCGATGGGCTCAATAACACCGTGGTTCGTAACCGGGCGTGGTAACCGCCGGGGCGTTGTGCGCGGCTGTCGATCACCAGCACGTCACCCGGGTCAGCGCCCACCGCGCTTTGCCGGGGCAGGTTCAAGGCGCGACGCATCAAGGGGCTGGCGAAAGCGGGATCGGGTCGGTCCAGGCCACTCCACAGGCTGATTTCCGGGGCCAGCCGGCGGTACAGCGCCTGAGTCATGCCGGGGAGTTGCCGCACTTCCTCCACCACCCGGAACGGCGCCAGGCCTTCGTTGCGCCGTGCCTCCAAATCCTTGGCGAGCCGGCTGGCCTGGGCCTGGGTCGCACCGCAGGCCAGGGCCAGGCGGGCGAAGTCGGTCGCCTCAGCGCTGTTTAAATACAGCTTGCCGCGCTCGCTGTGCAGGCTCACGCGTAACTGTGCATCGTCAAACACCAAGGGCATTTCACGGCCGTCGGCGATCCATTGCTTGCGTTGCAGCGGGTCGGCCAGGGCCCGTATGGCCAGCGCCACGCCCGCCTCTGCCGCCAGCAACGCCTGGGTGTGCTGGCGATGCCAAAGGGCCTGACGGCTTTCCAACTGCACCCACCCGGCCAGACCGCCCAGCAGCAGACTGAGCAACGCCAGCACCCACAGCACCAGCAGCAGCGCTACGCCGCGCTGGCGCTTCATTGGTCCGATGCGCCGCTGGAGAGATTCAGTCGCAGGGCCACCACTTGGGTCACCCACGGCACCGGCCCGTCGACCCGTGCCGCAATGCGTACCGCGTACGGCAGGCGCTTGGTCCACGGCCAGTCGCTGACCCAGCCGGTGGCCTGGCCCTTGGGCGACACGCCGCGATACCTGAACTGCAAATCCTCGACATTCTTCAGCAGCACCTGCGGCTCGCCGCGGGTAGCCGGCACGCTCACCTGGGCGCTGGACTCAAACCGGGCGAACGCTACCTGCAACTCGCGCTCGGTCAACTGCAAAGTGAAACGCTGAATGCCGCCGCCGAGCACGCCCGGCAAGGTCGCGACGAATTGCAGGCGCTGGGCGGAGCCGACGAAAAAGCCGTTGGTTTGGCTGTCGTCCTCAGTCACGTCCAGAGGCAGCGCCTCGCTGATGGACGTGCGCAGGAACTGTTGCGCGGCGCGCATTTCATTCAGGCTGGCCGTGTAGCGCTGGGCCTTGAGCACCGCACGGTTGGCGCCCAGCAACGCACCGCCCACCAGAGTCAACAACAGCCCCAGCAAACTGAGCACGATCATGATTTCCAGCAAGGTAAAACCCTGCTGACGCCGATTCACAGACCCGCCCTGTCGGTGGCAGCGCGCAGCTTCAAGGTGCTGAAACGCGCCTGGCGCCGCGCCTCGCTGACGGTCAGGTCGAGGCGAAACAAGCGTGGCTGACCGATACGTGTCGGCTGCTGGGCGATGCTCAATTGCCAATCGATACCATCGCCCAGGCTACCCTGGCGAGTGCCGCTGGCCAGTGGGCCGGAGGTTTCCTGATCCATCACGCTCAAGGCGGCATGGGTCAGACGGTCGCTGTGGGCGACCTGTAATAACGAGCGCGCGCTCTGGCCGAATGCGACCAGCAGTACGCTGCTGCAAATCGCCATGAGCGTCAGCGCCGCGAGCATTTCCAGCAAGGTGAAACCCGACTGGCGATTCATGGCAATACCTTCGACTGCACGCTGCCGGTGAGCCAGCCAATATCGATGCGCCAGCGCCGCGAGCCATTGGCCAACAACAGATTGCCTCCGGTGGAACTGCCGTCGGGGTAAAACTCCACGGCCGCGCCTGCGTGTTCGGCGGTGTGCACCGTCACTTGCAGGTCGGCCGGCCAATGCCTGACAGGCCGCCCCGGCGCCTGGAAACTTAGTTGCTCCAGGTCAAATACCGTCCTGGCCGGCGTACCGCTGATAATCGCCTGCGCCCGTGTGCTGCGCAGCGCATCGACCATCTGCCCGACCGCCTGACGCTCCTTGGCAACCCGCAGGCCTTGTTGCAGGCCAAATCCCACCAACCCGGCCGCGAGGCTGATCAAGATGATCACCGCCAGCATTTCCAGCAGGGTAAAACCGCGTTGGAGGGCCGGCATTATTCCCAGTTGCCCAGGTCGGCGCTGTAGCCTTCGCCGCCGGGCTGGCCGTCCTGACCGTAGAAGATCAGGTCGAAGGCGCCGTGCTCACCGGGGAAGCGATAGCCGAAGGCGTGCCCGAACGGGTCCTTGAGATCTGAAGGTTTGGCGTACGGCCCGGCCCAGCCGGTGGTGTTGCCGGGCTTCTCGACCAATTGCCGGAGGGTCTTGGGCGGCGCGCCGACGTCCAGGCCATAGCTCTCGATTTTCATGCTCAGGCTGGCCAGTTGCGCTTTGCCCGCGCCGTATTTGCCCTTGTCGACGTTACCGCCAACCTGGCGCACCACGATGGTGGCGACGATGCCCAGCAGCACGATCACCGCGAGCATTTCCAGCAAGGTGAAACCAGCCTGACGGCGGGCGGGCTTGAAACGGGTATGGCGCATGGGCTTGCTTCCTTGGGTCTTCATATATTGCTGGTCAGGCTCATCAGCGGCAGCATGATTGCCAGCATGATCACCGCCACCAGGACGGCCATGAGCACGGTCAGCGACGGCACCAGCGCGGCCAGCAGGCGGTCGATGCCACGTTTGGCTTCGACGTCGAACACGTCGGCAACCTTGAGCAGCATGCTGTCCAGTTCACCGGCCTGTTCGCCGACTTCAATCATTTGCAGCGCCAGGTCTGGCAGCAGTGGCTGGGCGCCAAACGCACTGGCCAGGGTGCCGCCGCCCTTCACCGACTCGGCGGCTTGCGCGACTTGGGCTTGCAAGGCGCGGTTGGTGCAGACCTGGCGCGCGATCACGAGTGCTTGCAGCAACGCCACGCCGTTACTCAACAGCGTACCGAGGGTGCGCGCCAGGCGTGCGGCTTCGACCCGTTGCAACAGCGGGCCAATAAGGCGAATGCCGAGTAAACGCCGGTCGTACTGCTCGCGGTGCCGCGGGTTACGCAGGCGCACAGCCAGGCCCCAACTCGTCACGATAAAGCCCGCCAATACCGCCAGGCCATAGGCACCGAGGAACTGGCCGAGCCCCAGAATCACTTCGGTGATCAGCGGGATCGGCACGCCCAAGTCGTTGAAGATCGGCACGAACTGCGGCACCACGTAAGCCAGCAACAGGGCCAGCGAACCGAGCACGCCCACCACCAGGAATGCGGGATAGATCAGCGCGTTGATCACCTCGCCTTTTAATAACTGGCTGCGCTCCAGGTAGTCGCCGAGTTGGCGCAAGGTGTTCTCCAGCGCGCCGCCCGCCTCGCCGGCGCGAACCATGCTCAGGTACAGCGGCGAGAACTGGCTGCCCTGCTCCGCCAGCGCCGCCGACAATGGCTTGCCCGCCTTGACGTGCTCGCGGATGCGCTCGATCAATGCACGGGTTTGCGGCTGGCCGGGTTGCTTGAGCAGGATGCCCAGCGAACGTTCCAGCGGCTGGCCCGCGCCCAGTAGCGTGGCCAGTTGCTGGGTAAAACTCACCAGCGCCGCGCCGTTCAACTGGCCGCGCCCGAACGCACTGCGCAGCCCTTGGGCACCGGCGGCGTCTATCTGCAACAGCAGCAGCCCGCGTTTTTGCAGCGTGGCGACGGCGGCGGCCTGGTCCCGGGCTTCGAGGGTGCCGTTTTGCGCAACGCCCTGGCTGTCCAGGGCCCGGTATTTGAACAGGCTCACGCGCCCTCTCCACGGGTGACGCGCAACACTTCTTCAAGGGACGTGACACCCGCCACCGCCTGGCGCAGGCCCTCTTCATGCAGGGTGCGCAGGCCACCGCGGCGGGCGGCGTGTTCGAGGGTCGCGGCGTCGGCATGCCGCATCAACAAGCTGCGCAGTTCGTCATTCATCACCAGCAATTCGGTGAGTGCACTGCGCCCGTGATAACCGCCGCCGGGGGCATTGGCGCGGGGCCGGTACAGCAGGATCGGGCGCTGCTCGGTGAAGCGGTCCAGGCCATGCTCCTCGATCAATTCCGGGGGCGCTTCGAACGCCTCGCGGGTCGCCGGGTCGAGGCGGCGCACCAGGCGCTGCGCGAGGATGGCATTGACGGTCGAGGCGATCAGGTAGCTCTCCACGCCCATGTCCAGCAGACGCGTGATACTCGCCGCGGCGCTGTTGGTGTGCAGGGTCGAGAGCACCAGGTGGCCGGTCAGGGATGACTGGATGGCGATGCGGCAGGTTTCGAGGTCGCGGATTTCACCGATCATGATCACGTCCGGGTCCTGGCGCACGATCGAGCGCAGCGCCCCGGCAAAGTCCAGCCCGATGGCGGGTTTGACCTGGATCTGATTGATGCCTTCCAACTGGTATTCCACCGGGTCTTCGACGGTGATGATCTTGCGCTCGGCGGTATTGAGCCGCGACAGCGCGGTGTAGAGCGTGGTGGTTTTGCCCGAGCCGGTAGGCCCGGTGACCAGGAGGATGCCGTGGGGCCGCTCGAGTACTTCAAGAAAGGTTTGCAGGCGCTGGCCGTCGAAACCCAGGCTCGGGAAATCGAACTGCACGGTCTGGCGGTCCAGCAGGCGCATCACCACCGACTCGCCAAAACTGGTGGGCACCGTGGATACCCGCAGGTCCAGTTCCTTGCCCTGGATGCGCAACATTATTCGCCCGTCCTGGGGCAAACGGCGCTCGGCAATGTCGAGGCGCGCCATGATCTTGACCCGGGAAATCACCGCCGCCGAGGAACTCGACGGCGGCGCTTCGGCGTCCTGCAACACACCGTCGATGCGGTAGCGCACCTTGAGCTGGTTTTCGAACGGCTCGATATGGATGTCCGAAGCGCGATGCTCCACGGCCCGTTGCAGGATCAGGTTGACCAGGCGAATCACCGGGGCTTCGGAGGCCATGTCCTTGAGATGCTCGATGTCTTCCAGGGCGCCGCCCTGCTCGTCGAGGTTTTCGATCAGGGTGCCCATCGCCGAACGGCCCTGCCCGTAGTAGCGCTCGATCAGCGTTTCGACTTCGTTGCGTGGCCCTACCGCCAGCCACACCGGCACGCCGCAGGCATACGCCAGGGCCTGGAACGGGTACAGCAACGCCGGGTTGGCAGCCAGCACGCGCATGCCGCCGTGGCTCCAGCCCACGGGCACCAGTTGGTAATGGCGCATGAAGCGTTCGGTCAGCACCGGCAGCGGGTCGAGCACCGGGGGTGCGGCGTCGGCCAATAACAGCGGTGCGCCAAGCAAATCGGCCCAGGCCCGCGCCAGTTCCACTTCAGAGACCAGCCCCAGGCGCGTCAGCAGGCCGAGCAATTCGCTGTCGTCGGTGTCCTGGGATAAGCGCCGGGCGCGCTCCAGGTCGACGGTTTTCAAACCGGCCTTTCGCATCAGCCACGCGCACACGTGTTCGGCATCCGGAACTTGCATTCGGCATGCATCAATCGGCGTTGGCGGTAGGGTCTGGAACATCTGCACCAATCTGAAGAACCCGTTGAGGAGGCTGTTTCAAGGGTGCAGAAACAACAACGAGTCCCAGCGGCGCCTTGAACAAGATCAAGACCCTGCACTCAAGCGATGTGCAGGACAGCCGTGGCAAATCATGGCCTTTTACAACTAGTGACCAAGGCCATTAGTTCGCCATAATTCATAAAATCTTGTTAAACACATCGACTAACATATTGTCACTTAGTTCACGATTGCATATAGCCAGCCCTTCGCAACTGCACTATTCGTTGAACTTCAGGTGTTTAATCTTTAACTACGGGAGAGTGCCACTTCCCTGTGGCGTGGTCGCGATTAGAAGTCGACCGTGGCCGACAGCAGGTACGTACGCGGCGTCGACAAGGTCAAGCCCGGCTCGCTGTCATCCGAGGCGCCGGCCGAACTCCAGTAGCGTCGGTTGGCCACGTTCTCAACGTTGGCCCGCAGGGTGATGTGCTTGTCGTCGACCTTGAAGGCATAGCGTGCGCCCACATCGAGGCGGGTCCAGGCGTCGATTTCCTTGACGTTGGACTGGTCCAGATACTGCGAACTGGAATAGATCCCGCGGCTGGTCAGGGTCAGGCCTTCAACGGTCGGCACATCCCACTCGGCGCCCAGGTTGACGTTGTACTTGGGCGTGGCCGGCGCGCGGTTGCCGTCGAAGGTGCCGTGGGTGGTGTTGGTCAACTCGCTGTCGATGTACATCACCCCGCCCAGCAGGCGGAAGCCCTTGAGCGGCTCGCCAAACACGCTGAGTTCCACGCCGTCATTCTGGCGCTTGCCGTTGGGGCCGAAGACCAGCGTGGTGGCATTGGTCTCGTAGGCCGGTTGCTTGATGCGGAACACCGCGGCGGTCACCGCAAACGCACCGGCGTCGTACTTGGCGCCAACTTCGACCTGGCGACTGATAAACGGCGGGAAGATTTCGTCGTCGTTGACCGAAGTCGACGGCGCAACCTTGCCCTGGCTCAGGCCTTCCATGTAGTTGGCGTACAGCGACAACTTGTCGGTGGCCTTGAACAGGATGCCGCCCGAGGGTGAGATCTTTTCTTCGTCGTAGGCGGTCTTGCCTTTGACGTCATCGGTCCAGTCGTCGACCTTGACCCGCTGCCAGCGCGCGCCGAGGGTCAGCAGCAGCCGGTCATCGAAGAAACCCAGGGTGTCGGACAACGCCACGCCGCTGAAGCGGCTCTCGGTGTACACCTTCGAGTCGAATCGCGTCGGCCTGCCGGGCGCGGGGGTTTGCACCGGGTTGTAGAGATTGCTCGACCCCGATGCATACCGCGCGCCGCCGTTTTCAAAGTCCATGTAGAAGTAACTGGCCGCCAGGTTGACCTCATGGCTCACCGGGCCGGTATGGAACCAGTTGCGCACGCCGGCCGTGGCGGTACGCACGTTTTCGTCGCGGGTAAAGTCGCGGGGCTGCACACTGAAATCACCGGCATTGTTGGTCACCGACACGGCATGGCGCAGGAAGTCGTGGTTACTTTTGCGCGCGCCCACGCCGCCGTAGAGCATCACGTTGTCGCTGAGGTCGAATTCACCGTTGAACGTGCCAAAGGTGTCGTTGGTACTCGCCTTGCTCCAGGGCTGCGCGTAGTTGTGGCGCACGTCGTTGGCACTCGGCACGTTGGCCTTGGGGCCGACTTGCACGCGCTCTTGCGGGGCGTCGGTGTCGCGCTCGGTGTGGCCGACGTCGGTGGAGAGTCGCAGGCGCTCACCGCGAAAATCCAGGCCCAGCACGGCCATCTCGCGGTCGACACTCTGGTGATCCCAGGCGGTGTCGCCAGACTGTTTCACGCCGTTGAAACGCAGGCCGAACTGGTTGTCTTCACCAAAACGCCGGCCTATATCCACCGCCCCGCCCGCCTGGCTGTCGGAGGCCCAACTGCCGGTAAACGAGGTGATGGGGGCGTCGGTGGCGCGCTTGGGCACCACGTTGATCCCGCCGCCCACGCTGCCCCGTGGCGAGATGCCGTTGATCAACTGGCTGGGGCCTTTGATGATGTCGACGCGCTCGGCCATTTCCATGTCGATGGTGTAGGTCGGCAATACGCCGTAGAGGCCGTTGTAGGCGACGTCACTGTTGAACAGGCTGAAGCCGCGAATGGTGAACTGCTCATAGCGCCCGCCCGCCGGGTTGGTGGCGCGCACCGACGGGTCACTGGCGATCAGGTCGCCGAGGGTACGCGCCTGCTGGTTCTTGACCGCCTCGCTGGTGTAGGTGGTCATGCTGAACGGGGTTTCCATAAAGTCCCGCGAGCCGAGCAAACCCTGGGAGCCACGGCGCGCCACCTGGCCGCCGGCGAAGGACTCGCTGCCGGCATCGCTGGTGGTGCCCAGAATCGAGGTCGGCGCCAATTGCAGGCTGCCGCCCTCTGGAGCCGGGGTCAGCATGTACGCCTGCTCGCCCATCGGTTGCAGTTGCAGGCCAGAACCTTGCAGCAAGCGGGCAAACCCTTCTTCGACGCCGTATTCGCCCGACAACCCGCTGCTGTTGCGGCCGCTGACCAATGCCGGGTCGACCGACAGGTTGACCCCGGCCAGGCCGGCGAAACGGGTCAACGCGGCACTCAGGCTGCCGGCCGGCACCTGGTAGCTGCGCCGGGACGCGCCGTCGTCGGCATAACTGATGGGGACAAACAACGGGCTGGCACTCAGGCTCAGGATGAGGCTGAAATTCAGCAACGGGCGTATTGCGGGCATTGGCAGAGGCTCTCGATTTTGTTCACTTACCTGGAATGACCAGCCACGTGACAAAAGGGGACAGGCTTGAGCCAATATTGTTTGAAATTACGGCTTGATGCTTTTCAGCTTGTTGAGCAGACCCAGTAATTGTTCCAGGGATTCCTCGCCGAACTGCTCCTGGATCTTCAGGTAATTGCTTTCCATCCCGGCGCTCATGTCGACAAAACACTGTTGCCCCTGTTCGGTCAGGGCGACGAACATACGGCGCTGGTCTTCGGCCGATTTGCGCCGGCGCACAATGCCGTCACGCTCCAGCCGGCCCAGTACGCCGGTCATGCTCGGCTTGAGGATGCACGCCAGGTGTGCCAGCTGATGGCTTTCCAGCTCGCCTTGCTGGCGCAGGATGCGGATCACCCGCCACTGCTGTTCGGTCAGGTCATGTTCATTGAGCAACGGCCGGAAGAACGCCATGGTCGCTTCGCGGGCCTGGAGCAAGGTGAGCGTAAGGGACGGTCTTGGGGTGGGCATGGTTCACGCGTATCAGAGGTCGAAGCGTCGAAGCTTAGAGTCGGTACCCCGTGCACGCAACCCAGCGCTCGCAGCAAGTCGTTAATTTCGAAATGAATTCGCAAAAACCTGTGAATCCCGCTATCCAGCCTAAAGATAACATGTTAACAATATGCCGCCCCTGACCTAGCAGAGGGCGCATACCAACAAAAACAACAAAAGGAACGCCCCTCATGCATTCGTGCCTCTTTCGCACGGCGGCAAGCGCTGGCCTGTGCGCCGCGTTTACCCCTCTGGTCGCCCACGCCGACTTTGTCCAGGACAGCAAAGCCAGCCTGGACCTGCGCAATTTCTACATGAACCGCGACTTTCGCCAGGCCAACGCGCCGCAGAACAAGGCTGACGAATGGGCGCAAGGTTTTGTGCTGCGCCTGGAGTCGGGCTACACCGAAGGCGTGGTGGGTTTTGGCGTGGATGCCCTGGGTGAAATGGGGCTGAAGCTGGACTCCAGCCGTGACCGCCGGGGCACCGGGCTGCTGCCGTCTGGTGCCAGCGGGGAGCCGGCCGACAGCTACAGCGAACTCGGCCTGACCGCCAAGGTGCGCCTGTCGAAAACCGTGCTCAAGCTCGGCACCCTGCAACCGATATTGCCGGTGGCCGCCTACAACGACACCCGCCTGCTGCCGTCGACCTACAACGGTGAACTGCTGACCTCCCAGGATATCGACGGCCTGACGTTGAACCTCGGGCGCCTGGAAAAACAGAACCTGCGGGACTCCTCCAACAACGAGTCCATGAGCTACGGCGGCGTCACCAGCACCCACCTGGACCTGGCCGGTGGCACCTACGCGATCAATCCGCACTTGGCCGCGACGTATTACTATGCGCAAATGCAGGACATCTACCGCCAGAACTTTATCGGCCTGGTGCATGACCTGCCGCTGGCCGAGGGCGTAAACCTGCGCACCGACCTGCGCTACTTCGACACCCGCGAACAAGGCAGCGCCTTGCTGCGCAGCCCTGCCCGGGTCGACGGCGGGCGAATCGACAACCGCTTTTTCAACGGCATGTTCAGCTTGTCGGTGGGCGCACACAAATTCGGCCTGGGCTATCAGAACCTTTCCGGTGACGGCGACTTTGCGTTCCCGGGCCAGGACCCGTACTCGGTCAACCTGGTGACCATCAATATCTTCACCAAGGCCAACACCGACGCATGGCAAGCGCGCTACGACTACAACTTCGCCGCCCTCGGCCTGCCCGGCCTGACCTTCATGACCCGCTACGTCGATGGCAGCCACGCGCAAACCGCCACGGTGCGCGACGGCCGGGAATGGGAACGCGACACCGACCTGGTCTACACCGTGCAGAGCGGCCCGCTGAAAAACGTCAACGTGCGGCTGCGCAACGCCACCCTGCGCTCAAGCAACGGCCTGACCAGCGACATTGACGAAAGCCGGGTGATTATCGGCTACACCGTGGCCCTGTGGTAACGCCGCGCGCCTCAACGCAATCCCGATTGACGCTGGCGGTATTCCCCCGGCGTCATCTGCGCGTAGCGCTGGAAGAACCGGCTGAAATACGCCGGGTCCTTGAACCCCAGCTGGTAGCAGATTTCATTCGCCGAACTGCCGGTAAACAGCAGCAGGCGCCGGGCTTCCTGCATCAGCCGTTCGAGGATCAGGCGCTTGGACGGCAGGTCGGCAATGCGTCGGCACACCTCGTTCAGCCGCGCTTCGGTAACGCCCACACCGTCGGCGTAGCGCGACAGCGGCCAGTGTTGCAGGTAGTGGTCTTCGATCAGTTCGTTGAAGCGGTGGAAAATCCGCAGGTCTTCGTGGCGGGCCGGGCGGGCCTCCAGGGAATTGGCGCAAAGCCTGAGCAGGCTGATCATGATCAGGCGCGTCAGGCTGTCCAAGGCCGAGCCGCGTCCGCTGGCCTGAGCGTTGATCTCGCTGCACAGCTCGTCGAAGAGGAACTCCAGGCGGCGCACCTCGGGATGAAACTCCGGCGCCAGCCGCGCCAGCGCCACACAGGCTGCCGGCAATTGCGCGCCCGGGGCCAGGCTTGGGTCGGCGTCGATCAAGGCCCACACCAACTGTTGGCGCACGGTCAGCACATGGCCGTCGGCATCGGCTTCGGTGACGAACGAATGCGCCACCGTCGGCGGCGTGAGGAAAAACATCGGCCCGGACTCAAGGTACTGCTGGTCGTCCAGATAGACGCGCACCGCGCCCGTCTTGACGTAATGCACCTGGAAAAACCGGTCATGGCGATGCACCGGCATATTGCGGCCAAAAAAACCCGCCAGGTTGCCGAGCCTGTCGTAGTGCACCTCGGCATCGCTGTAACGCTGGTCGTAGACCTGCCCGATGTTGATGTTGGGGATCGGCTGACGATCGCTCATCACTGCATTCTCTTTGTTGTTTTGAGTGCCCTGAAATATTGCCACGCTTGACGATAGTTAACATCTTAATTATAACGTTAACAGGTTAACGAATATTCCACGGAGCAGGCCCGAATCTGCCCCGCCACTGCCAGGAGAAAAGCATGAGCCGTGCCCTGCATGATGTTGCGAACGGCACCCTGTTCGGCGTTGCGCTGAACTACCAGGGGTTGCTGAACCAACGTCTCGTCGAATTCGAACAAGCGCCTTACCAGAAGCCACCGGTCAAACCGGTGCTGTTCATCAAGACGCCCAACACCCGCAACGGCCACGATGGCGTAGTGCTGCACCCCCAGGGTGAACGCCTGCAACCCGGCCCGGCACTCGGGGTAGTGATTGGCAAGCGCGCCAGCCGGGTCAGCGTCGAAAACGCCCTGGAGCACGTGGCCGGCTACACCATCGTCAACGAGTTCAGCCTGCCGGAAGACAGCTACTACCGCCCGGCGGTGAAAGCCAAGTGCCGGGATGGTTTCTGCGCATTGGGCCCGGAACTGGTGGCCCGTGACCAGGTCGCCAACCCGCACCAATTGAGCGTGAAGCTGTTCGTCAATGGCGAACTGCGCCAGCAAAACTCTACCGCCAACTTTGTGCGCAGCCTCCCGCAGTTGATCGCCGAGATCAGCGAGTTCATGACCCTGCACGAGGGCGACGTGCTGATCACCGGCACGCCCGAAGGCCGGGTGGACGTGCAACCCGGTGACACGGTTGAAGTCGAGATCAGCGGCCTGGGCCGCCTGGTCAACCACATCAAGGCAGAGGAGCTGTCATGAAACACGCCCGTATTCGCTTTGAAGGTGAAGTCCATTCGGTACAGGTCGAAGCTGAAAACGCCGTGCGCCTGGCCGACGGCCGCCTGCTCGCCGAAGACCAGGTGGAATGGCTGCCACCGGCCACCGGCAGCATATTCGCCCTGGGCCTGAACTACGCCGACCACGCCGCCGAACTGGCCTTCAAGCCGCCCACCGAGCCGCTGGCGTTCATCAAGTCCCCCGGCACCTACACCGGCCACAACCAGGTGACCTGGCGCCCGGACAATGTCGCCTACATGCACTACGAGTGCGAGCTGGTGGCGGTCATCGGCAAACCGGCGCGCAACGTCAAGCGCGAGAACGCCCTGGAGTATCTGGCCGGCTACACCGTGTGCAACGACTACGCCATCCGCGACTACCTGGAAAACTACTACCGCCCCAACCTGCGGGTGAAAAACCGCGATGCCACCACGCCTGTAGGCCCGTGGATCGTGGATGTCGCTGACGTACCAGACCCCGGCAACCTGAAGCTGCGCACCTGGATCAACGGTGAACTGCGCCAGGAAGGCTCGACCTCGGACATGATTTTCGACATCCCGTATTTGATCGAATACCTGTCCAGCTTCATGACCCTGCAACCCGGCGACATGATCGCCACCGGCACGCCCGAAGGCCTGGCCGATGTGGTGCCGGGGGATGAGGTGATCGTTGAAGTGGAAGGCGTCGGTCGCCTGGTGAATCGAATTGTCAGCGAGGCGGACTTTTTCGCCGCCCGTAAAGAGGCTTGAGCAACATGATCAAACACTGGATCAACGGCCGTGAGGTCGAAAGCAAAGACACCTTTATCAACTACAACCCGGCCACCGGCGAAGCCATCGGTGAAGTCGCCAGCGGCGGCGCCGATGAAGTGGCGCAGGCGGTAGCGGCAGCCAAGGAGGCCTTTCCGAAGTGGGCAGGCACACCGGCCAAGGAACGGGCCCGCCTGATGCGCAAGCTCGGTGAGCTGATCGAGCAGAACGTGCCGCACCTGGCTGAACTGGAAACCCTCGATACCGGCCTGCCGATCCACCAGACCAAAAACGTATTGATTCCACGCGCCTCCCACAACTTCGATTTCTTCGCCGAAGTGTGCACCCGCATGGACGGCCACAGTTACCCGGTGGACGACCAGATGCTCAACTACACCCTGTACCAGCCGGTGGGTGTGTGCGCGTTGGTGTCGCCGTGGAACGTGCCGTTCATGACGGCCACCTGGAAGACCGCGCCGTGCCTGGCGCTGGGCAATACTGCGGTGCTGAAGATGTCTGAGCTGTCGCCGCTGACGGCCAACGAACTGGGACGCCTGGCGGTCGAAGCCGGGATTCCCAACGGCGTGCTGAATGTGATCCAGGGCTACGGCGCCACCGCCGGCGATGCACTGGTGCGCCACCCCGACGTACGGGCGATTTCCTTCACCGGCGGCACCGCCACCGGCAAGAAGATCATGCAGACCGCCGGGTTGAAAAAGTACTCGATGGAACTGGGCGGCAAGTCGCCGGTGCTGATCTTTGAGGATGCCGACCTGGAGCGCGCCCTCGACGCGGCGCTGTTCACCATCTTCTCGTTGAACGGTGAGCGTTGCACCGCGGGCAGCCGGGTCTTCATTCAGGAGAGCGTGTACCCGCAGTTCGTCGCCGAGTTTGCCGCCCGCGCCAAACGCCTGATCGTCGGCGACCCGCAAGACCCGAAAACCCAGGTTGGCTCGATGATCACCCAGGCCCACTATGACAAGGTCACCGGCTACATCAAGATTGGCCTCGAAGAAGGCGCCACCCTGCTGGCCGGTGGCCTGGAACGCCCGGCCAACCTGCCGGCGCACTTGAGCCGCGGGCAGTTTATCCAGCCGACGGTATTTGCCGATGTGAATAACAACATGCGCATCGCCCAGGAAGAGATCTTTGGCCCGGTGGTGTGCCTGATCCCCTTCAAGGACGAAGCCGAAGCGCTGCAACTGGCCAACGATACCGAGTACGGCCTGGCGTCGTACATCTGGACCCAGGACATCGGCAAGGCGCATCGTCTGGCCTACGGCATCGAAGCCGGCATGGTGTTCATCAACAGCCAGAACGTGCGGGACTTGCGCCAGCCGTTCGGTGGCGTAAAAGGTTCCGGCACTGGCCGTGAAGGCGGCCAGTACAGCTTCGAAGTGTTCGCCGAGATCAAGAACGTGTGCATTTCCATGGGCAGTCACCACATCCCGCGCTGGGGTGTTTGAGTGACCCATGTAGGAGCTGTCGAGCTCCAGCGAGGCTGCGATGCAGGCGCTGCGCTCTGCCCGTGACAGCGCGGTGATCCCATCGCAGCCTCGCCTGGGCTCGACAGCTCCCACAGTTGATCTTTGACAACACGCTTCCAAGACAAAAACAATTATTCAGGAGAATCATCATGGGCGAAGTCGTCCTGGCCGCGAAGATCTGCCACGTCCCTTCGATGTACCTGTCGGAACTGCCCGGCAAGCACCACGGTTGCCGCGAGGCGGCCATCGCCGGGCACAAGGAAATCGGGCGCCGCGCCCGCGAACTGGGGGCCGACACCGCCGTGGTGTTCGACGTGCACTGGCTGGTCAACAGCGGTTATCACGTCAACTGCGGCGAGCACTTCAAGGGCACCTACACCAGCAACGAGCTGCCGCACTTCATCAAGAACATGGAGTACGAGTACCCGGGCTGCCCGGAACTGGGCGAGTTGATCGCCGCCGAGGCCAACCTGGCCGGCGTGCGCACCATGGCCCACAACATCCCGAGCCTGGAGCTGGAATACGGCACCCTGGTACCGATGCGCTACATGCACATGGGCGTGCCCGACGAGCAGAAGTTTGACGTGATCTCGATCGCCGCGTGGTGCGCCTGGCACCGCCTGCAAGACAGTTTCGCGTTTGGCGCCGCCGTGCGCCGGGCCATCGAGAAGAGCGACCGCAAAGTGCTGGTGCTGGCCTCGGGCTCCCTCTCCCACCGTTTCTCGGACGACCGCGAAGCCGAAGCCAACATCCACAACTGGACCCGTGAATTCGACAAGCAGGTGGACCTGCACGTGGTGGAAATGTGGAAGCAAGGCCGCTTCAAAGAGTTCTGCGCGATGCTGCCGGACTACGCCGAACATTGCTTTGGCGAAGGCAAGATGCACGACACCGCGATGCTCCTGGGACTGCTCGGCGGGCCGGAATACAACAAGCCGGCCGAGATCATCACCCAGCCGTTCGGCAGCTCGGGCACCGGGCAGATCAATGCCGTTTTTCCTTTATGAGCCTTGGTAAAGATCACCTGTAGGAGCTGGCTTGCCTGCGATGCAGGCACCTCGGTGTATCTGTCTCACCGAGTTGGTGCCATCGCAGGCAAGCCAGCTCCCACAAGGAATTCGCTGCACCTCACCCCAAGAGGAGATAGTCACATGCCGCACTTCATTGCCGAATACACCGACAACCTCGAACAGCAGGCCAACCTGCCGGCACTGTTCGAAAAGGTCCACGCCGTGCTGGGCGACAGCGGTGTGTTTCCCCTGGGGGGCATCCGCAGTCGCGGCGTGCGCCTGGACACCTGGCGCATGGCCGACGGCAAGCATGACTACGCCTTCGTCCACATGACCCTCAAGGTCGGCCACGGACGGGACCTGGAAACCCGCAAGGCGGTCGCCGAAGCGCTGTTCAAGGTCATCACCGAGCACTTCGCCGAACTGCAAGCCCAGCGGCTGCTGGCGTTGTCGTTCGAGATGATCGAGCTGCACCCCGAGCTGAATTTCAAGCAGAACAACGTGCACGCCTTCCTGAAGAACCAGGCGAGCTGACCACAGCCCGCCTTTCCGCCCATGGCCACTCAAACCAAAAAGAACAACATCATGAGCACAGCCAATACTGCCGACAGCACCACCCTGATCGAACATCAGCGCACCCACAGCCTCGTCACCTGGCGACTGATGCCGTTGTTGCTGATCTGTTACCTGTTTGCCCACCTGGACCGGATCAACATCGGCTTCGCCAAGATGCAGATGAATACCGACCTGCACTTCAGCGACACGGTGTACGGCCTGGGGGCCGGCCTGTTTTTTATCGCCTACGCGTTGTTCGGCGTACCGAGCAACATGGCCCTGGACCGGGTCGGGCCACGGCGCTGGATCGCCTGCCTGATGGTGGTGTGGGGCCTGCTGTCTACCAGCATGCTGTGGATCGAAAGCTCCACCGGCTTCTACGTGCTGCGCTTTTTGCTGGGGGTGGCCGAGGCCGGTTTCTTCCCGGGGATTTTGGTGTTTCTCAACCGTTGGTACCCGGCCCGTCGCCGGGCGCAAGTCACCGCGCTGTTTGCGATCGCCGTGCCCATGGCCGGTGTGGTCGGCGGGCCGTTGTCTGGTGCGATCCTGGAGCACTTCCATGATTTCGGCGGGCTGCGCGGCTGGCAGTGGATGTTCCTGATCGAAGGCGCCCCAGTGGTACTGCTCGGCCTGGTGGTGCTGAAGTACCTGCCCGACAGCTTCGAAACCGTGAAGTGGCTGGCGCCTGCGCAAAAGCAACAACTGCGCGAGCAACTGAGCAGTGAAGAACAGCGCAAATCCATCACCTCCTTCGGCGGCATCGTGCGTGACCCGCAGGTGTGGCTACTGGTGGCGGTGTACTTCGCAGTGATGCTGGCGGTGAACACCCTGGCGTTCTGGATGCCCACCCTGATTCACGGCGCCGGCATCGGCCGCGACAGCCAGGTGGGCCTGTTGAGCGCGGTGCCGTACCTGGCCGGGTGCTTCTTCATGATCGGCTGCGGGCGCTCCTCCGACCGCAACCGCGAGCGCCGCTGGCACTTGTGCGTGCCGTTGCTGATGTCTGCCGTCGGCATTGCAATGGCCGGGCTCTCGCCCACCAACCCGACCCTGGTGCTGGGCGGCCTGATCCTGGCCGGCATGGGCGCCAGCGCTGCGTTGCCGATGTTCTGGCAATTGCCGCCGGCGTTCCTGTCCAACAGCACCCAGGCGGCCGGCATCGCGCTGATCAGCTCGTTCGGCAGCATCGCCTCGTTCCTGGCGCCGTACCTGATCGGCTGGATGCGCGACACCACCCAAAGCGCGAGCCTGGCCCTGTATGTGCTGGCGCTGCTTATCGCCCTCGGCGGCCTGCTGGTGCTGCGCACCCACGCTGCCATCGTCAATCCCCAGTAGAGAATTCGTCATGCTTGATCAAGCCCAAATCCGGCAAGCCGCCGCCCGCCTCGACCAGGCCGAGCGGTCCCGTGAACAGGTGCGCCAGTTTTCCCTGGAGCACCCGCACATCACCATCGAAGACGCCTATGCCATCCAGCGCGCCTGGGTCGCACAGAAAATCAAGGACGGGCGCAAGCTGGTCGGGCACAAGATCGGCCTCACCTCCCGGGCGATGCAAGTGTCGTCGAACATCACCGAGCCGGATTACGGCGCCCTGCTCGATGACATGTTCTTCGACGAGGGCACCGACATTCCCTTCGAGCGCTTCATCGTGCCAAGGGTGGAAGTGGAGCTGGCATTTATCCTCGGCAAGCCGCTCAAGGGCCCCAACTGCACGATATTCGACGTGCTGGACGCCACCGAGTGGGTGATCCCGGCGCTGGAAATCATCGACGCCCGCATCCAGCAAGTTGACCCGCACACCAACGCCACACGCAAGGTATTCGACACCATCTCCGACAACGCTGCAAACGCCGGTGTGGTGATGGGCGGCCGTGCAGTGCGCCCCACCGAGATCGACCTGCGCAAGGTGCCGGCGGTGTTGTACCGCAACGGGGTGATCGAAGAGTCCGGGGTGTCGGCCGCCGTGCTCAACCACCCGGCCAAGGGCGTGGCGTGGCTGGCGAACAAACTGGCGCCATACGACGTCACCCTGCAGCCGGGCCAGATCATCCTTGGCGGTTCCTTTACTCGCCCGGTGGCGGCAAACCCGGGTGACACCTTCCATGTCGACTACGACATGCTGGGCTCCATCTCCTGCCGCTTTGTCTGAATACTGGAGGACCGTTTCATGCACATGCCCATCAACCGTTTCAAGCAACGCCTGCAAGGCGGCCAGACGCAGATTGGCCTGTGGCTCGGCCTGGCCGATGCCTACTGCGCCGAGCTGGCGGCGAATGCCGGGTTTGACTGGCTGCTGATCGACGGCGAGCACGCACCCAATGACCTGCGCGGCATGCTCGGCCAGTTGCAGGCCGTAGCGCCGTACGACAGCCAGCCGGTGATTCGCCCGGTGATCGGCGATACCGCGTTGATCAAGCAGGTGCTGGATATTGGTGTGCAGACGTTGTTGGTGCCGATGGTGGAGACGGCGGAACAGGCCCGGCAACTGGTGCGGGCGATGCGTTATCCACCGGGTGGTGTACGGGGCGTGGGCAGCGCGCTGGCGCGGGCGTCGCGCTGGAACAGTATTCCCGGTTACCTGGATGAGGCCGATGCGCAGATGTGCCTGTTGGTGCAGATCGAGAACCGTGAAGGCCTGGACAACCTCGATGCGATTGCCGCGGTTGACGGAGTGGACGGGGTATTTATCGGCCCGGCGGACCTGAGCGCGGCCATGGGGCATCGGGGCAATCCCGGGCACCCCGAGGTGCAGGCAGCGATTGAAGACGCCATCGTCCGGATTCAAAAAGCCGGCAAGGCGGCGGGGATCTTGAGTGCGGATGAGAAACTGGCGCGGCGGTATATCGAGCTGGGGGCGGCGTTTGTGGCGGTCGGGGTGGATACGACGGTGTTGATGCGCGGGTTGCAGGGGTTGGCTGCGAAGTTCAAAGACACTGCGGCACCGGCCACTACCGGGGGCGTGTACTAACCCCGTCAAACAACAGAGATCAACTGTGGGAGCTGGCTTGCCTGCGATAGCATCACCTCGGTGTACCTGAAGGACCGAGGCGCCTGCATCGCAGGCAAGCCAGCTCCCACATTTGGATCGGTGGTGTGTCAGCGTTTGATGGTTTTCAACTCATCCAGCAACCCCAACAACACCTGCAATTTCTCCTCCCCAAACTGCCCCTGCAAGCGCTGGTAATTTTCCTCCATGCACTGGCTCATCGACTCAAAACTGGCTTTGCCCTTCTCTGCCAGCGTCACCAGCACCCGCCGCTGATCCTGCTCGGCCTTGCGCCGATGCACCATCCCCGCCGCCTCCATGCGCACCAGCACACCGGTCATGCTCGGCTTGAGAATGCACGCCAGTTCCGCCAGTTGGTAAATCTCCAGCTCGTCGTGCTGGCTGAGAATTCGAATAACCCGCCATTGCTGCTCGGTCAGCCCGTGCTCATTCAGCGAGGGTCGGAAAAAACTCATGGCCGCTTCACGGGCCTGGAGCAAGGTCAAGGTCAAGGATTGTCTGGGTTTTAACATAGGCTCAGGGTCACGATAAATTTAGTTAATGTTTTAACGAAACTCTAACACTCTCCTCCCCACCTCACGCTATAACTTGTGAGGCCGGCGAAGGCTCTGGCGCGCAGGAACAAAAAGCCCGGCACGCAGAATCAAGACATCCAGCGCGCCAACGGCCTTAATACGCTCATTAGCTCTTCACTGTCAGGCAGCGCAATGATCAATATCGAAACGCCGACCTATTACACGGCGACCAAGAAATACAACCTCAGCTTCCCGACCCTGGAACAGGACGTGGAAGCCGACGTGGTGATCATCGGCGGCGGCTTTTCCGGGATCAACACCGCCCTGGAACTCGCTGAAAAAGGCATCACCAACATCGTCGTGCTGGAAGCGCGTTACCTGGGTTTTGGCGGCACAGGGCGCAACGGTGGGCAGATCATGGCGGGTATTGGCCACGACCTGGAAAAGATCAAGCAGGACGTGGGTGAAGACGGCCTGCGCCAGATCTTCGAGATCAGCGACCTGGGCGCCGACATCATCAAGAACCGCATCGCCAAGTACGACATCGATGCCGACTTCTGCCACGGCTACGGCTACATGGGCTTCAACGCCCGCCAGGAAAAGACCCTGCGCGCCTGGGAAAAAGACTTCAAGTCCATCAACACCCAACACGAGATCCGCTTTCTTGGCGGCTCCGACGTGAAGCAGATCATCGGCTCCGACGCCTACAGCAGCGCCCTGCTGCACATGGGCGGCGGGCATGTGCACTCGTTGAACCTGCTTTTGGGCGAAGCCAAGGCCCTGGCCGGCCACGGCGTGCGGATTTTCGAGAACAGCCCGGCGCTGGAAGTCAGCTACGGCGAACGCATCACCGTGCGCACCGGACGCGGTTCGGTCAAGGCCAGCAAGCTGCTGTGGGCCTGCGACAGTTTCCTCAACAAGCTGGAGCCGGAACTGCACCGTTCGACCATCAACACCTACGCGTTCCAGATGATGACCGAGCCGTTGTCCGAAGAGCTGATCAAGCGCATCAGCCCGATTCGCGGGGCTTACAGCGACATTCGCCCAGTGATCGACTACTACCGCGTCACCAACGAAAACCGCCTGCTGTTTGGCGCCGCCACGCCTTTGGTGGAGCACATCCCCGGCGATTTGAAAGCCTGGAACCGCAACCTGATGCTGAAGATTTTCCCGTACCTCAAGGACGTGAAGATCGACCTGGCCTGGGGCGGCCCGATGGCCTGCAGCCCGAACCTGTTCCCGCAGATCGGCACCCTGCCCGGGCGCAGCAACGCGTTCTACGTGCAGGGCTATTCGGGCTTCGGCGTCACCCCAAGCCACATCATCTGCAAGGTGCTGGCCGAGGGCATGAGCGAAGGTTCGGCGCGGTACGACCTGGTCAGCTCGATCCACCGCCCGACCATCATCGGCAAAGACGCGATCCGCCCGCTGCTGCTCACCGCCGGCAAGTCGTGGCATCAGCTCTCCGGTTACTGGAACGGCCGCCGTTAAAACCCAACACCCGACACCTGACACCTGTAGGAGCGAGCTTGCTCGCGAAAAACTCAAGGCCGGCGCGTTAATCCAGGACGCCCGCGCCCCCATTGCCCCAAATTCCCCCTCATCAGGAGCAACTGCCATGACCCTCGTCACCCTCAAAAAAGACATCCAGCTATCCGAACTCGACGCCTGGGGCACCGTCGCCGACCTCGGCTCGACCATCCTCGAAGGCGAAGTCCGGGCCTTCGGCAAGATGACCTTCGGCGCCCCCACCGACCCGGTCAGCAGCGCCTATTTCGGCATCACCCAGGGCAAGTTCCGCATGGTCTATCCATTTTCCGAACAAGCCGTGGTGGTCACCGGCGAAGTGGTACTCACCGACGAATCCACCGGCCAAAGCACCCGCTACAAGGCCGGCGACAGCTGGTTCGTGACCAAGGGCACGCCGGTGCTGTGGGAAGTGGTGAGCGAAAGTTTCGTCAAACACTACTTCGCCGTAGTGTGATAGCCCCGGCTGCCGGCACCCGTCGGCAGCCCTTTGGCGCAGGTGCCCACCGATGCACACTCTCCCCGCCCATGAAGTCGCCGGCCAGTGCCTGCAGGCTTTCACCCGCTTGATTCCGGTCAGCCAGGCCGCGTTTTATTGTGTCGACCGGCACCTGCAAGCCCGCGATTTCCAGTTGCACAGCATGAGCGGCGAGATGCACCGCGACTACCTCGACAACTACTGCCAGTTCGACCCGTTGCAACCGCGCAACTGCCTGTCCAGCGGGTTGGCCGTGGTGCCGCTGGGCTTTGCCATGGCCCGCCAGCCGGCGCGGGATACCCGGCGGTATGGGGATTTCCTGCGGCGCTATGGCGTGGTCGATGTGGTGGAAATCCTGGCCCAGCGTGCCGGCCGGCCCCAGGCGGGGATCTCGTTGCTGCGCACCGCTGACCAAGGCGCCTTTACCGGCGCGCAACTGGCCCAACTGAACGCCCTGCAAACCTTGCTGCAACTGGCCGTAGCCAACATGCAGCCAGCTGAAGACGCACTGGCTTGCCTCACGCCCAAGGAACGCCAGATAGCCTTGTTGTTGCGCCAGGGTGCCAGTAACAAAGAGCTGGCCCGGGAACTTGAAATCGGCCTGCCGACCATCAAGACCCACCTGATCAACCTGTTTCGCAAGACCGGCGTCAGCAGCCGCACAGAGCTGGTGAGCACGCTGTTTCTGTAGCCCGCCTCAACCATCCGGTTGATACCCGGGCCTGCTTCCGGGCGCGATGATCCGTGGTGTTCATCCCCCTACCGGAGCATCGTAAAAATGAGCACATCTTCTGACTGGATCACCGTGGGCGCCCTGGCCGACGGTTTCGCCCCAGCGGCGTTCATCCTGCCAAACCTGGCCGACCTGAGCGGCAAGGCCTTTACGCTGTACTTCGCCAATGGCTGGCAGATCGAGCATCGCTTCGAGCGCGACAGCCTGTCCTGGATCGCCGCCGACGGTCACTCCAGCGGCAGCGCAACCTACCGCGCGACCTCGGTGCGCCCCGGCCTGTACCTGGTGGACTTCATCAAGCACGAAGGCACCCAGGCCTGGTCGGTCAGCCTGGTACTCGACACCGCCAGCGCCTCGTTCACCGCGGTACTTGGGCGGATGCCAACCCACGAGCAAACCCGCGAAGGCCTCTACAGCCGCGCCCTGGCCGGCAAACCGCTGACATCCGTGGAAGTGCAATTCCTCCACGGCAGCCTCGACCGCCCCTGGCAGCCAGGCCAATGCCCCCACGCCCCCACCACTGAACTGACCGGCTTGCGCAACCAGTACCGCTACAGCCCGAGCGAAGTCTACGAGCACATCTACCTCAACGATCAGTTCTACGCCTGGCAATGCCTCAAGGGCGTCGAGCAAGGCCTGTGCGACACCGACCGCTGCCACTACTACAAGATCGCCGACCAGCTGTACCTGTTTGTGTGGCGCGAAAAAATCATCCCCACCCTCGGCCTGGTGCTGATCGACCTGCAACAGCACCGCAGCGACGGCAAGATCTTTGGTTATGCCGACGCGTCCTTCGATGAGCTGTCTAACTTCCCTATCAGCTCCTACTGCCAGGTGCTCAACCGCACGGAGCATCCCGATGACTGAGCCGCGCACGATTGTGATCACCGGGGCGGGCACGGGCATCGGTGCTGCGTGCGCCCGGCTGTACGCCGCCGACGGTGCGCAATTGGTCCTGATCGGCCGTCGTCGCGACCCGCTGGAACAGGTTGCCCGGGACACCGGCGGCCTCGTGTTGGTAGGTGATGCGGCCTGCCCGCAGACGTGGGAGGGTTTTGTCACGCAGATTCGCCAACGCTATGGGCGGATCGATGTGCTGCTGGCCTGCGCGGGCGGGCATGGCGTTGGCAGCGCCACCGACACCAGCCCGCAGACCTGGGAGGCGGCGCTGCGCAGCAACCTCGACAGCGCCTTTTACAGTGCCCGGGCGTGTTTGCCGCTGCTGCTGGAAAGCGCCGGGAATATTGTGCTGATGGGCTCGATTGCCTCCCTGGGCGCCGGGCCTGAAGTGTGCGGCTACACCACGGCCAAGCATGCCTTGCTCGGACTCAATCGCTCACTGGCCCGGGATTACGGCCCGCACGGCGTTCGGGTGAACGCCGTGTGCCCCGGCTGGGTCCGCACACCGATGGCGGATGAGGAAATGCAGCCGCTGATGGATTTTCATGGCGAGACGCTGCAGCACGCCTATGACCGGGTGTGCGCCGACGTGCCGTTGCGCCGGCCGGCCAGCGCTGAAGAAATCGCCAGGGTGTGCCGCTTCCTGGCGTCCAGTGACGCGTCGATTATTACCGGGGCAACGTTGGTGGCGGACGGAGGCTCAAGCATTGTCGATGTGCCAACGCTGGCCTATGCGCGTATGGAGCTTTCTGATGGTTGAAGATCTGGATTTCAGCGGTCGCAGCGTATTGGTCACCGGCGGCGCCCAGGGCATTGGGCGGGCCATTGTCGAGGCCTTTGCCCTGCGAGGTGCGCGGGTAATGATCGCTGATCTGCAACTGGCCCAGGCACTTGCGCAAGCGCTATGCGGGCGCGGCTGCCAGGTGGAAGCAGTGGCTGTGGACCTCGCAGATGCAGCTGCGGTATTCGGGCTGGTTGAAGGGCTGGAACAACGTTGGGGGCGGCTGGATATTCTGGTGCATAACGCCGGGTATTTTCCGCTGACGCCGTTTGGCGAAATCACCCCGGCGATTCTCGAGCGTACTTTGGCGGTGAATCTCTCGGCGTTGTTCTGGCTGACCCAGGCGGCGCTGCCGATGTTTCGTCGCCAGGGCCGGGGCTGCGTGCTGGTCACGTCTTCAGTCACCGGGCCCCGGGTCGCGTTTGCGGGGTTGAGTCACTATGCGGCGTCGAAGGCCGGGGTCAACGGCTTCATTCGCAATGCGGCGCTGGAGCTGGCCGGTTTGAATGTGCGAGTCAACGGTGTGGAACCCGGCATGATCGCAACCCCGGCTATGGGCAATCTGGGGGATGACCAGTTGAACGCACAGATTGCCAGCCGGGTGCCGCTGGGACGGCTGGGTGCGCCGGCAGATATCGCCGGGGCGATGCTGTTCCTGGCATCGGACCTGGCGGGCTACATCACTGGGCAAACGCTGGTGGTGGATGGCGGCTCGACCTTGCCGGAGGTTTAACGAAACATCCTACCGAACTGCCGGATAACCTCTACTCCCCCGCCCTGAGAATGTCTGCAAAGTCCCTCGCCTGATCACACAGCGCGAGGGAACGCCGATGTTTTTTTCGATTAACGCCCTGCCCGATGGGGCTGCTTCTTGAATCCCGCCATTGGCTTTCTGGTCATGGCGGCGATGGACCCGAAGACGCGCGACGTCGATGCGGTTCTCAACGACTTCACGCATTGCCTGAACACCTACGACGCCTGGGCCGAGAGCTTCTGGAGCTTTTCGGCACTGGACGTCGAGCAGGTGTTCAAGGTCGGCGACGAGGTTTCGCTGGTCGCACCCATCACCCGTTCCTTGTATCCCAGCAGCACCGTCGCGACCTGCAAGGCCAACGCGCCGTTAACCCTGGTGCATATGTTCCAGAGCACGCGGTTCGTGCCCATCGGCAATACACCGGTGATGCTCCAGGAAATCGCACCAGACGGTGGCCCGCTCGGCGCCCCCCTCCATAAAACCATCGGCCCCAGCGGCATGCTCGAAGTCACCGAGTGCACCGTCGACAAGCAGTACCGGGTCAGCTTTTATCCCAACGTTTCCCGGGACCATGTCAAGGCGCTGTATGCCTCCTATCAGTCCGAGATCAGCTCGCTGGAAGGCCGCTTGCGTGGCGAGTGGACGAGCACGTTCAAGCCGATATGGGAGAGCTATTCCAAGGCCGGCTTTGTCGAGCGCTACACCTCGCTGCAAATGGCGTACGCGCAAGGGTTTGGCAACGTGCTTTACGGTCTCTGGGACGGTATTGCGCAGCTGTACCAGTGGTTGGCAGACATCAAGCCCAACAGCGAAAAGCTTCTGCAGTACCTCTCCCAGGCCGAGCTTGCGGCGCTGCTGAAGCTCAGTAATGAGGCGATTGCCAAAGGATTGTTGATTCTCAGCGACGAGCCGCTGCTGTTCGTCTACCTGTCCGCGATGGTCAGTTGGCTGCGCATGCTGCCGCCGCATTACATGCTTGAGTTGCTGGGGGAAATCACTACCGAGGTGCTGCTCAACCTGCTGTTGCTGTGGGCCACCGGCGGTATGGGTGTGGCGGTACGGCTGGGCGCGCAGGTGCTGGGCAAGGTCAAGTCCGAGCGTGCACGGGAATGGCTGGAGCAGATTGCCAAGTTGGGCGGTACGGCTCGGATGGATGGGCATGCCGAGGTGCTTAAGCCGGTAGCGCTTCAGAGCCATGCAGTGCCGGTGAAAGCGGCGGCGGTGCCGTTGAAGGTGGGTCCAGATCAGGTTTCGAATCCGGCACCGATGGTGCGGGAGCCCAAGACAGCGCGTACGACGCTGGTGAAGCAGGAGCCTGTGGATGATGCGCCGGCTTCAGCGAAAAACCCTGGCGGTGATTCAGCGGCCAGTGCGGACAAGACCGCAACCAATGGCTGCCCGGTATCGATGGTTACCGGTGAGGAACTGCTGACCCTCACGGACGGCTCGTTGGAGGGTGTGCTGCCATTTGCCTGGACGCGGCTGTATCGCAGCAGTGCGGTTGAGGTGGATTGCGGGCTGGGGTTTGGCTGGAGTCATTCGCTGGCGCAGCGGTTGGTGGTTAGCGGTGAATCGGTGGTGTGGACCGATCACGAGAACCGCAGCACCACCTTTCCCCTGCCCTCTGCTGCACGACCGGCCATCACCAACAGCCTGGCGGAGGCGGCGATTTATCTGGGCGCTTTGCCTGATGAGTTGGTGCTGGCTCAGACGGCCCTTTTCTACCACTTTCGCGACGGTGTGCTGACGTCGATCAGTGACGCGTACGACAACCGGCTGCGCATTTCCCGCGATTATTCAGGGCGCATTCAGCGGATCGATAACGGCGTTGGTCATGGATTGATGCTGCGGTATGACCGCGGGCATATCGTTGCGGTCGACTATCAGGTGCAGCGGGAGCTGGACTGGATTACCGAACAGAACGTTGTTTCCTACAAGTATGACGACGCTTGGCGGTTGATTGAGGCGACCAATGCTGTCGGCGAAAGCGAGCGTTATCGGTACGACGATCAGCAGGTGATCCTGGAGCGGGAACTGGCTGGTGGGGCGAGTTTCTTTTGGGAGTGGGAACGGTCTGGCAAGGCTGCAAGGTGTGTCCGGCACTGGGCCAGTTTCTCGCAGATGGACACGCGGTATGTGTGGGATGACAACGGCAGTGTCACCGTGCACAACGCCGATGGCAGCCAGGAAGTGTACGTGCACGACCAGCGCGCACGGCTGGTGCAACGGATTGATCCAGACGGCGCGCAGCACTTCAAATCCTACGATGAAAAAGGCCGGCTGACGGTCGAGCAGGATCCGCTGGGGGCGGTGACAGCGTATCAATACGACGAAGCCGGTCGGTTGATTGCACTGTTTCCCGGGGACGATGCGCCCACGTCCTACGAGCATGACAACGGGTTCGTACGGGTTGTACGCCGTGGTGACGCGGTGTGGAAATACCAGCGTAACGACCAGGGCGATATCACCCGCAAGACGGATCCGGATGGTAACTACACCGAATACACCTACACCAAACACGGAAAACTCTCCGGCGTCTGGTATCCGGACAACAGCAGCCAGCGGCTGACCTGGAACGAGCGTGGTCAGCTCACCGAGGAAAAACTGGCCAATGGCGGTGTGCGGCGTTATCGCTATGACGACCTGGGGCGGCAGGTTGCCTGCGAGGATGAGCATGGCGCACTGACCCAGTACCAATGGGACGCTGTGGGCCGTTTGCTGAAGGTGATTCAGCCCGACGGTGGCACTCGCGAATTCAGCTACAACCCGTACGGAAAAATCACCGCCGAGCGCGATGAACTGGGTCGCGTAACTCGCTATGAGTATGCGGACGGCCTGCACCTGATCAGTCTCCGGGTAAATCCCGACGGCACCCAGCTCAAATACCGTTACGACAATGTCCGGTTGTTACTCACCGAGATTGAAAACGAGGTTGGGGAAACCTATCGGCTTGAGTACCACGCCAACGGCCTGATCCAGCAGGAAACCGGGTTTGATGGCCGCCGTACCGCCTACGTTTATGACCTCGCCGGGCACCTGCTGGAAAAGACCGAATACGGTGATGACGGCAGCCAACTCGTTACCGGTTATCAGCGAGACAGCTCCGGTCGCCTTGTACGAAAAACTCTGCCGGACCGCAGCATGGTCGATTACACCTACGACCGCCTCGGCAATCTCCTCAGCGTCGATGACGGCCACTGGCCGCTGCACTACGAATACGACCAGCAAGACCGCCTCACCGCCGAACACCAGGGCTGGGGCACCCTGCGTTATGGATACGACGAATGCGGCCAACTCGAAAAACTACGCCTGCCCGATAACAACCGCCTCACCTTCTTGCACGACAAGGGTGGCGACCTCGCCACCGTCGAGCTGAATGGCAAACCGCTCACCTCGCACCTGTTCAAATCCGGTCGCGAACACCAGCGCCAGCAAGGCCAGCTCCTCAGCCACTACCACTACGACGACCAGGGCCGCCTGCACGCCCACGCCATCACCCAACAGGAACAACGCCACCAGCGCCGCCAGTACGACTACGACAAACGCGGCAACCTGACCCGCATCCTCGACACCCGTAAAGGCCAGCACGACTACCACTACGACCCGCTCGACCGCCTGACCCGCGCCAACCACTCGCACGACCGGCAGGAACGCTTCGTCCACGACCCGGCGGGCAACCTGCTGATGCAAGACCGCGTCGGCCCGAGCGTGATCAAAGGCAACCGCCTGTTGATGCAAGGCGACCGCCATTACGACTACGACGCCTTCGGCAATCTCCTGCGCGAACGTCGGGGCCGCGCGCAACAACTGGTCACCGAGTACCGCTACGACTGCCAACACCGACTGATTGCTGTCATCCAGCCGGACGGTACCCACGCCAGCTACCGCTACGATCCCTTCGGGCGGCGAATCGCCAAAACCCTAAAAGGCCAGACCACCGAGTTCTTCTGGCAAGGCGACACCCTGATCGCCGAACACAGCGCCGATCACCACCAAAGCTACATTTACGAACCCAACAGTTTTCGCCCGTTAGCGCTGCTGAAAGGCTACGGCCCGGAAGCCGTAAAACCCTTCCACTACCAACTCGACCACCTTGGCACGCCACAAGAACTCACCGCGCCCGATGGCGAAATAGTGTGGTCAGCGCATTACCGCGCCTATGGCCAAATCGCGAAGCTGGACGTCAATACCGTCACCAACCCGCTGCGCTTCCAGGGCCAATACTTCGACCCGGAAAGCGGGCTGCACTACAACCGCCATCGCTACTACAATCCGGACGTTGGTCGCTACCTGACGCCTGATCCCGTGAAACTGGCGGGTGGACTGAACGGCTACCAGTACGTGCCTAACCCTACGGGGTGGGTGGATCCGCTGGGGCTGAATACCTGTCCGGGTGCGAACGGTTGTAAACCGGATGTCGGGGTTGGGGATCCGCCCGAAAAAGCTACGGTTAACGAAGGGCAGCCTGCTTTACCTCGTCTGACACAGGCCGAACGACGCGCACGAATTGATGAGCTTGGCGAGGCGAATGCGTACCGCCGTCTTGATGAACTTGAACAAACAACACCCGGAGCGCATTTTCTGGAAAAGCATGGCGCACAGACTACGCTGGCCTCTCAACTCGAAAGGGTAACGACGGGTAGAAATCCTACCACCGGGATAGTTGAGATACACGATAGAGGAAGGAGAGTTGGACAACCAAGACCGCCTTCTGCCGCCACCCATTTCCTTAGCCATCGAGATCAATTAAATGCTATTTATCGGGCGCAACTTATACTCAAGCGAACAAACATAGGTACATCTCGCGAACCAATGGACATGGGGAAAATCATCGGAGAAGGATACAAGAGAGATGGCTCTGAATACGGCCAACAAAGGAAAGCCATCGTCATACTAGATACAAATGGAAATCCTAAAACCGCTTACACGGACTTTTAAAAATGAAATTAAAACCCAAACTTTCGATCATTAGAAGCCTGCTATTCACCTACAATATCGAAAACACTAAAGACCTTGAGCGGGAGGATATAATAGTCTCCAAAGACGTCAATGACGACAAACAACTTGCGGAGTTATTTGACGAGCTTACCAAACCTGAATACATCCTATATAACAATGAAGAACGGCAATGGTATATCGACACACTCGATCACTTCCTGAGCACTGGCGAAACTTTCGACTCCGTATTCTACCTACTTGACACATACTTCGATGACGAAATTTCCGATCAGCGCCAGTTTATGAGAGTTTTACTCGGGTGTTTGATCCGATATCAGACAGAAGCCACGGAAAGTATTAAATAGTCAGAAACCATTAACGCGGACAACACCAAAGGGGGGACTTTCATAAAGCACTCCCTTCCTCTCTCGCACACCTCCAGTAAAACTTCACCCCACCTGCTGCAACCGCCCAGCCCGAAAATCCTTCGGCGACACTTCAAACTGCTTCTTGAACGACCGACTAAAGTGCGCCGAATCCGTAAACCCCCACTTATACGCAATCGACGTAATCGACTCGCTGCGCAAAAACGGGTTGGTCAGATCATCCGCACTGCGCTTCAACCGCGCCCGCTGGATATACCGGCACACGCTGTCATCCTGTTCCTCAAACAACCGGTATAAATGCCGCACCGAGATATTCAACCGACTCGCCAACCCCACCGGGCTCAGTCCGGGCTGGGTCAGTGATTCATCAATGACCTTCTGCACATAGCTGCGCAGATTACTGCCCTGCAATCCACCACAATCATCCCGCTCGTCATCTTCCTGCTCAAACGCCGACCCCAGCAGCGAGACAAACGCCGCCTGCAACGCCTGCCCCTCGCCGACCGCACCTTCGCCGTTCAGCGCGTCTTTGCACAGTTGGTCCATCAGCACGTGCAACATGCGTCCGCAGGCTTTGCTTGAGGAGATCTTGCCGAAGGTCTTGGGCTGGCTGCCGAATTGTTTGCACACCTCTGCGCGGGACAACGACAGGGATGCGTGTTCGATCAGCCCGAAGGGGGTGATGTCGATGGAGCCCACCGAGTCCATTAGTAACAATTCGCCGGGGGCCAGTTGTACGCTCTGGCCGTCTTGGGTGATCTGGCAGTAGCCGCTGCGCTGGCTGACCAAAAAGCAGTTCTGGTCGTCATCGTGGTCGGCGCGGGCTTTGGGGCGTTTGATCAGGCCGGCGTTGGTGCGCAGGTTGGCCAGGGGTAAACCGCCGCGGGAAAAGGTGCTGATGTTGCCGATGAACAGCGAACGGTTGAAGGCCAGTTCTGTGTCGAAGTGACCGCAAACCGCGCGCAGATCCCGGGTCCAGAGGTCCAGCCCGTCTTGCCCAATCTGTTGCATGCTCATGGTTGTTTCCACCTTGGCTTTTTGTTTTTGTCGGGCAATAGTTAACATGTTATCTATATGCGCGCAACAAGTACGTGTCTGCCAAAGTGGTTGCACTATTGATGCCAAACCTGGCGGTCAGTGGAGCTGTAAAGCGCGCTGAAAACCGCTCAAGGCGTCCAGCAGCCAGGCCCGTTGAACGCTGCTCACGGCGATATAGCGCCGAAACGCCGGCATGCGATTGACCACCTCGCTGCCGCCCATATGCTCAAGCCGTACGCACCACTGCTGATCCACCAGGTCGATGCGCAGGCGCTTGAAGTCCAGCGGCATCAAGGCGCGATGCAGCGCGCTGCCCTCCTGCAGTTGGGCTTGCAGAATGCCTGAAACTTCCTTGTCTCCCGAGCGCTGCCGACAGCGGATTCCGGTGCGTCGAACGGCCCCGGTGTGGTGCAGTTCGAAGCTCGCCGTGCCCTGCTGCGAGGCAGGGATGCGCAGTACGAATTCGGTCATCACCAGGTGCATCAACAGTTGCGACTCGGTGCGCTCGACGATCTCCAGATGTAACCCGAGACCGTCCAGGGCAACCCGCGCCGTCGTCGGTCCACACACCTCATAACCGGCCAGGCCGAGGTTACGTCGCAGATGTTCCAGCGTAACGCCGGGCCGATACCCGGCAGGCGCCCGCCGGGCACTAAACAGTTCAGAGAGTTTTTGCAGCATGGCTGATATACCCGTTGTGTGGCTGCGGCTCATGGGCGAACTCCTTGGCCAACACCTCTTCCACCGAGGCGGGCTTGAATGGATTGACCTTCTGCACAACAAGCGTCCAGAACAGCGCGTACGCCGCCGTGCACCCGAGCATCACGCCAAAGGGAATGTAGATGTCGGCGGGGTTCATGCCGGGCGGGGTGATAAACCACATGCCCAGCAGGATGCCGATGCTCGACAGAATCTGCGGCAGCGGAAACAACGGCGAACGGTAGGCGCGGGGCAGATCCGGACGGCGAATCCGCAGGATCACCACCGACAGCGTCACCAGCAGATAAGCAAAGCTCCAGGCACACACGGCCGCCAGCACCAAGTGCATGATGTTGTCGGTGTTGCCGCCCAGGTACAGCGCGTGCAGGCACGGGATCAGCATCGCCACCAGGATGCACAGCAGCGGTGTCTTGAAGCGCGGGTGCAGGTAGGTGAAAACCTTGGGCAACGCGCCGTCGACGGCCATGCCATACAGGATCCGTGGCACACCGGCCATCAAGGTATTGATGGTCGCAGCACCGGCAAACAGGAAGCCGATGCCCAGCCACATCGGGCCGATGCTGCCCATCACCTGCTCGGCGAATTTCGGGATGGCCATCGGCGTGTCCAGCAAGTGCACGCCGCCAGCGGCATCAATCAATACGTTTTCCACCTGGCGCTTCATCGCCGCGCCATAGATAAACATGCAGGTAGCCACGCCCAGCAACCCCAGCACCATCGCCTTGGGCATGACCTTGGCCGAGTTGCGCAGGTCCGGCGCCAGCGGCGTGACAAATTCGCAGCCGACGAACATGAACATCGCCATGCCCACCAGCGACAGGATGGTCATCAGGTCGGTACCGACCAGGGACTCACCGAACCAGCCGTCCAGCTGTACCGCCGGGGCCGCGACCAGGCCCAGCACGCCAAACACCATCAAGGTGGTCCACATGCCGAAGGTCAGGATGATCTCGGCCCGGCCAAACGCGCTGACGCCAAACGCATTCAGTACCCCGAACACCACCACAAAACCCACTCCCAGCAACCACGAGCCGCCGGCGGATTCCGCCAGGGTGTTGAGGTGTTCGAAGTTCACCAGCGCCATTACCCCGGACAAGATGGTTTCGGCGGTGCCGGCAAACACATGCACGATCAGGTAGGCCGACAAGGTGCCGGTGATCGCAAAGAACCGGCCCATGCCGCAGTTGATGTAGTCGTAGACCGAGCCGGTGGTGGGCAGGATCGAGGCGGCTTCGGCGAAGGTGGTCGCCTGGGCCAGCATCATCACCACCGCGATCAACATCGCCACCGCGAAGGCGCTGCCGCCGATGCCAAAACCCATGGTCGCGGTGAGGATCACCGGGCTGGCCATGATCAAGCCAATGGTGCTCGCAAGCGCCGTGGGAAAGCCCACCGTGCCGCGTTTCAAGTGTGCGGTGAGCCGGTCGTTGATCGACATGGTGCAGATCCTCAAGAAGCGGATTTTTAGAAGTGCTGGCACTCTGCGCCCCGCCCTGGCTGATCGTCTTGCTCCTGGCTGCCGCCGGTTTTGTTGCTGCCTGCCACCGCTGCGCCGCTGGCGGCCTGGGTCAATTTCCTGGCACGCAGGGGAAAGACTTGGCCCGGTGGCGCTCGCCCTAATGCTCCCTCAATTCACCTTGTTGGGGACTATAACAATGCAGCACTCACAACAAACCCGTCGCCTGTACAGGGCCGTCAGCCTGGGCATCGCGCTGATCATCAGCGACTCATCGGCCCAGGCGTTCGAGCTGTATGCCGATGACGACACCCAGGTCACCGGTAACTTCCTGGCGGTGTACGGGATGTTCAACAGCCGCAAGAACTACGACGGCACCACCGGCGGTTCTACCTGGCGCGAAGGTTTTATCAAGTACGGTTTGAGCATCGACCAACGCTTCGGCGCCCTGGGCAGCGTATATGGCACGGCCAACCTGGTCAGCTCCGGCACCTGGGGCGATGGCGATGCATCCGGCGTGACCACCGGCAGCGAGCGCACCACCAAGTTCGACGAGGCCTTCGCCGGCTGGCGCTCGGGCGAGCTGTTTGCGGGGCTGGGCAAGGATGGCGTCGACCTGTCATTCGGCCGCCAGGTCATCATGCTCGGCGACGGTTTCATCATCAACGACGACGGCCCGAACCTGGGCAAGGGTGTGGGCGACGGCCAGTTCAACCGGGGCGGCGCCTACTACATCGCCGCGCGCCATGCCTTTGATCAAACCGCCGTGTTGCGCCTGGGAGGCAAGGACGGTGTGCACGGCAGCGTGATGTGGATCAAGTCCGACAACCGGGCCCAGGCCAACACCGAAATGGCCGCCGGTACCCTGGACTACACCGCCGCACCCGGCACCCTGGGGTTGACCTATATCCATGGCATCAGCGTCGACGACCGTTATGCCAATGAGCTGCAAAAACAGCGCGCCGGGATGAACATCTACAGCCTGCGGGGCGCCGGTAATGCCGGGATCGAGAACGCGCACTTTTCCTTTGAGTACGCCTGGCAGGACAAGGACGCCGGCCCGGAAAAAGCCTGGTACACCGAGGGCGGTTATACCTTCGCCGCGCTGCCGTGGGCGCCGGACCTGACTTACCGCTACAGCCGCTATTCAAAAAACTGGGATGCGATGTTTTCGGGCTTCAACCGTGGCTACGGTACGTGGGTGCAGGGCGAAGTGGCCGGCAACTACTCGGGGCCGTTCAATACCAACACCGAGGTGCAACACGTGGCATTGAAGGTCAAGCCGCTGGACAGCGTGACTGTCGGCGCGCTGTTCTTCGACTACAAGACGTTGAGCAAGGGCGGCATGCTCAACCTGGACGGCCGCGAACTGGACCTGTACGCCGAATGGGCGGTGAGTGAGCACCTGATCGTCACGCCGCTGCTGGGCCTGTACAAGCCCAACAAGGATGAGCGCAACGGCGGCAACCAGGTGGGCGGCAACGGCACCAATGTCTACAGCCAAGTCACCGTGGCCGTGCCGTTCTAGCGCAAATCCAACGAGCTGATGAAGATCAAATGTGGGAGCTGGCTTGCTGTGGTGAGCGGGCTTGCCCCGCGTTGGGCTGCGAAGCAGCCCCATCAATCTGTGGTGAACCCGACGGGGGGCAAGCCCCCTCACCACAGCAAGCCAGCTCCCACATTCAAGCGGCGTCAATCCTCAAGAGAGGTGTTCGCCCTACGGTTGCCGCTCCTCGATCCGCGCATACGCCCCCTGGTGATAGAGCAACGGCGCACGACCAAAATCATCGAAGGCCACGACCTTGCCGATCATGATCCAGTGATCGCCACCATCCAATTGCTGATATTTCTCGCAGTGAAACCGCGCCGAGCAATCGGCGAAGACCGGAGAACCGCCCTCCCCCGGTTCGAACTCAATTTCAGCGAAGCGGTCATCCCTGGGCCGGGCGAAGTTGTTCGACAGGTGGATCTGGTCGGCCGCCAGCACGTTGACCGCAAAATGGCTGGCCTGCTCGAACACCTCGTGGCTGTTGGAGCGTTTGTCGATGCTCCACAGCACCAGCGGCGGGTCCAGGGACACCGAGTTGAAGCTGTTGGCGGTGACGCCCACCTTGCGCCCGCTGGCATCAGCCGCGGTGACCACCGTGACACCGGTGGCAAAGTTGCCCAGGGCCCGGCGAAAGGCCCGTGGGTCGAAACTGTTATCAGACATGCAAGACTCCCGGACTGCATCAACGCGCAGTCCTGATTGGTGTGATGGCCGGGTCGGCGTCAAATCATGCTCGGATCAGGCTCGAGCCCCATCAGCTCACGCCCCAGGATCTGCGCGCACACGTCGTAGTCGGTGTACGCGTGGGCGCCGGTCATATGGGAATCACGGAACAGGCGCTGCATTTCGTTGTGCTCAAACCACGCATTGCCACCGGCTGCCTCAAACAGGCGGTCCACTGCCTGGATGCACATTTTGGTGGCATACGCCTGGTTGGTGCGCCAGAACGCCAGGGTTTCGCGGCTGGGGTAACGGTGCTGTTCACTGTGTTCGGCATGTTCCTGCCAGGTTTTTTCCAAAAACGCCCGGGCAGCCGCCACCTGGTGCGTCGACTCGGCCAGGCGCATCAGCGCCGGGGTCGCGGCGCCTACCGCCGCACCGGTGTAGGCACGGACGCGGGTCCTGGTTTTCTCGCAGAACACCTCAAGCATGCGCTCGGCCACGCCCAGGCTCACGGTGGAGAAACCACTGGCGAAATACGGCCGGTACGGCGAGTAGAAAATCTTGCTGTCGGGGTACAGACCGAAGCCTGCGGACTTGCCTTCCATCATGTCGCGGGCTTTCTGGATGCGATGTTCAGGCACCCGCACGTTGTCGATGATCAGGGTCTTGGTACCGCTGCCTTTCATGCCGGCGGCGAACCAGTCATCGCGAATCTGATAGTCGCTGCGCGGTAGCACCGCGAAGCAATAATCCTGGGTGCCCTCGGCGTTTTTACGGCGGAAGCCGACAATTGCCCATTCAGCATGATCGCAACCACTGCTCCAGCCCATTTCGCCGCTGAACAGCACGCCGCCTTCAACCTCTTCGGTGCGGCCAAACGGCGCGATGCTGCTGCTGGCCGTGGCATTCGGGTTATCGCCCCAGACTTCCTGCTGCAGCTTGGCGCAAAAAAGCCCCAATTGATGGCTGTGGGTGCACAACAGGCTCATGGCCCAGGCGGTGCTGGCACAGGCGCCGGCGAGCAACGCGATGCAGTCGGCGAATTGCGGCAGGGAGATTTCCATGCCGCCAAACGGTTTGGGTTGGAAGGCACGGTGCATGCCGATGCTCTTGAGTAGCGCAATATTCTCGTCGGGGACTTTGCGGTCCTGCTCGGCCTGGAAGGCGTTGGCAGCGATGGTCGGCAGAATCGACTTGAGGTCTTCGAGGAGCGGGTTTGGCTTTTTCATGGACGGCCCTGCTTATTATTGGAAGTCCGGCTGGCGTTCAACATCAACGAACGGCGCTGGATGCGAGGCCAGTATGGAACGCAGGACAACCCCGGCAAATGCACCTTCCACAGCCAAGATTGCACTTTCCACAGGCCTGGCAGCCACAGACATGCCGCCCGGCAGGCACAGACAAGCCTGGGCCGCCCATGCTGGTTAACCTCGGGCTTTTGCGAGCAGGAAAACCCCATGAGCGATATTGCGCTGCTGCCTGAAGTCCAGGCGTTCCTCCGTCGAAACCACGCCTTGTTTATCGACGGCGGTTACGTCCAGAGCCATTCCAGCCAGACTTTGGAGTTGATCAACCCGGCCACCGGCGAGGTGATCGCCCAGGTTGCCGATGCTGACTTGGCTGATATCGATACGGCGGTGGAATCGTCCCGCCGGGGCTTCGGGCAGTGGTCCCAGGCGGCGCCGGCAACGCGCGGCAACGTGCTGCTCAAACTCGCTGACCTGCTGGAGCAACACCGCGAAGAACTGGCGCAGATCGAAACCTGCCAGTCGGGCAAGATCATCCAGATTTCCCGAGCCTTTGAAGTGGACCAGGCGGCGCACTTCCTGCGCTACTACGCCGGCTGGGCCACCAAGATCAGCGGCCAGACCATCACCCCGTCACTGCCCTCCTTCGCCGGCGAACGCTACACCGCGTTCACCCTGCGCGAGCCGGTGGGCGTAGTGGTGGGCATCGTGCCGTGGAATTTCTCGACCATGATCGCCATCTGGAAGCTCGCCTCGGCGCTGGTGACCGGGTGCAGCATCATCATCAAGCCCAGCGAGTTCACCCCGCTGACCATCCTGCGCATCGCCGAACTGGCCATCGCGGCAGGCCTGCCGGCGGGCGTGCTGAACGTGTTGACCGGCGGCGGGCATGTGGGTAAAGGCCTGGTGGAGCACCCGGGCACCGACAAGGTCTCGTTTACCGGCTCGGTGCCCACCGGCATCGCCGTGGGCCGCAGCGCCATGGGCGCCGGGTTAACCCGGGCAACCCTGGAACTGGGGGGCAAAAACTGCGCCGGGTTTCTGCGGGATGTGGACCTGGACAAGGCGGTCAACGGCATCATCGAAGCCGGCTTCCTGCACTCCGGCCAGATCTGCGCGGCCGCCGAACGCTTCTTCGCCCACCGCTCGCAGATCGAGCCGATCATGGACAAGCTGGCGCAACGCCTGGGCCGGTTGAACATCGGCTCGCCGCTGGACGAGCGCACCGAATTCGGCCCGGTGACCAACCGCCAGCATCAAAAGAAACTCGAATGGTTCTTTGCCAAGGCCCGTGCCGAAAACAATACGATCGTCCACGGCGGCAAGCTGATCGACGGGCCGGGCTGCTATGTAGAGCCCACCGTGATTCTCGCCAACACGATCAACGACACCCTGCTCAACGAAGAAACCTTCGGCCCGATCGCCACATTCTTCCCCTACGACACCGAGGAAGAACTGCTCGAACTGATGAACAACACCCCGTACGGCCTGAGTGCCAGCCTCTGGACCAACGATTTGAGCAAGGCCCTGCGCATGGTGCCGGCGATCAATGCGGGCACGGTGTGGGTGAACATGCACACGATGCTCGACCCGGCGGTGCCGTTTGGCGGCAACAAGTCTTCGGGGGTGGGACGTGAATTTGGCGCAGCCTTTATCGAGGACTACACAGAGCTCAAGTCGGTGATGATTCGCTACTGATCATCGCGTTCAGGGTGTGGGTGCTGGTGCGCTCGGTCGATACCCCACGCTTGAAAAGTGGGCACGGCCCACTGTAGGCGCTGGCTTGCCGGCGATGGCATCAGTTGGGTGTAGCTGATGCACCGAGTTGTCTGCATCGCCGGCAAGCCAGCTCCTACAGAAAAGCAGCTTGGTGTTGGCTCTGGCTTCTTCCACTCGAGCTGCTGTGTGCTTGATCTAAAGGCCCCGTCAACCATGACGGCCAAAAGTAACCGCGACGGGCCCGGGGGCCAAATGGGCAGACCGCCAGGCGGGAACACTCTGGCACCTCTCTAAATACCTGTACAAATTTATTATTTTGTACAAGTATCAGTCACATCAAACCCTCTCCGGGAGTAACGCAATGACCCGTCTATTGGTTTCGCTGGCCCTGGTGCTTGGTTTGGCCAGCTGTGGCAGCGTCGATGTCAAACACTACGCCGACCAGCAACCGCCACTGGACCTGGTGCGTTTCTTCAGCAAGCCCGTCAAGGCATGGGGGATATTCGAAAAACGCTCGGGTGAAGTCGCCAAGCGCTTCGAAGTCAATATCGCCAGCCATCGCGACGGTGAGAACCTGATTCTCGACGAACGCTTTCTCTACAGCGACGGCACTCGCCAACGACGTGTCTGGACCCTGACTCCCGACGGCCCGGGCCACTGGCGCGGCCGCGCCGACGACGTGGTCGGTGAGGCCAAGGGCGAAGTGGCCGGCAACGCGTTGCGCTGGCGCTACGTCCTGAACCTGCCGGTTGATGGCTCTGTGTACGAAGTGAGCCTCGACGACTGGATGTACCTGATGGACGAGGACACGTTGATCAATCGTTCCAGCATGTCCAAGTTGGGTGTCGAGGTGGGCCAGGTGACGTTGTTCTTCCGTCGCCAGTCTTCGGCAAGCTCCGACTGAAGCAATCCTGATAAGCAAGGAGTGAACCATGAACCTGCAAGCCCTGACCCAACTGGCCACCCAAGGCGATGTACGTGAAATGGAGTTGCTGTCGCTGGAAGGCGGCTTCTATCTGGCACGCGTGCGGCTGGACCACGGCCAGTTCACGCTGCTGGACGCCGCGGCAAAGCCCCTGCACTTTCGCTCCGTCAATCACCTGCGTGAGGTGTTGCAGTCGGTCCCTGCATTCCCCTGCACCCTGGTGCATCAGTGCGCCCATGATGAAATGTGCGGCCGGCGTGAAGGGCCTGTTGAGCCACTGCGCACGCCGTTTTCCCTGGCGGCGCCCTGGTGATGCCGGCCGTTCGCAACCTGTGCCTGGTGCTGGGCGACCAGTTGTCGTTTGACCTGGCCTCATTGGAAGGCTTGGATACCCCGCTTGATGCAGTCTTGATGGTCGAGGTGATGGAGGAAGCGAGCCATGTGCCCCACCATCCGCAAAAAATCGCGCTGATCTTCAGCGCCATGCGCCATTTTGCCGAGGCGTTGCGCGAGCGTGGCGTTCGGGTGCAGTACGTCAGCCTGGATGACCCGCAAAACACCGGTTCGGTACCCGGCGAATTAGGCCGCTGGCAATCGCTGATGCAAGCACATGAACTGCACCTGACCGAATGCGGCGACTGGCGCCTGGAACAATCGCTGAAGGACAGCGGTTTACCGATCCAGTGGCACGCCGACGGCCGCTTCCTGTGCAGCCGTGACGAATTCGCCGGCTGGGCTAACGGCAAAAAACAGCTGCGCATGGAGTACTTCTACCGGGAGATGCGCCGCAAGAGCGGGCTGTTGCTCAACGGCGACGGCACGCCGGTCGGCGGCGCCTGGAACTTTGATGCAGACAACCGCAAGGCGCTGCCCAAGGGCACCAAGGCGCCCTACCCGTTACGTTTTGGCTCGGATTCAATCACCCAGGACGTGCTCGTGCTGGTGGCAAAACACTTCAGCAGCCACTACGGTGCCCTGGACACCTTCGATTACCCGGTGACCCACGCCGACGCCCAGGCACTGTGGGACTATTTCCTGGAGTACGGCCTGGCCGGGTTCGGCGACTACCAGGACGCCATGGCCAGCGACGAGCCCTTCCTGTTTCATGCCCGCATCAGTGCGGCGCTGAACATCGGCCTGCTGGACCTGCGCCAGCTGTGCAGCGACGTGGAAGCGGCCTATTGGTCGGGCAGCATCGCGCTGAATGCCGCCGAAGGTTTTATCCGCCAACTGATTGGCTGGCGTGAATACGTACGCGGTGTCTATTGGCTGAAAATGCCGGACTACGCCGCGGGCAATGCATTCGGCAACACCCGCCCGCTGCCGGAGTTTTACTGGACGGGCGAGACGCAGATGAACTGCATGCGCCAAGCGATCGGCCAAAGCCTTGAACATGCCTACGCCCATCATATCCAGCGGCTGATGGTCACCGGCAATTTCGCCTTGCTGGCCGGGATCGTGCCCAGCCAGATATGCGAGTGGTACCTGGCGATCTACATGGACGCGTTCGACTGGGTTGAACTGCCCAATACATTGGGCATGGTCATGCACGCCGACGGTGGCTACCTGGGTTCCAAGCCTTATTGCGCGAGCGGCCAATACATAAAGCGCATGTCGGACTATTGCCGCGGCTGTGCTTACAAAGTCACTGAAAGCACCACCGAGAATGCCTGCCCGTTTAATGCGCTTTACTGGCACTTCCTGATGCGCCACGGCGACCTGTTGCGGGGCAATCAGCGCATGACCCTGCTGTATAAAAATCTCGACCGCATGCCTGAAGCCAAGCAGGACGCCCTGTGGGAGCGGGGCCAGAGGCTGCTGGAAAAGCTGGATGCGGGTGAAACGCTGTGAAATTTTCCGGCCGCTGCGAATTGTTGTGAAGCCGGCGATAAATGGCCAATTGCCCATGCTAACGTCGGCCTCGATGTCATCCAATCCATTGAGGGAGCAGCGCCGATGTCTACTACCGTAACACCCGCCGGTGGCGGACCGACCACTCAAAAAGCCTCAACATCGGTGTTCAACGACAAGTTGAACATTGCCAAGTCGAGCAAGGTGGTCGCCGATTACATGCGTCAAACGGGCAAGTCGGCCATTACCAAGCAAGAGCTTTCACAACTGGCCAGCAATGCCTCGGGCAAGGTTCCTGCCGATGTGAGCGCTGCGGCCCAGTACATGGAGCGCCATCCCGACGTGTTCACCGCGATCGAAACCCATGACGTGGCCGGTGCCGATAACCTGTCCGGGGTGTGGAACTTCGATTGGGCAGCCAACGGTGGGCTGAACGGCACGGCCACCGATGCCATTGCCAAGATGCAGGACACCTTCGACTTTGCGATCGCCAAGTCGGCGCAGATCACCGAGATCTCTACCGGCAAAAAAGCCGAGCTGGATTCGACCAAGCAGCGGCCGCAGAACTGAATCTCCAGCAGCAACAAAAACCAACGCAGGCGCTGGCTTGCCGGCGATGCAGGCAACTCGGTATTTCTGTCACACCGAGGTGATGCAATCGCAGGCAAGCCAGCTTCCACAGTTGTCAGAAATGAAACGCAACCCCCGTGGTCACGTTGAACGCATCCCCCACATAGAAGTTGGCCGAGTCCTGGCCCTTGGCGTCGTACGCGGTGTTGGTGGCCGTGGCGTAGCGTTTGTTGGTCAGGTTGCGCGCGTCGACGAACACTTCCCACTTCTTGCTGGGGGCCTCGTAGCCCACCTTGGCCCCCCATAACGTATAAGACGGCGCACTCAGTGAGTTGGCAAAATCTACGTAATAGCTGGACGCCGCCCGGGCGTTGAGCTGCGCGTAGAAACCGCTGCCCTGGCGATATTCCAGCTCGGCCTGGTAGACCTGGCGTGGCAGGCCCGGCAATTGGTTATCGCCAAACACCGAGTCGTTGCGGTAGTGGAAGTCGTTGAAAGTGTAAGCCTGGCGCAGGGTCACGGTGTCGCCATTGCCGCCGTCCCACAACTGCGCATTCAAGCCCGCTTCGATGCCCTGGTGAATCGTCGCGCTGCCGTTGGAGGTGGCGATGAGTTGATCCTGGGTAGCGGTTGCCTGGCGCACCACCACCGACAACAGTTCTTTCTGCACCCACGAGCGATAGACCGTCAGGCTGCCGTCGAAAATGCCGTGGCCGCCGCGAATACCAAACTCCACGGTGTTGGCTTTTTGTGGCCGCACATCGCGAATGTAAGGGGTGCCGGTGCTACCCAACTGCCAGGTAACCGGTGGGTCGACCGAGCGGCTGACGTTGCCGAACACTTCGAACTCCGGGGTCAACTGGTAGCGCAAGCCGATCCGCGGGGCGAGGTCGGTCTCGTCGTACTCAACCCCACTGGGGAATGCACTGGTATTGGTGCTGGTGCTGTATTCGATCTGCGCCTTGCGCTTGATATCAATCAGCGACAGCCCGGTGGACAGCCACGTACGGTCGTTCAGTTGCAGTTCGTTGCCGAGGGAAAACACCGTGTCGCGTGAACCGGTGTAGTTGGTTTTCTGCTGGGTGATACCGGTGGCCTTGCTGTGGGACTTCACGTCGGCCAGGTACGCCAGGGTATTGCTGAACGTCACACTGCTGTCGCTGCGCAGGCCAAAGAAGGTGTCGGCGGTGCGCAGGTAGCGCAGTGTCAGGTTGACGTCCTGGGAGCGCCATTCCTGGGGGGTTGGCGAGTAGCGCCAGCCGTTGTCCAGCGGGTAATCGTTGTAGCCCAGGCCGACTTCGAGCTTGGCATTATCGTCGAAGGTATAGGTGGTGGTGCTGCCCAGCAGGGTCGAGCCGTCCTTCTTGCGCCCGATGGGCACGAGGTTGCTCGTGGGGTCGTGCTTGAGTTGGTATTTGGTCAGGGTATTGCCCTGGCTCAGGGTTTCTTCCTTGTAGCGAATGTAGAAGCGCGTCTCCAGTTGCGGGCTGAACACGTGGCCGAAGTTGGCGACGATGCCTTGGCCCTTGTTCGGCGTGTTGTCCTGGTAACCGTCTCGCTCGTTGTGCTGGATGCTGACGTAGTAGTCGTTGTCACCGTCCACGCCACCGGTGCTCAGTTGCTGCTTGCGATAGCCGAAGCTGCCGGCTTCAAAGCGTGCGTAATTGCCGGGGTCGGTGCGGCCGGTCTTGCTCACGAAGTTGATCGCGCCGCCCAATGACAAGGCCGAATAGCGGAAGGCATTGGCGCCGTAGAGCACCTCGGTGTGGTCCACCGAGGCCATGTCCAGCATGTCTTCCTGGGTGCCGCCCGGGCCGGTCAAGGGCAGGCCGTCGTAGAGGAATTTGATCCCCAGCACGTAGCCTTGGTAGAAGGTATTGAGGCCCGAACCACGGATCGAAATCTTGTTGGCGCCCGAACCGCTGGTGGCCTGGGCGAATACCCCCGGCTGCAACGCCAGCACATCCTCGGCATTCGCCGCCCGGCCCTGCTCGATTTTGCGGTTGTCGATCACTGCGGTTTTGCCGGGCACCCTGGCCAGCTGTTTTTCGGCCTTTTGCGCTTCGCTGGCTTGCGCGCCGGTGACCACCACCGTAGCCAGGGTAGGGTCGGCCTCGGCGGCAAAAGCCGTGCCCTGTACCAGCATCAATAGCACGCCAAGGCTGGAAGCGGTGGCCAATGACTCAAAAAAACGAGCGCGTGGTTTAAACAGTTGCCGCATGAATTAAATACTCCTGGGTTCTCTATTGAGTGGGAGCATCTATTCGTATAGTCGCGCTCTGGTTTCAACTTTGCAGAGTTCGTGCCACGTCAAAACTTCAATAAATAAAGGCCCGTCGACTTCGTTATCCGCCCCGTGTTCAACACTTTGCTGCGGGCCTGTTCATTTTCCAACACGCGCGAAAAAGCACTATTAATTATATAGTTAAGCGATAACGGCATAACGCGCGCGCCCCCCGCTAGAACTGTGCAACGCCAAACACCTGTTCAACAAACTATGCACTTTTGACACGCGCCGCTCTTAGACAGGCATCAAAAAACCCAGGTTATCCGCCTCTCGTTACGTGGTACGTCTCTTGCTCTATTAACGGCGCTTGAAACACATTAATCCGAACACTATCGGGTCGAACTTTTATTGATAGGGATCGCCATGCAACTGCTGACCTTACCTCCCTCGCCCGCCCTCGCCACCTCCATCCGCGCCACCGCACAGGTATTCGAAGACCCCAGGTCCAAGGCCCTGCTCAGGCATGTAGAACAAGTGGCGCCGAGCGAAGCCAGCGTGCTGATCATTGGCGACACCGGCACCGGCAAGGAGCTGGTGGCGCGCCATATCCACAACCTCAGTGGCCGCAAGACGCAACCCTTCGTGGCGGTGAATTGCGGCGCGTTCTCCGAATCGCTGGTGGAAGCCGAACTGTTCGGCCACGAGAAAGGCGCGTTCACCGGCGCCCTCAGCGCCAAGGCCGGCTGGTTTGAAGAAGCCAACGGCGGCACGCTGTTCCTGGATGAAATCGGCGACTTGCCGATGTCGATCCAGGTCAAGCTGCTGCGGGTACTACAGGAGCGCGAAGTGGTGCGCCTGGGGTCGCGCAAAAGCATTCCGATCAATGTGCGGGTGCTGGCGGCGACCAACGTGCAGCTGGAAAAAGCTATCAATGCCGGGCATTTTCGCGAGGACCTGTTCTACCGCCTGAACGTGGTCAACCTCGAACTCAGCCCGCTGCGGGATCGCCCCGGCGATATCCTGCCGCTGGTGCAGTACTTCATCGACACTTACACCCGCCGCCTGGGGTATAGCGAGGTCATCTTGAGCAAGGAAGCCGAGCAACGGCTGGCCACCTACAGTTGGCCGGGGAATATCCGCGAGCTGGAAAACGTCATCCACCACACCTTGCTGATCTGCCGCGATGGCGTGATCCAGGCCGATGACTTGCGCATGTCCAACCTGCGCATCGAACGCCAGGAAGACAGCACCACCGCCCATGACTTGCTCGACCAGGCCTTCCAGCGTCTGTTCGAAGAGCAGATCGACAACCTCCATGAACAGGTCGAGCGCAGCCTGCTGACCGCCGCCTACCGGCTGTGCCACCACAACCAGGTGCACACCGCCGAGTTGCTGGGGCTGAGTCGCAACGTGACCCGTACCCTGCTGATCAACCTCGGTGAGCTGAAGGTCAACAAACGACGACCGTTGGCCAGTGCCAAGGATGATCGGGTGCTACACCTGTCGATCTGAACCTCAACACGCGGCGTACCCGATGCGCCGCGTGATCACAGCGCCACTTCATCCAGCGCATCGCTGAACTGGCGACTCCACAACCGCGCATATTGCCCGCCCTGGCGCAGCAGCTGTTCATGGCTGCCGTCCTCGATCACCCGGCCATTGTCGAACACCAGGATCCGGTCCAGATGGGCCACGGTGGACAGCCGGTGCGCCACCACCAGCACGGTCTTGTCCTCCATGATTTCGTCGAGCTTGTCCTGGATAAAGCGCTCGGTGATCGAGTCCAGGCTGGAAGTGGCTTCATCCATCACCAAAATCGGCGCGTTTTTCAGCAACACCCGGGCGATCGCAATGCGCTGGCGCTGGCCACCGGACAACTTGACCCCACGCTCACCCACCAGCGACTCGTAGCCGTGTTCCATGCTGTCGATAAACTCACTGGCGCCGGCGCGGTGAATGGCCTCGGCGACTTCGTCCATCGAGGCGTCCAGGCGGCCGTAATGGATGTTTTCGCGAATGCTGCGGTGGAACAGGCCGGGCTCCTGGGGAATCAGGCCGATCTGCTGGTGCAGCGAATGCTGGGTAACGTCGCGTACGTCCTTGCCGTCCACCAGCACCTGGCCTTGTTGTACGTCGTAGAGGCGCAGCAGCAGGCTCAACAGTGTCGACTTGCCGGAACCCGAAGCGCCCACCAGGCCGACTTTCTGGCCGGCGGGGATGACGATATTCAGCTGCTCGAAAATCGGCCGGCCGGCGCCGTAGCTGAAGCCTACGTCGCGAAATTCGATATCCCCGCGCTTGACCAGCAGTGCCTTCGCACCGGGCTGGTCGATGACTTCATGAGGACGAATCAGGGTACGCACGCCGTTGGCGATATTGCCGGTGGCCTCGAAGAACTCGAGAAAGCGCCGCGACAGGTTGCCCACGTCGCTGATGATCAACAGCGACAGGCTGGTGGACATCACAAACGCGGCGATGTCGATGCGGTGACTGCGCCACAGGTAGAGGGCAAGCAGCAACAGGCCCAGCTTGAGCACCACGCCACAGCTGGTCTGGAACCAGCGGATGCGCTCCATGTAGCCGAGGGAGCGATAGGCCGCCGTCACCTCCTTGTCGAGGAAGGTGCCCAGGTAACTGTGCTCGAACGCATGCCGGGCGAACAGGCGGATATTGGCCAGGTTGGACACGGCGTCCACGACCTTGCCGGTACTGGTGCTGCGCGCTGCCGAATACTGCTGCGCAAGGGGATGACTGCGCCGCGCAAGCAGGTAACAGATGCCGATAAACACCACGGACCAGCCGGCCATGAACAAGGCCAACAGCGGTGATGCCGTCCACAGCAACGCCGTGGCCAGGCTCAGCGTTACCAGCAGCGGGATCAGGTCGAACAGCAGGATGCTCAACGTCTGGTTCACCCCAAGGGTCACTTCGGACACCCGGTGCGCCAGCGCGCCGGCAAACTCATTGCTGATAAAACGGTGGGAGTGCTGTTGCAGGTAGGCGAATACCACATGAGTCACCGTGCGCCGCTGCAACGGCAACACATGGATATGGCAGCCCGCCGCCGCGCGGGTGAACACCACCTCGCACACCAACAGCACGGCGAACAGGGTCAAGGGCCAGCGCAGCACCTCAAACGCACGCTCTGCCTCCAGCCCGTTGCTGACCGTACGGGTGATTTGGCCCAAGCCCCAGGGAATCAGAATCGAGCACACCACGGCGGCAATCTGCAGCAGCAAAATAGCCAGGTACCAGCCTTTGAAATGACCAATGAAATGTCGCACAAAGGCTGCCGGGGTCGACGGCAAGTGCTGGACATTCCAGGTGCGAAACAATGAGAAAGACGAGCTCATGGCCAATGACATTCCTGAATGACGCCTGTGGCCGCGCAGCTTTCAGGCAAAAAATGGCACCGTTGGTGCCTGATGGTCAGCAAATGGAACAGACAACCGATCACTTGTGGCAGGACGCTGCTGTGGCAGGGAGCTTGCTGTGGCGAGGGAGCTTGCTCCCGCTGGGCTGCGCAGCGGCCCCAAAATCCTGGGAGCGCTTCGCACTCCAGCGGGAGCAAGCTCCCTCGCCACAGCAAGCTCCCTCTCCACAGCAAGCTCCCTCGCCACAGCAAGCTCCATCGCCACAGCAGCTCCCTCTCCACAGCAAGCTCCCTCGCCACAGGTTCAGTGTTACGTTCGGGATTGGTAGCGAACTTCTTCCAGCTCACGACCGCCACGCGTGAGGGTGCGGCTTGATTCGGCCTGTGCTACCCATCCGGCGTTTTGGTAAAAACGTATGGCCCGCCGGTTTCCGGCAAGCACCCACAACGTCGCCGTCTCCAGGCCCTGGCTGGCGAGATGTTCCAGGCCTTTGAGCCACAGCGCCCTGCCCACTCCGGTTCCCCAATGCTCGGCAAGCACATACAACGCTTGCACTTCGCCAGTGTCGTCGGGATCAGCATCCTCGTCACGGCTCGGGCTCACGACAATCCAGCCCACCACACGCTCCTCCACCAGCGCGACAAACACCGCTTCGCTTCCCTGTTCAAGCGACTGCCGCCAAAAGGCTTCGCGCCTGGGCTGTGTCGCCTCCAGCGAAGCCAGGTAGCCCGCCGGCATCAGCTCATGGTAAGCCTGTTGCCAACTGCGGATATGCACCCAGGCGATGTCACCCGCGTCCTCGATACGTGCCGTACGAATCATCCGACATCCTCTGCGCGTCTTGCATAGATCGCCGAGCCTGCCTGCGGCGACAACCTACGGTAGACCAACCCCGACAACGCACACAACAACCCGGCACTCGCCATGATCCAGGCGATATCGCTCTGCTCGACCGTGGCATGCCCACGCACGGCCATGATCAAGCCGAGCAACGCCGCCGCGACGCCCACCGACAAACTCAAGGTCAGTTGAATGGTCATGGCTGACAGGCTACTGGCACGGCTGGATTGCTCCGGCGGCACGTCGGCGTAGGTCAACGCCCCCAGCGTGCTGAATTGCAGCGAGCGAATGATCCCGCTGCCAAACAGCACCAGCACCACGATCCAGTACGGCGTGGACACCTCGAACAGGCTGCACGCCAGGATGGTCAGGCCGGTGAGTACGGCATTGCTGATCAAGGTACGCCGAAAGCCGAAGCGGCTGACGATCCGTACCGCCAGCATCTTCATCAGGAACGCGCCCACACCACCGGCCACGCTCAGCAGCCCGGCCTGCAGCGGGTTAAGCCCGAAGCACAGCTGAAATAGCAGCACCAGCAAAAACGGCTGTGACGCACTGCCGATGCGCATCAGGTTGCCGCCCCAGAAACTCACCGCAAACGTCGGGATTTTCAGCAGTGAAAAATCGATCAACGGGTGCGCCGTGCGCCGGGCATGCAGAACATACAGCCAGGCACTCGACAGCCCACCGCCAATCAGCAGCAACGCCCATTGGCGCGGCAACAGGCCGTGGCCCAGCACCTCGAAACCGAACACCAGCCCGCCCAGCGCCACACCACTGAGCAACAGACCGGGAATATCCAATGGCTGGCCGGGCACCCCGGAGTAATCCGGGATGTAGCGCAACACCAGGATCACCCCGAGCACGCCGATCGGCAGGTTGATCAGGAAGATCCAGTGCCATGACAACACCGTCACCAGCAGCCCGCCCAACGGCGGCCCCAGCAATGGCCCCACCAGCGCCGCCACCGTCAGGTAGGACATGGCGCGCAGCAGGTTTTCCCGCGCCGACCAGCGCAGCAAAATCACCTGCCCCACCGGCACCATCATTGCCCCCGATGCACCCTGGGCCAACCGCGCCAGGGACAATTGCAGCAGCGAACCCGAACAGGCACACGCCACCGACGCCAGGGTGAACAGCACGATCGCGCTGATAAATACCCGACGCGGCCCAAAACGGTCGGCCGCCCAGCCGCTGACCGGCACGAACAGCGCCACCGCCAGCAGGTACAGCGACACCACCAGGTTCATGCGTACACTGGGTTCGCCAAAGTCCCGCGCCATCTGCGGCAGCGCCGTCAGCACCGCAGTGGCGTCGATCAGCTCCATGAACAGCGCACAGCCGATGATCATCGGCACCCGGCGAGAATGACCGCCGGCCACCTCGCCCAGAGCCTGTGAAACATTACGGTCGAGGGCTGTGTTCAAAACAGCCCCGATGTCGGTGGCGGCGTGCCCTTGAGTTGCCAGGCGCCCACGGCCGCGGCTTTCCAGTGCCGGGGGTTGTGGTTGGCCACGGTGCGCGCGTTGCGCCAGTGCCGGTCCAGGTTGTGGGCACGGCCAGTGGTGGAAGCGCCACCCACGTCGAACACCAACTCGGCGGCCTTGAGTGCCGATTCCGCCGCGATGTATTGCGCTTGGGCCACATCCACTGCCGCCTGGTCCACGGCCACCGAATCAAGATCCGCAGCCCAGGCGCGGTCGATGGAGTCGGCCGCGTGCAGCACCACCGCTTCGGCGGTAAAGGCCCGGGCCGAAACGTCGCCCACACTCAGTTCCACATACGGGTCATCCACCGAGCGCGTGGCGCTGCTGTGCTTGATCGGCCGCGCATGTTCCTTCGCAAAAATCACCGCATCATTCAGCGCATTACGCGCAATACCGGCCTGCACCGCCGCGAGGAACACTTGCAGGAACGGCGTGACAATCGTGCGCTTGCCTTCCTCGACGGTGCGCGTGCGGATCTCGCTGGCCAACACCTGCACATCATGCAAATGGGTGGTGCCGCTGGCGGTCAGGCGCTGGCCCATGGCGTCGAAATCATCCAGCAGCTCCAGGCCCTGGCGGTCGCGGGGCAGGATAAACGACACCGGTTGGTCATTCTCGTCCAGGGCCACGGCGCTGACCCAATCGGCATACAACGAACCGGTGCTGTAGTACTTGCTGCCCGAGGCACGAAAGTGTTCACCGTCGGCCACGATGCGCGCGCTGATCGAACCGTTGGCGCCGCCGACTTCCCAGCCGGCATTGCCAATCACGGCGCCTTGCAGATAACGCTCGAACCAACGCTCACGCTCCTCCTGCGCGCCCTCTGCACGGGAGGCCAACAGGCCTTCGACAAACCCGAAACCGGGGCGCAGGGCCTGGGCCACGTTGGAGTCGGCTGAGGCGATGCGAATCAGCAAGGCTATCGCGTCCTTGACCGAACCACCGGCGCCGCCAAAACGCTTGGGAATCCGCACGGTAAACAGCCCGGCCTGGGCCACCTGCGCCACGGCCTCGTACGGCAGTTGCCGGTCGCGCTCGCGTTGCGCAGCGCCGGCGGCAATCTGCGGCAGGATGCGGTCGGCGCGGGCATTCAATTCAGCCACCGTCACAATCGACGGTGTGGGTACAGCAGACAACTTGCTCATGGCACTTCCTTGATTCAGGTCTAGATGGCGATTTTCCACAGGCGCGATTCATCAAACAGCCAGCCGGGGTTTTCCGGCTCCAGGGCCGGCACCACCAGTTGCGTACCGCTGCCAGGCAGGCGCGGCACTGCGCCCAGCAGGCGCCGGGTGTATTCGTGTTGGGGCGATTCGAACAACGTTTCAACGCTGGCGCTTTCCACCACCTGGCCGTGGCGCATCACCAGTACCTCGTCGCTGACGTGACGGATAACCCCCAGGTCGTGGGAGATAAACAGGTACGCCAGCCCCAGCGAGGCTTGCAGGTCGGCCAGCAGATCCAGGACCTGGGCCTGCACCGACACGTCCAGCGCCGACACCGGCTCGTCACAGATAATCACTTTGGGATTACTGGCAATCGCCCGGGCAATCGCCACACGCTGGCGTTGCCCGCCCGACAGTTGCAGCGGCCGGCGCTCGGCCACCTGCGGCGCCAGGCGTACCTGGTCGAGTAACTGCGTCACCCGTTGTGGCTGTTGCTCGGCGGCGATCCCGGCAACGTCCAGCGCATCACTGAGGATCTGCCCGACGGTCCAGCGCGGGTCGAACGAACTCAGCGGGTCCTGGTAGATCACGCTGATGTCGCGGCGGTGCAAACGTCGAGTCTTCTCCTCCACCCGCCCAGGCCCGGCCGCCGCCCATGGCTGGTTGAGAAAACGCACCTCGCCGGCATCCGGTTGCAGCAGCCCGAGGGCGATGCGCGCCACGGTGGTCTTGCCCGAGCCGGACTCACCGACGATGCCCAGGGTACGGCCGGCACGCAGTTCGAAGCTGACGTCGTCCACCACCTGGCGCGACTGTTGATCGGGCCCGATATAACGTTTGCCCAGGCCCGATGCCCGCAGCAACACCGGCGAATCCGGGCCCGGCCGAGGTTGCGCAGCAGTGGTGCTGCGTTCCGGCGACAGGCGTGTGCCACGGGCATGCTCGGCGGGCACCGCATCCAGCAGCGAGCGTGTGTAGGCGTGGCGTGGGTTGAGCAGCACCTGGTCCATCGGGCCCTGTTCCACCACTTCACCATGGCGCAGCACCAGCACCTCATCCGCCAATTGCGCGACCACCGCCAGGTCATGGCTGATGATCAGCAGCGAATCGCCACGGGCCTTGATCTGCTGCAACACGTGCAGGATCTGCGCCTGCACCGTGGCATCCAGCGCGGTGGTGGGTTCATCGGCAATCACCAGGCCCGGGTTCAATGCCAGTGCACTGGCAATCAGCGCGCGCTGGCGCAGGCCGCCAGAGAGTTGATCGGGACGCTGGCGCGCTCGCAGGTGGGGTTCGGGTACGCCCACCAGGTCCAGCAGTTCGATCACGCGTTGGCCACGGCTGCGACGGTCGCCCCAGCGATGCGTCTCAAGCACCTCAAGAATTTCCTTGCCCACTGGCCGCAACGGGTCGAGTGACACCAATGCGTCCTGCAAGACGAAGCCAATGCCGTTGCCACGCAAACGGCGCCAACCGCGCTCGGACAGCCTGAGCAGATCCACACCGGCATAGCTCAAGGTGCGCGCCGTGACCTTGGCGCCCGCGCCGGCGAGACCAATCAGGCTGCGGGCGGTGACGCTTTTACCGGAGCCGGACTCGCCCACCAGCGCCAGGGTCTTGCCCGGTTCCAGGGTAAACGACAAATTGCGCACCACCGACTGCCCGGCAAACTCGATGGACAGCCCTTCGACGATCAAGCGTTTCTGGTCGCTCATGAAAGACGGCCCTCCAGGCGTTGTTGCAGGTAACGGCCCGTGACCGTGGTCGACAGGGTGGTGAGTACGATGAACAGGCCCGGGAAGAATGTGAGCCACCAGGCGTTGGCGATAAAGTCGCGGCCCATGGACAACATGGTCCCCCACTCCGGCGCGGGCGGGCGGGCGCCAAGGCCGAGAAAACTCAAGGCCGAAGCCCAGACAATCGCCTGGCCCACGCCCATGGTCAGTGTCACGATCAAGGGGCGCATGGCGTTCGGCAGCAATTGGCGCAGGATGATGCGCGACGGCGGATGCCCAAGGGCGCGGGCCGCCTCGATGTAGCCCGCGTTGCGCACCGCCAGCACCTGGCCTCGGACCATGCGCGCGTAACCGGGTGCACTGCCAAGCCCGGTGGCGACAATCAGCGGGCCGATGCCGCTGCCGAAGATCGCCACGAACAGCAGTGCCAGGATCAGGCTCGGGAACGCAAACAGCACTTCCAGCAGCCAGCCCACGCCCCGGTCCAGCCGCGTGCCGCCAAGCCCGCCCAACAGGCCGAGCACGATGGCGATACTCATGGCAATCGCGGTGGCTGCCAGGCCGATAAACAGCGACTGACGGGTGCCGTAGATCACCCGTGAAAAGATATCTCGCCCCGACTGATCGGTGCCGAACCAGTGGGCCCAACTGGGCGAATGAAACGCATCGCGAGGCACGATGGCCAGCGGGTCGCTGTAGGCGAACAGCTGCGGCACCAGCGCCGCGACAATCACCAGCAGCAGAAAGGTAATCGCCAACAGCGGGCCAGGCCGCAGCGTGCGGGGGGTGCGCTGAATCCGCAGCGCGGGCAGCGGAGTTTCCAGGGTCAAGCCGCTCATGCTGGAAGCTCCTGTTGGCGAGGGTCGACCCACAGGTACAGCAGGTCGACCACTATGTTGGCGAGCACGTAGCCGGCGGCAACCACCAGGCTGATGCCGATGGTCAGCGGCAGGTCCTGTGCCTGCACCGCCTGGTACAACTGGCGGCCGAGGCCCTTGCGGGAAAAAATCACTTCGATCACCACCGCGCCGCTGATCAGCGCGCCGATGGCCCAGCCCGACAGCGAAATGCCCGGCAGTACGGCGTGGCGCAACGCATGTTTGAAGCGCACGTTGAAATCACTCAGGCCACGGGTTCGGGCGGTCAGGATGAAGGGTTCGTCGAGGGTCAGATCGAGGGATTCGCGGGTGATCTGGGCGATAAACCCGGCCAGCGGAATCGCCAGGGCGAACGACGGCAGCACCAACGTGCGCCAGCCGTCGCTGCCCGCCGGCGGGAACAGCCGCAGGCCGAACGCAAACACCGCCAGCAGCAGGATCCCCAGCCAGAAATGCGGCAATGCGGCAGCCAGGGTTTCGGCCAGCGAGGCCAGGCTGGCCACCCAGCGGCGGCGCCCGGCCGTCAGCACTGTCAGCGCCAGCACCAGAATCCAGGCCAGTGCTAGAGAGGCCAGGGTCAGCTCCAGGGTCGGCCAGGATTGCTCGGCAAGCACTCGAGTCACCGGCAGATGCTGGGAATAGGAAACCCCCAGGTCACCCTGCACCAGGCGCCCAAGGTACAACGCGTATTGCACCGCCAATGGCTTGTCCAGGCCGTACTCGCGGGTGGCTTCGGCGATGGTCTCGGGGGTGGGGTTGCCGCTTGGGCCGCCAAGGATCGCCTGCACCGGATCGCCGGGCATCAGGCGCAAGGCAAAGAAGGTCAGCGTGGCCACCGCCCAGAGCACCAGCACGCCGCCGGCAAGGCGCCACAGCGCCCGTTTGCCGAGCCGGGCCAGGCGCTCGCGCCGGGGGTTGGCAAGTGATGTGCTGCTCATTTGTTCACCCATGCGTCATAGAGACAGGTCACCGCCAGCGACGGCTCCAGCCGCACGCCCTGGGTGGTCTTGTAGATACCCAGCCGCGTGCTTTGCGGGTAGGTGGTCAGTTGCAGGTACTGGCTGGAAGCGATCTTCTGCGCCTGGTAATACAGGGCCCGGCGCTGCTCGCTGTCCTGGGTGGTGAGGGCCTGCTGGATCAGCGAGTCGAAGGCCGGGTCACTGAAGCCTGCGGTGTTCTGGTGGTAACCCCCCACGCCTGCCGGGCGAATGAACTCACTGCCGAAGATGATCCGCAGCACGTCGGCGGTGTTGGTGTTCCAGTAGCCGAGACGGATGTCGTAATCCCAATCAGCCTGGCGTTTGGTGGCCTGCACGTCACTCATTTGGTCGACGATCAGCTCGAAGCCGGCCTGCCGGGTGGTGGCTTGTACCTGCTCCCACAGGGTGTATTCCGAGGGTGGTGTGCGGTTGCCCATCACCACGTGGACTTGCAGGCGCTTGCCGTCCTTGGTGCGGTAGCCCTCGCTGTCGCGTTGGGTCCAGCCGGCTTGATCCAGCAACTGCGCGGCGCGGGCCGGCTCGTAGTCCTGGGCATGCTCGAACTCCGGGCTGTAGAAGCGCGTGGCCGGGCTCAACGGGCCGCCGGCGCGCGGGAATTCGTTGAAGTACACACTCTTCAACGCGCCCTCGATGTCGGCACTGCGCACAAAGGCTTCGCGCACCCGCAGGTCATCGAACGGCGCACGGGTGATGTTCAGCGTGCCGTTGGTGGGGTTGCCGGGGCGTTGGGCGACCACCAGGGTCAGGTCCGGATTACGCCGGGCGGCCTCGTGGGATTCGGGCGGCAACGCTTCAATCACATCGACCTCGCCGGCCTGCAACGACGCGAAGCGCACCGAAGGCTCCTGGATGAACTTCCAGACAATCCGGTCCAGCCACGCCGGGCCCTGGTGTTTGGCGGTCGGTGGTGCCCAGTTGTAATCTGGATTGCGTACCAGTTCGACCTGGCTCTGGCGGTCCCAACGTACGACCTTGAACGGGCCGCTGCCCACCGGGCTTTCGCAGTTTACGTCGCGCGAGCGTAGTAGCGCCGTGGGGGACTCGATGCCCAGGAACCCTTGGGCGAGCACTTCAAGAAACGCGGCGTAAGGTGTGGCCAGGTGGACCACGGCGGTGTATTCGTCGAGCACGTCGGTGCTGCGGTATTGGCGAATGTAGCCGCCTGCGGTGCTGGACTGGGTCTTGGGGTTGGCCATGTGGTCGAGGTTGGCCTTGACGGCTGCGGCGTTGAACGGGGTGCCGTCGGTGAAGTGCACGTCGGTGCGCAGGTGGAAGGTGTAGGTCAGGCCGTCCGGGGACACTTCCCAGGTCTTGGCGAGCCAGGGGCCGATGCGGCCGTCGGCGTCCATCGAGACCAGGGAGTCCAGGTACTGCTGGGCGACGAACACCTGGGGCATGTCGCCGGCCACGTGGGGGTCGAGGCAGGTGGGTTCGCGGTCGGTGGCGTAGACCAGCGTGCCGCCTTTTACCGGTTGGTCACTGCGGGTGACGGTCGAGCCGCTTTGGCCGCAGCCCAGGAGCAGGCCACAGAGTGTGGCGGTGCCGATAAGGAGCAGCGGGCTGGATCGTCGCGGGTAATTGGCGGGTTCTAGCATGATGAGTGAGGCCTGAAGTCCGGGGATTGGGTCATTGCACAAGGCATGCCGGGTTTTCTGGCCTGTAAACAGGGGGGGTTGGGGGTTCCGGCGATTGCGGAAAACGACAATGTGTGTGGGAAGTGTTGGTCAGCCAACAGCCAGGCCTTGGGGGGGATTTTTGGCGGGCCGGCTTGAGCGGTGTGAAGCAAAGGCAAAATCAAAAGCCAGAGCCAGAGCGGGCACGGTCAAATGTGGGAGCTGGCGTGTCGGGCCGTCGCATCGCTGCGATGGCATCGCCTCGGTGTACCTGAAAAATCGAGGTGTCTGCATCGCAGGCAAGCCAGCTCGCACAGAAAAGCAGAGCTGCCCCATCAGCGGGGGTACTCAACCCTCACCCCACAGAAATTACCAAAGGCACCCGATAACGCACCAACGGCAACGGCTCATCATGTTCCACCACCGTCTTTTCAGTATGTGGCTCAGTCACAAACCCAAGCGCCCGGTAGAAACCCAGGGCACGCCGATTCCCCTGCACCACCCAAACGGTCGCACTGGCATACCCAGCCTCAACCAACTGCTCCCGAACCCGCCCCCAAAGCTGCGTGCCAATCCCCTGCCCCCAAATCCCGGGCAACAGATTGAGCGCACGCAACTCTCCAGTGGCCGGCGACGCATCCACATCCCGACTGCTGCCAAAGGACGCCCACGCCACCAACTCCCCCTCCAGCTCCACCACCCACACCGACAATGTGCCGTCGGCTATGGCCTGGGCCAGAAAGACCGTGCGCTGGGACACGCCGTTGTTCAGGTCAGCAAGAAAACGCTCGGACAGAATCTCCCGATAGGCCGCCTGCCACGTCTGCAAATGAATGAGCGCCAACTGCGGCGCGTCTTCTACCCGCGCCGGTCTGAAATGCAGGGGTTCCTGCAGCCCTCCACTCACGACGAAAACCGCAACGGCAACGCCGGCTGAAGCAACGCCGCCGGATCCCGATAACGCGCGCCAAAATGATCATGCGGCAACCGCGCCTGCCCAGCCCCGAACAACCGCTCCCGCAACGTCTCGCCTTCGTTATACCGCTCACGAAACCGCCCACGACGACGCAACTCCGGCACCACCAACTCAATGAAATCCCGCGCCGTTTCAAACGACAGGTACTGCCGCAAATTGATCCCGTCGATCCCATCCTCATCCAGCCACTTCTCAATGGCGTCCGCCACCACCGTCGGCGTACCCGCCACAAAAAACCACTCTCGATTAAAACCGCCCAGTTGCGCCAATACCGCGCCCACCGTGGAGTCCAGCTTGTACCGACTCAAACTCTCCCACCCCTTGACCTGACGGCTGACCAGATCACTGATCAAGGTATCGCGCGGATACGCCGTCAAGTCGATCGCCGACTGCCCATGCGCCAGCGACGCCTCGACACTCACCAGCTTGCGGTAGCTATCAAGCTTGGCACTGACCTCCTCATCGGTACGCCCAACGATCACCCCAGCCATCACGATAAACTTCAAACCCGCCGGATCGCGATCATGCTCAACCGCCTTCTGCCGCATCGCCTGGATATTCGCCCGCACCGCCGGCGCATCGTTGCCGCCCGTAAACACCACCTCAGCGTGCCGCCCGGCAAACTCGATACCCGCCGGTGAACCCGTGGCCTGGAACAGCACCGGCGTACGCTGCCGCGAGGGCTGGCACAAGTGCGGCCCGGCAACCTTGAAGTGCTCACCGACATGGTTGATGTAGCGCACCTTATCCGGGTCGGTGTAGATCCGCCGCTCGCGGTCGACGATCACCGCGTCGTCGTCCCACGAGCCCTCCCAGAGCTTGTACAGCACGTCGAGATATTCGTCGGCGATCTCGTAGCGGTGATCGTGAACCACCTCAGTGTCGTGCCCAAAGTTGCGCGCGGCATTCGGCAGGTACGAGGTGACGATGTTCCAGCCCACCCGGCCCTTGGTCAGGTGATCGAGGGTACTCATGCGCCGCGCAAAGGCGAAAGGCGGCTCGTAGGTGGTGGAAAAGGTCGCACCAAAACCAAGATTCCTGGTTACCCCGGCCATCGCCGGAATCACCAGCAGCGGGTCGTTGCTGGGGATCTGCATGCCTTCACGCAGCGAGGTTTCGGGGCCGTCGCGAAAACGGTCGTAGGTGCCGATCACGTCGGCCAGGAACACCCCGTCGAAGGTGCCGTATTCCAGCAATTGCGCAAGCTCGGTCCAGTAGTCCAGGTCGTTGAAGCGGTGCCGGTTGTTGTCCGGGTGTACCCATAAACCATGGACGATGTGGCTGACGCAGTTCATCTCAAACAAATTCACGTGCAGTTGCTTGGGCACCAGGAGCACTCCTTTCGTAGGTACTTTTTCCAACACGTCAGATCGCGACGTTCAGGTAGAACGGGATTGGCGTGTAGTCGGTTTCAAGGGTCGGGATCGCGTCGATCAGCGCGCGGGTATAGGCATGGGCCGGGCGGTCGAACACCGCGCGTACCGAGCCGGACTCCACCACTTCGCCGGCCTTCATCACCAGCACGCGCTCGCTGACGTGGTTGATTACGCCAAGATCATGGGAGATGAACAGGCAGGCCAGGCCGAGGCGGCGCTTGAGGTCATCGAGCAGCTCCAGTATCTGTGCCTGTACCGACACATCCAGCGCCGATACCGGCTCATCGCAGATAAGGATTTGCGGCTCGCAAGCCAACGCCCGGGCTATCGCGATGCGCTGGCGCTGGCCGCCGGAGAGTTCGATGGGGCGGCGCGATAATGCGCTGGCATCGAGGCGTACCAGTTCCAGCAGTTCCAGAGCACGGGTGCGCCGGGCATGGCGCGGTACACCGGCCACTACCAGCGCTTCGTACAGCACACGCTGCACGGTGTAGCGCGGGTCGAAGGAGTTGAGCGGGTCCTGGAACACCACCTGGACCGCACGCCGGGCCTCGCGTTTTTGTTTAGCACCGAGGTCGGACCAGCGCTGGTTCTTGATCCATACCTCGCCGGCATCGGCGGTTTCCAGGCCGAGTATCAGGCGGGTCAAGGTGGTCTTGCCGCAACCCGATTCGCCCACCACGCCCAGCGTCTCGCCACGCCGCAGTTGCAACGATACCTGGTTCAGCACCGTGCGGGTTTTGCCGTCGGGGCCTACAAAGGTCTTGCACAGTTCCCGTGCTTCCAGCAGGACTTCACCCTGTGGTTCAGGCTCGGCTTCAACCACCGCAAGCAACCGGCGCGGGGGCTGGAAGTGCACAGCCTTGGCCGCCCGCAGCAGCAGTTGGGTATATGGATGACGCGGGTCTTGCAAGACCTGTTCGGTGCTGCCCTCCTCCACAATCACCCCATGGCGCATCACCGCCACACGGTCGGCCAGGCGCGAAACCACGGACAGGTCATGGCTGACCATCAGCAGTGCATTGTCTTCACCACGCAGGCTTTCCAGCAGCGCAATGACTTGGGCCTGCACCGTGGCGTCCAGTGCAGTCGTCGGCTCATCGGCAATGATCAGCCGTGGATTGCAGGCAATGGCCGAGGCGATCAGCGCACGCTGGCGCAAACCACCGGAGAGTTGCCACGGGTATTGGCTGGCACGCAGCTCCGGCTCCGGCACGCCCACATCCCGCAGCAGCTCCAGTACTCGCAGGCGGCGCGCTTCCAGCCCCAATGCGGTGTGCAGGTGCAACGGTTCCTCGATTTCGGCACCGACGCGGCGCAGCGGGTCCAGTGCGCCGAGTGCGTCCTGCATCACAAAACCAATGCTCGCGCCCCGCAGTTGCCGCCAGGCCCGCTCATTGAGCTGGCGAAGGTCGATACCCTGGAACGCCAACTTGGCGGCCTGGACACGGGCGTCCTTGCCGGTGAGGCCGGCCAGGGTGCGGGCGGTGACGCTTTTGCCCGAGCCAGACTCCCCGACAAGCGCCAGGCATTCACCGCGGTGCAATTGCAGACTGACGCCGTGCAACACCGGCTCGGCCTGGCCAAAACGTACCGTCAGGTCGCGAATGTCGACCAGCGGGCCGAGGGTATGGATGTTCATCGTCATAGGGGCTTTCCTTCGCTGCGGCGCAACAGTTCGCGGCCGATGGCACTGATGGAAACAACGGTTAGCGTGATGATCAGAGCAGGCCAGGCGACCAGCCACGGCGCGTTAGCCAGGAAGCTGCGCCCGATGGACATCATCGCCCCCCACTCCGGCGCAGGTGGCGGTGCGCCAAAACCGAGGAAGCTCAAGGCGGCGCCGGCGGTGATCGCACCGCCGATGCCGATGGTGGCGAGGATCAGCACCGGTTTGAATGCATTTGGCAGGATGTGCCGCAGCACCACTGCCAGGTGCGATTGGCCGAGGGTAACGGCGGACTCGACGTAACCTGCGTTGCGCACATTCAGCGTTTGCGCCCGTACCAGTCGCGCATAACGCGGTACGCCAGCGATGCCTATCGCGAGAATCAGGTTGGCCGTGCCCTGGCCGAAAAGCGTGATGATCACCAGCGCCAGCAACAGGTCGGGAAACGACAGCAGCACGTCGATCCCGCGCATCAAGGCGCCATCCAGCCAGCGCGGTCCAAGGCCGGCGATCAACCCCAGCAAGGTGCCCCAGGCCAGTCCCAGCGCGGTGGCCGCAAGCCCCATAAACAGCGACGAGCGCACGCCATAGAGCAACCGGCTGAGTACGTCCCGCCCATTCTCATCGGTGCCCAGCCAATGCACGTTGCTGGGTGCCTCAAAGGCCATGCGCGCCGAAGCATCCAGCGGGTCATATGGGGCCAGCCATTGCGGAACAATAGCGGCCAACAGCAGCAGCGCAACAAACACCCCGGCGAGCAACAGGCCCGGCCGCAGCTGGGTCAGCCCGGCAAGACCCGGCGCACGATGGGCGCTCAACGTTTGAATGGTTTGCGTCATGCCAGGCTCCTCGTTCTAGGGCGCGGGGTTGGGAATGCGCTGGTGGATGGCCTGCACCTGCGCCTTGATCTCGTCGCTCAAGGTCAGGTCCAACGCGCCGAGGTTGTCGCGCAATTGCGCCAGGCTGGTTTGCCCGGTGAGCGCGCTGGTGACGAAGGGTTTGTCGATGATGAACGCCAGCGCCAGCTGGGCCGGGGTCCAGCCATGCTGCCGGGCAATGTCCACGTAGCTGCTGATGGCGTCCTGGGCCGAAGCGCTGTCATAGCGATTGAAGGTGCGGTACACCGCCGACAGCCGCGAACCCTCGGGGCGTGCACCGCCCAGGTACTTGCCGGTGAGCGCGCCGAAGGCCAGCGGCGAGTACGCCAGCAGGCCGACGCCTTCGCGATGGGTGAACTCCGAGAGGCCGCCCTCGTACAGGCGATTAAGCAAGCTGTAGGGGTTTTGTACGCTGGCAATTCGCGGCAGACCGAGGCGCTCGCTTTGCTTGAGAAATTGCGCCACGCCCCACGGGGTTTCGTTGGAAACCCCGATGTGCCGTACCTTGCCGGCCTTGACCTGATCGGCAAGCACCGCCAGGGTTTCCTCGATGGCGACGCTCTGGGTGTCGGCCTGATACGGGTATTCGCGCTGGCCGAAGATGTTGGTGGTGCGGTCGGGCCAGTGCAGTTGGTAGAGGTCCAGGTAGTCGGTGTTCAGGCGTTTGAGGCTGCCGTCCAGCGCCTCGACAATGTTGCGCCGGTCGTGGTGGCTGAGGCCATCGCGGATGTGCTGCTGGCTGTTGGGGTCTCGTGCCGGGCCGGCGATTTTGCTCGCCAGGATCACCTCGTCACGTCGACCACTGGCCGCCAGCCAACTGCCGATATAGCGCTCGGTGGTGCGCCAAGTTTCAGCCTTGGTTGGTGTGGGGTACATCTCGGCGGTGTCGATAAAATTGATGCCCTCAGCCAGCGCCAGGTCAATCTGCTGATGGGCGTCGTGTTCAGTGTTCTGGTGGCCCCAGGTCATGGTGCCCAGGCCCAGCACGCTGACCTGAATGTCGCTGCTGCCCAGTTGGCGGTAACGCATGGGTAATCCTTTTGTGTTCAAGGGTTGAAGGCTCATACCGCGCTCGCTTCGTCGCGGGCGGCCTGCTGCTCGGCGTCGGCGGCTTGCAGGCTGCGCCAGGCGGCATTGGGGGTGACGTCGTTGAGGTAGTAATTGCCCAGGGCCCGCTCGCGAAAAATCGCCGGGTTGTGGGAGGCCAGGGTTCGCGCGTTGCGCCAATGCCGGTCGAAGCGCCGCGACTCGCTGGTGGCAGAGGCGCCGCCGACTTCGAACAGCAACGTGGTGGCTTCCAGCACCTGTTCCAGCACGATCTGTTGCGCCTGGAAGGCGCGAATCTCGGCCTCGGTGTAATGCTGTTCGTTGGCGTAGCCGCCCTGCTCCGCTTCGTGCGCTTGCTGCAGCACCTCGGCGACGGCCAGCACCTGAGTGCGGGCGGCATAGGCCAGGCTCGACAGCCGGCCGATCACCCGCTGTACCAGCGGATCGTCCTTGGGACTGGATTGCCCCGGTACGCCAAACGCACGGGTGCGACCCTTGACGAATTCGGTGGCGTCGCGCAGCACCGCGTTGGCGATACCGGCGAGGGTCGCCAGGTGGAACAGCTGGTAGAACGCACTCAGGTAGGACTCGGCGCGCAGCTCGTCTTTCTTGAAGCGCCGCACGATGTGCTGCGCCGGTACGTCGACCGCCTTGAAGCGCGTGGTGCCGCTGCCGGTGAGGCGTTGGCCGAAGCCGTCCCAGTCGTCCTCGACGGTGACACCCGGTGCATCGGTACGTACCGCGAGGCTGACAAAATCCTCGCCATCCAGCGCGACGGCGGCGATCCAGTTGGCGTACAGCGTGCCGGTGCAGTAGTACTTCTCGCCATCCAGTTGCCAGCCGGAGTCGACTGCGCTGAGAGTTACCGAGTTACGGGTGGTGTCGGTGCGCTCGGCCATCGCGGCACCCCACAGTTCGCCGTCGACGACTTTGGCGAACCAGTAGTCCTGGGAAGCGCTGTCGCGGCTGGAAAGCCGGCCTTCGACGAAACCGAAATGCGCGCGCACGATCTGTGGCAGGTTTGAGTCGGCCTCGCCCAGCTCGATCAACAGGCGGAACAACTGCGGCAGGCTCGCACCCAGGCCACCCAAGGCCTGCGGCACGCGCAGGGCTCCAAAGCCGGCCTCGCGCAGCCATGCCACCGCGTCATGCGCCAGCTCGCGCTGCTGTTCACGGGCGACGGCGGTGTCGGCTATCCGGGCAAATACGTCAGCGAAACGCTGGTGCAAGTCGGCATAACTCACTTCAGTGGAGATCGAAGCACTCATGGTTTTTCCTTCTTCAAAGGCACTCACGCTGGATTGGCCCGGGGGTCAATCCAGCGGTTGATCAAATCAACGGCCAGGTTCACCAGCACGTACACCGTGGCCGCGAGCAGGGTCACGCCCAGCACCATCGGCACGTCCTTGTTGCTGGTGGCGTCGAGCATCAAGCGCCCGATGCCCTGGCGTGCAAACAGCAATTCCACCACCACCGCGCCGCCCAGCAGGCTGGCGAACACAAAGCCGGCCAGGGTCACCAACGGCACCAGCGCGTGGCGCAAGGCATGGCGCAGGCGCACGGCGGTTTCAGACAAGCCGCGTGCTCGGGCCATGGCGATAAAGGGTTGCTCCAGGGTGTCTTCCAGGGACTGACGCAACAGCTGGGTCAGCACCGCCGCTACCGGCAATGCCAGCGACACGGTAGGCAGAATCAACGAGCGCCAGCCCACGGAACCGGACGGCGGTAGCCAGTGCCAGTGAAACGAGAACACCAGCAACAGCAGCATGCCGATCACGAACGAAGGCGCGGAAGACAGCACCAGCTCGGTGCCTGAGACGGCTGAGCGAACCCAGCGCGAACGGTTGGCGGTGAGGATCGCGCAGACCAGTGCCAGCACCACTGCGAGCAACGCAGCGCTCAGAGACAGCTGAATGGTTGAGCCGATCTGCTCGGCAATCGCCTGTTGCACCGGGATGCGCAGACGGTAGGACTCGCCCAGGTCGCCATGGGCCAGGCGCATCAGATAATGGCCGTATTGCACAATCAGCGGTTGGTCCAGGCCATATTCAGCACGCACCCTGGCCAACAACTCCGGCGTAGGCAGCGCTCCGGGGCCACCAAGGACTGCCAGGGCAGTGTCACCGCCGCTGAAGTTGACAGCCAGAAAGGTCAGCGTCGCCGCGCCCCACAGCACACCAACACCTGCCAGCAGGCGCCAGCCAATGGATTTGAACAGGCTCATGGTTGCCCCCGGTCCAGCCAGACGCTGGTGAAAAATGGCACGTTGTGGGAGGTATCAAAAATCACGCCCTGCACTTGGCGACCATAGGCGCTGAGTACTTGGGCCTCAAGGGAGGGCACCGAGGGCACGGTCTCGGTCAGGCGCTTTTGCGCTTCACCGTAAAGCGCCTGCAACTCGACCGGATCGCGGGACCGACGCGCAGCGCTGAGTACTCGATCCAGCTCGGCGTCGCGAAAATGCCCGACGTTCTGGCCGATTCTTTTGTCGGTACTGATGGAGTCGCTGTGATAGAGCACGAACAGGCCATCGGGTGTGTTGGTGTGCCAGTAACCGTCCGCCAGTGCCTGGAATTGCCCGGCGTAGCGCCTTTCGATTACGCGCGTCAGCGGCAGTAGCTCGATGGGCATTTCGAAGCCGATTTTTTTCAGGTCGGCCTGGATAGCCACCGAGACACTGGGGGGAAAGGCCGGGTTACTGAAGGTCAACAGGGTCGCCTTCAGGCGCTCCCCGCCTTTAGTGCGATAGCCCCCGGCATCGCGCCCGGTCCAGCCGGCATCGTCAAGCAAGGCATTGGCCGCCTTGACGTCGTAGGCCAACGCCTCTTTGTTGGGTTGATAAAACTGCGTGTTCGCCGCCAGAAAGTCGGCTTTGGCGATGTATTCGCCGAAGCCGGAAATCCATGCCAACCCTTCGCTGTCTATAGCCTTGGCCACCGCACGGCGTACCCGCACATCATCAAAGGGTGGCTGCTCGACGTTGAACACCATGCTGCGGCTCGGGTTGCCTTTGCGAATCCGGCTGCGCATCACCAGGTCGGGGCTGGCGCGAATCGCGGCAGCATTCTGGGCCGGCGCGTCGATGGCGAAATCCGACTGGCCGGACTCAAGTGCCGTGAAGCGAATCATGGCTTCGGGGACATAGCTCAACTCGATACGGTCCAGGTACGCCTCCCCCTTATGGCGCGTCACCGGCGGTGCCCAGTGGTAGCCGGGGCGCTTGATGAACACCGCGCCCTGGTCACGGGTATAGCTCTGCAAGATGAAGGGACCGCTGCCGATGGGGTGTTCGGCGATGGTCTTGGGCGCTTCACGGATCTGCTTGGGCGAAATCATGCTCAACCAGGACTGCGCCAGCACGTCGAGAAATGGCGTGTAGGGTTCGCGCAAATGGGCTTCGAAGGTGAAGTCGTCGATGACCTTGCCATCCAGATACGGCGCGATATACGCCGCTGCCAGCGGGGACTTGGTCGCCGGATCGCGCATGTGTTCCAGGTTGGTTTGCAGCGCCTGGGCGTTGAATTTTTCGCCGTCGCTGAAGGTCACGTCGTCGCGCAGGTGAAAGGTGTAGGTCTTGCCGTCTTCGGAAATGTCCCAGGAGCGGGCCAGCCAGGGGCTGATATTGCCCTGCTCATCCTGATACACCAGGCAATCGAAGAGGATTCGGCCCATCCACTGGATGTTGCCGTTGGACAGTGCGTGAACATCGAAACTGTCGGCGTCGGAAGCGGCTGATACACGCAAAGTTCCCCCGCGACGCCCCGATGACAACTCATGAAAGTCCGCCTCAGAATAAGTCACCACACCATTGGTGACGATGCCGTCGGCCGCCGAAGTTTCATGTTTGGGTGCCGCAGCCGGCGAACAGGCAGTGATCGCCAGGCACAGTGAAATAACCGCCGAAAGTTTCAGGATGGTTGTCAATTACGCTTCCTTAGAGAAACTCTATAAACACCGAAAGTTTGCAACTACAGGGTGTAATGCAGCGAGCATGCCAGTCTTCAACAAATGCGATCCCGACGACAAAACAAGCCAAAAACCCTTACAAACAAAGGCCATACAACCAAACACTTATATCGTTATACCCGATAGACAGCCTTGAATTGTTGGCAGCCTTACACACTGCTTATCAACTGTCTGGTTCGCGACAGTTGTAGCAAAACCGAGCCACCAAGTTGGCTGTTTAGAATCAAACAGTGGTTCAAAACAAAGTACCGCGCAGAACACTTCGACCTCACTAAGCCACCGTAATTCTTGATAAATAGCGTTGGCACAGAAACTGCTCAGAGCGAAACAGGCATGACTATTCGAATAGAAAGCTGGGGCTCATTTATCTATTCACAAGGAACACGCTTAATGGATCAAATCTTTCGGGGAGAGTTGCAAAAGTTGACACTTGCCGTGCGGCAAGCAACTTGGCTGGCGATGCTGGGACTGGGTTCAGCCGTGGTATTTTCAGCCGGCGTACAAGCCGATGACGAAGTCGCGCCATCCACCGGGACGCGGCTGAAAACAGTCACGGTAGAGGCACAAAAAATCACGCCCGTTGAGGCGGCGAAGAGTCAGTTGTCCGAAGTGCCAGGGGGCACCAGCGTGGTGGACAGTGAACAGGTGGGCAAGGGGCGGACCGCTACCTTGCAGGACACCCTCGCCTATCAGCCGGGCGTGTTTGTGCAGTCCACCGGCGGTAATGACGCGGCCAAGATTTCCATCCGTGGATCGGGCGCCAACACCTCGCCGGGGTATTTCCGCGAGGGCATCAAGTTCCTGTTCGACGGCCTGCCGATCACCGGCCCAGGCGGCACACCCTACGAATTCCTCAACGGCTCGGGGGTGAACTACACCGAAATCCTGCGCGGCGCCAACGCCTTCCAGTACGGCGCGTTGAGCCTTGGCGGCGCCATCAACTTCGTCAACCAGACCGGCTACACCGCGCCCGGCCTGCGGGTGCGCGCGGAAACAGGGAGCTACGGCTACAACAAACAAAGCCTGAGTGTCGGCGGCGTCGAGGGTGCTTTTGATTACTATCTCAATGCCGACAACTACCGCAGTGATGGCTACCGCGACTACAGCCTGTCGAAAAGCCAGGGCGTGGTGGCCAACTTTGGCTACCGCTTCAGCCCGCAACTCGAAACCCGGGTGATGCTGCGTTACCGCGACGAGTTCCACAACGACCCAAGCGCCACCACCCTGGACGCGGTCAAGCATCACTCCGACCGCGCCAGCGCCACCGCCGAAAGCAGCGGCGCCGGCAGCCGCCGACCCGGCAGCGTATGGGCCGGCAGCAAGACCACCTACACCTTCGACGACGACGCCACCCTATCGGTGGGTTTCGTCTACTACCAGTACGCCCACAACAACAGCCCGAACAGCCCAAGCAACCCCAGCTACTGGGACTGGCATGACCTGAGCGCCGTGATCAACTACGACCGCCGCGACACGCTGTTCGGCCACGAAAGCCGCTCCAGCCTGGCCTTCACCTCCACCGAACACCTCAAGGGCCAGGTCGACTCCACCTTCGCCAACAAACAGACGCGCAAGTTCGTCGACTATAGCTCCTCGTTCGACCACGTGTTCTCCCTGGGCAACGACCTCGAACTGGTCGACGGCCTATGGCTGACCAGCGGCGTCTCGGCGATCAACGTGCGCCGCCATGCCGACGTCAAGGAGTCGCTGGTTGCCAACACCACCACTTACCCGAGCGACGTGACCTACGACAACTGGAGCCTTGCTCCACGAGTCGGTGTGCGCTACGAGTTCAACCCACAACTGCAAGTGTTCGCCAACGTCAGCCGCTCCGTCGACCCACCGGCGTCGTGGGAATACTCCGGCTCCGGGCCGACTTCGCCGTATGTACGGCCACTGGTGGAACAGAAAGCCAACACCGTGGAAGTCGGGATCAAGGGCTCATCAGGCATCTTCGACGGCAGCCTGGCGCTGTACCGTTCGTGGGTGCAAAACGAATTACTCAACGTGCAGATCATTCCGGCGACGTCCAGCGCTGCGGCGGTGACCGGCGCGTTCAACGCCACACCGACGATCCACCAAGGGATCGAGGCCGGGTTGAATACGCGCCTGTGGGAAAACACCTCGGGTGAAAAAATCACCCTGCGCCAGGTGTATACCTACAACGACTTCTACTACCGGCACGACCCGACCTTCGGCGACAACCAATTGCCGGGGATTCCGAAACATATCTACCAGGGCGAAGTGCAGTATCAGCATCCGGCAGGCTTCTATACCGGAGTGAATGTGCAGTCGGCCTCGCGCACAGCGGTGGACTATGCCAACAGCTTCTACGCGCCCTCCTACACGATCTTCGGGGCGAACGTGGGGTATGAAACGCCGAGTAAGGACTGGAAGGTGTCGCTGGATTTGAAGAACCTGACCAATCAGAAATACGTGACGGCGGTGCAGCCGTTGTATGACGCGAAGGGGCAGGATACGGCGTCGTTGTATCCGGGGGATGGGATTGGGGCTTATGTGGCGGTGGAAATGCGCTACTAGCAGGCCTTTATGAACCATCGATGGTTGAGCTTACGGCGTAGCCTCAGCCATCGTGCATCAGCGTTGATCACTGAAAAAAGGACGCCACCGTGAGAGGCGTTGTATAAAGCTGACCTTCAACCCATGGAAGGCCATACCAGGATGCTCGAAAAAAGCTTGACGACCGCAATCGTGCTTGGCGTCTTCAGCCTGTCTGCGACTGCGGACAGCTTTACAGAACTCAATACGCCAGACAAGTCGGGGTACATGTGGGGACAGCTATACAAAAACACCAAAGCGGCGTGCGGAACACTGCCTCAGGATCTTGAGGATGATTATGCAAAATCCATTCAGCTGCTTTCAGAGGCGAGCCCGGAATTTGAATCCACCTATCAGGATGGCCTGAAGCCCGGTATCAAAAAGCCGCCGTCTCGCTCTGCTGAAGAACGGGAAAGCGATTGCAATACGGGCCGGTCAGCCATGAGAACCCAGGTCAAGCTGGCACGGTTCTGGTTTATGGGGAGTTGGTGAGTCGCGGCATAATCCCGGGACGCAAAAAAGCCGGACTGGCGACAGTTCGGCTCAATTACTGAAAAATATGGTCGGGACGGAGTGATTCGAACACTCGACCCCTAGCACCCCATGCTAGTGCGCTACCGGACTGCGCTACGCCCCGACTAGGCGTGTTACTGGGTTCGCTTCGCAACGAAGCGATCAGGAATATACCGCAAGCTTTTGAAATGTGGAAGTATTTTAAAAGCCGGAATTATTTCTTTAAAACCACCAGCACATCTTCCAGTTCGGAGATCATCTGGCGGATCATTTGCTTGTATTGGGTGGTGTCATCTTTTGCTTCATCACCGGACATACGCTGGCGCGCACCACTGATGGTAAACCCCTGGTCGTACAGCAACGCGCGGATCTGTCGGATCATCAGCACATCCTGGCGCTGATAATACCGACGGTTCCCAGTGCGTTTGACGGGGTTGAGTTGAGGAAACTCCTGCTCCCAATAGCGCAGCACGTGCGGCTTTACCGCACAAAGCTCGCTGACTTCACCAATGGTGAAGTAGCGTTTGCCAGGGATGACGGGCAGTTCGTCGTTATGACTTGGTTCCAGCATAAGCCTCAACTCGGGCCTTCAACTTCTGCCCTGGACGAAAGGTGACCACACGGCGAGCCGTGATCGGGATTTCTTCTCCCGTTTTTGGATTGCGGCCAGGCCGCTGGCGTTTGTCCCGCAGGTCAAAATTGCCGAAACCGGACAATTTGACCTGTTCGTTGTCTTCAAGAGCGTGCCTGATTTCTTCAAAGAAGAGCTCGACCAATTCCTTGGCCTCGCGCTTGTTCAGGCCCAGCTCTTCATACAGACGTTCCGCCATCTCAGCTTTCGTCAAAGCCCCCATACGTCACTTCCTTAACGTGGCGTTCAACCTTTGTTCGAGCGAGGTGAGGATATTTTGCGTCGTGGTATTCACCTCATCGTCATTAAGAGTGCGCGATGGATGCTGCCAGGTCAAGCCAACTGCAAGGCTTTTTCTATGCGGATCAATGCCTTTACCCTGATAAACGTCAAATAGCCTGAGGTCTGTCAGCCATTCCCCTGCATTTTCACGGATTACGTCCAAAACAGCACTGGCCGCAATACCTTGATCGGCGATCAGCGCCAAGTCACGTCGTACTTCAGGGAAACGCGACAACTCGCTGAATTTAGGCATTTTGCCCGAGGCGACTTCAGCCAAGACTAGCTCAAAAACGAAGACTGGACGGTCCAGCCCCAGGGTTTTCGACAGTTCTGGGTGAATTGCACCCACGAAGCCCACCAGGCGACCTTCACGTTCGATACGTGCTGTCTGGCCCGGGTGCAACGCCGGGTGGCTGCCCGGGGTGAACGTGAAGGCATCCAGTGCACCGGCAAAACCCAAAACCGCTTCCACATCAGCCTTGACGTCGAAGAAGTCGACGGTGTCGCGACCTTGCGCCCAGCCTTCCGGCAGACGGCTGCCACAGACTACGCCAGCCAGCATCGGCTCTTGCTTCAGGCCATCGAGTTGGCCAACAAAACGCAGGCCGCTTTCGAACATGCGCACGCGGTCTTGCTGGCGGTTCAGGTTGTGGGACAGCGCTTTAACCAGGCCCGGCCACAGCGACGAGCGCATGGCGGCCATGTCGTTGGAAATCGGGTTGGCCAACAACAGCGGTTCGACACCCGGGTTGAACAGTTCGAATTGCTTTGGATCGATGAAGCTGTAGGTCACCGCTTCCTGATAACCACGAGCTACCAGCAGCCGGCGCAGTTCCGGGAGGTGCGCACGGGCTTCGGCCTTCGGTTGTGGCGCCAGGCGCGCTTGCGGGTAACGAACCGGCAGGCGGTTGTAGCCGTACAGGCGGGCCAGTTCTTCGATCAGGTCGACTTCCAGGCTGATATCGAAACGATGGCTTGGCACTTCGACGTGCCACTGCCCTGCTTCACCCGCGCAGATACCGAGGCCGAGTGCCGACAGCAGGCGCTCGATTTCTACCGGGTCAATCACCAAGCCGAGCATTTGCTCAACGGCCCTGGCGCGCAGGATGATCGGTGCAACCGACGGCAGGTGCTGCTCGCTGACGGTTTCGATGATCGGGCCGGCTTCGCCGCCAGTGATTTCCAGCAGCAGGCCAGTGGCGCGCTCCATGGCTTCACGGGCCAGTTGCCAGTCCACGCCACGCTCGTAGCGGTGCGAGGCATCGGTGTGCAGGCCGTAGGAACGGGCCTTGCCGGCGATGGCGATCTGATCGAAAAACGCGCTTTCGAGGAATATGTCACGAGTGGTTGCGGACACGCCGCTGTGCTCGCCACCCATCACGCCGGCAATCGCCAGGGCGCGGGAATGGTCAGCGATCACCAGGGTGTCGGCACGCAGGCTGACTTCCTGGCCGTCGAGCAGCACCAGCTTCTCGCCTTCCTCGGCCATGCGAACGCGGATGCCACCGTTGATTTCGGCGAGGTCGAATGCGTGCAGCGGCTGGCCCAGCTCCAGCATCACGTAGTTGGTGATGTCGACGGCAGCATCGATGCTGCGCACTTCGGAACGGCGCAGACGCTCAACCATCCACAGCGGGGTTGGCTTGGACAGGTCGACGTTACGGATCACGCGCCCCAGGTAACGTGGGCAGGCGTTGGGTGCCAGCACTTCGATGGAACGCACTTCGTCGTGCACCGCAGGAACGGCAGCAACCACTGGGCGGGTGACGGGCGCGGCGTACAGCGCGCCGACTTCACGCGCCAGGCCAGCGAGGGACAGGCAGTCGCCGCGGTTCGGGGTCAGGTCGACCTCGATGCTGGCGTCTTCCAGTTCCAGGTAAACACGGATGTCCTGGCCCACTGGCGCGTCGGCCGGTAGTTCCATCAGGCCATCGTTGCCTTCACCCACTTGCAGCTCTGCCTGGGAGCACAGCATGCCGTTGGACTCGACACCGCGCAGCTTGGCCTTCTTGATCTTGAAGTCGCCCGGCAGTTCGGCACCAATCATGGCGAACGGGATTTTCAGGCCCGGGCGCACGTTTGGCGCGCCGCACACGACCTGGAAGGTTTGCGCGCCATTACTGACCTGGCACACACGCAATTTGTCGGCATCCGGGTGTTGCTCGGTGCTCAACACCTCGCCCACTACCACGCCGCTGAAAACACCGGCGGCCGGCGTAACGCTATCGACCTCAAGGCCGGCCATCGACAGACGGGCAACCAGCTCGTCGCGACTTACCTGCGGGCTTACCCAGCCACGCAGCCATTGTTCACTGAATTTCATCCTGCTCTCCTAAAGATCCGTTACGACTAGCGAAATTGCGCGAGGAACCGCAAGTCGTTGTCGAAGAACAGACGCAAGTCGTTCACGCCGTAACGCAGCATGGCCAGACGCTCAACGCCCATGCCGAAGGCAAAGCCCGAGAATTCTTCCGGGTCGATCCCGGACATACGCAGCACGTTGGGGTGAACCATGCCGCAACCCATCACTTCCAGCCAGCCGGTCTGTTTGCAGACGCGGCAGCCTTTACCGCTGCACATCACGCATTCCATGTCGACTTCAGCGGACGGCTCGGTGAACGGGAAGAACGAGGGACGAAAACGCACCGCCAGCTCTTTCTCGAAGAACACCCGCAGGAACTCTTCGATGGTGCCTTTGAGGTCGGCGAAGTTGATGTCGCGATCAACCAGCAGGCCTTCGACCTGGTGGAACATCGGCGAGTGGGTGATATCGGAGTCGCTGCGGTACACACGGCCTGGGCAGACGATGCGGATAGGCGGCTTCTGCGATTCCATGGTGCGGACCTGTACCGGAGAGGTATGGGTGCGCAGCAGCATGTTCGCATTGAAATAGAAGGTGTCATGCATCGACCGGGCCGGGTGATGGCCTGGGATGTTGAGCGCCTCGAAGTTGTGATAGTCGTCTTCGACCTCAGGGCCTTCGGCAATGCCGTAGCCAATGTGGGTGAAGAACTGCTCGATACGTTCCAGAGTCCGGGTAATCGGATGCAGGCCGCCCGAGGTCTGGCCACGGCCAGGCAGGGTCACGTCAATGGACTCGGCGGCGAGCTTGGCCGCAAGATCGGCCTCCTCGAGCGACGCCTTGCGCGCATTGAGAACCTCTGTAACACGCTCCTTGGCCACGTTGATCAGCGCACCGACTTGCGGACGCTCTTCAGCCGGCAAATTCCCCAGGGTCTTCATCACCTGAGTCAATTCACCCTTTTTGCCAAGGTAGTGAACCCGGATTTGCTCCAGGGCATTGATATCTTCTGCGCTTTGCACAGCCTCTAGTGCTTGAGAGACCAGCGCATCCAGGTTTTCCATGTACAGACTCCAGATACAAAATAGGGGAAGAGCTTGAAGGCTCTTCCCCTATTTAAGACGTTTAACACCGTGGGCCGCGGAAGCGACCCACAGTGACTGTCGGGGGTACTTAAGCCAAGGTGGCTTTAGCTTTCTCGACAATCGCAGCAAACGCCGCTTTTTCGTTCACTGCCAGATCAGCCAGAACCTTACGGTCGATCTCGATGGACGCTTTTTTCAGGCCAGCGATGAAACGGCTGTAGGACAGACCGTTAACACGTGCACCAGCGTTGATACGAGCGATCCACAGAGCGCGGAACTGACGTTTTTTCTGACGACGGTCACGGTAGGCGTATTGGCCAGCCTTGATAACCGCTTGCTTGGCAACACGGAATACGCGTGAACGCGCGCCGTAGTAGCCTTTAGCAAGTTTCAGAATTTTCTTGTGGCGCTTACGCGCCATGACGCCACGCTTTACACGAGCCATGAGTTACTTCCTCTATTCTTGACTAAAATTAACGAAGGCGCAGCATGCGCTCGACTTTTGCAACGTCAGACGGATGCAGCAAGCTGCTACCGCGCAGTTGACGCTTACGCTTGGTCGACATTTTAGTCAGGATGTGGCTCTTGAAAGCGTGCTTGTGCTTGATACCGTTAGCAGTTTTCAGAAACCGCTTAGCAGCACCACTTTTAGTTTTCATCTTTGGCATGTTCGGTACTCCGCATTCAGTTGATAAACATAATCAGAAGGCCTGCCGTGCCCTATTGATTACTTCTTCTTTTTCGGGGCGATGACCATAATAAGCTGGCGTCCTTCCATCTTAGGATGCTGTTCGACCGAACCGTACTCGAGCAGGTCACCTTCAACCCGCTTGAGGAGTTCCATCCCCAGCTCCTGGTGGGCCATCTCACGGCCGCGGAATCGCAAGGATACCTTGGCCCTGTCCCCATCACTCAGGAAACGTACCAGGTTGCGCAGTTTTACCTGGTAATCCCCTTCCTCCGTCCCTGGACGAAACTTGATTTCTTTTACTTGAATCTGCTTCTGGTTCTTCTTCGCCGCGGCAATCTGCTTCTTCTTTTCGAAGATCGACTTGCCGTAGTCCATCACCCGGCAAACGGGCGGGATTGCATCGGCGGAGATTTCCACCAGGTCCAATTTGGACTCTTCAGCAATACGAAGCGCTTCATCAATCGAGACGATGCCAATCTGCTCGCCGTCAGCGCCAATTAACCGAACCTCGCGTGCCGAGATATTCTCGTTGATCGGGGCTTTCGGTGCAGCTCGTTTATCTTGTCTCATTTCACGCTTAATAATAATTACTCCGAATCTGGGCGACCACGCCGGGAAACCGCTTGCGCGAGGAACTCAGCGAACTGGGCGACGGGCATCGAGCCCAGGTCAGCACCTTCACGAGTACGCACAGCGACAGTCTGCATCTCGACTTCCCGATCTCCGATAACCAAAAGATAGGGAACCTTGAGCAAAGTATGCTCGCGGATTTTAAAGCCGATCTTTTCATTTCTCAAGTCGGACTTGGCACGAAATCCGCTTTCATTGAGAGTTTTTTCAACTTCAGCGGCAAAATCTGCCTGTTTATCAGTGATATTCATGATCACTGCCTGGGTCGGAGCCAGCCACGCAGGGAACGCACCCTCGTAGTGCTCGATCAGGATCCCGACGAACCGCTCGAACGAACCAAGAATCGCCCGGTGCAGCATAACCGGGTGTTTACGGCTGTTATCTTCGGAGACGTATTCGGCTCCAAGACGGATCGGCAGGTTAAAATCGAGCTGCAGGGTACCACACTGCCAGACGCGACCAAGGCAATCTTTCAGCGAGAATTCGATCTTCGGACCGTAGAACGCGCCCTCGCCCGGCTGCAGGTCGTACGCAAGCCCCGCACTGTCCAGTGCTGCGGCCAGTGCAGCTTCTGCGCGATCCCACAGCTCGTCGGAGCCAACGCGTTTTTCCGGACGAGTGGACAGCTTCATCTCGACTTCGGTGAAGCCGAAATCGCGGTACACGTCCATGGTCAGCTTGATGAACGCAGCGGATTCGGCCTGCATCTGCTCTTCGGTGCAGAAGATGTGCGCGTCATCCTGAGTGAAGCCACGCACACGCATGATGCCGTGCAGTGCACCCGATGGCTCGTTACGGTGGCAGGCACCGAACTCGGCCAGGCGCATCGGCAACTCGCGGTAGCTTTTCAGGCCCTGGTTGAACACCTGTACATGGCACGGGCAGTTCATCGGCTTGATGGCGTAGTCGCGGTTTTCCGACTGAGTGGTGAACATGTTGTCGGCGTAGTTGGCCCAGTGCCCGGATTTCTCCCACAGGCTGCGGTCAACGACTTGCGGCGTCTTGATCTCCAGGTAGCCGTTGTCGCGCTGAACTTTGCGCATGTACTGTTCAAGCACCTGGTACAGGGTCCAGCCGTTTGGGTGCCAGAACACCATGCCCGGCGCTTCCTCCTGGAGGTGAAACAGGTTCAGGCGCTTGCCGATCTTGCGATGGTCGCGTTTTTCGGCTTCTTCGATGCGCTGGATATAGGCCGCCAGTTGCTTCTTGTCAGCCCAGGCAGTGCCGTAGATCCGCTGCAGTTGTTCATTCTTGGCGTCACCGCGCCAGTAGGCACCGGACAGCTTCGTCAACTTGAACGACTTGAGGAAGCGCGTGTTCGGCACGTGCGGGCCACGGCACATGTCGACGTATTCTTCGTGGTAATACAGGCCCATGGCCTGCTCGTCTGGCATGTCTTCCACCAGGCGCAGCTTGTAGTCTTCGCCGCGAGCGGTAAACACGTCGATCACTTCGGCGCGCGGAGTGACTTTCTTGATGACGTCGTAATCTTTCTCGATCAGCGCGTGCATGCGCTGCTCGATGGCCGCCAGGTCGTCGGGCGTAAAAGGACGCTCGTAGGCGATGTCGTAATAGAAGCCTTCATCGATGACCGGGCCGATCACCATTTTCGCCGTCGGGTACAGCTGCTTGACCGCATGGCCAATCAGGTGCGCGCAAGAGTGGCGAATGATCTCCAGCCCCTCTTGATCCTTGGGCGTGATGATTTGCAGGCTGGCATCGGCGGTGATCAGGTCGCTGGCATCAACCAGCTTGCCGTCGACCTTGCCGGCCACGGTGGCCTTGGCCAGGCCTGCACCAATGGATGCGGCGACCTCGGCTACGGAAACCGAATGATCGAATGAACGTTGACTGCCGTCGGGAAGAGTAATAGTTGGCATGGCGCCTCCTCTCCTAGTGGTGACCCCTACCAAAGGTCACGTGGGTTGGGATGAGCCAGTACAAGATCCAACACCAGGCCGTTCAATGATGAACGCCTGCCTTACAGCGGCAGGAGCCTTTCGGCCAACCGATAATCGAACCAGAGTGACTGGAGTTAAACAAAAAGAACCTGGCAGGCGGCAAAGGGCACACCGGGAAATAGCCAGGCGAAAGATGCTAGCACAGATGAACGGTCATGACGCCCGCCCGGCCTCAGGAAACGCAAATTCCCGGCTTTATATGGGCAAAAGTGAACTTGAACTGTACGGCGGGCCTCAAACACACCGAGAATCACCGTTCGTCCACGACTCCAGGAGCATTTAATCATGCGTTTTACCTCGACTTTCGCCCTTGCCGCATCCCTGACCCTCATTTCCCTGGGCGCACACGCCGCTGCGCCTTCGAACTGGCCTGCCGGTGCGCGGGAAAGCTTCGTCAAGGATTGCAGCGCAGCTGCCAGTCAGAACGTTGATGCCAAGACAGCCAAAGACCACTGCGAATGCGGTGCCGACAAAATCAATGCCGAATTGAGTACTGCCGAGATCAAGGAACTGATGACCAATCAGAACGCGTCGCCGGAACTGAAAAACAAGGCCGTTGGCGCCATTTCGTCGTGCAAGGTCGTCAAGAAAAAGTAAACCTGGCGCCTCGGCAGCCCCCGTAAAACACCAAAAAACGCCCCAAAAACTGCCATTTCTCACAAATTACGCAGCTTTTACGGCTTTTTTTAACAGCTGGTATTTCATGCGAAAGCCCCGTAGTTCGGGGCTTTCAGCCAACCAAGGCATGAAACACAACGCGATTGACTAGCAAACAATGCCTTGGGGGGGCTCCCAAGCCGAACATTTCGACTATGATAGCTCGGTGTGCCCAGTTGGCCTGAGCAGCACAGCACTACTGAAAATATATGTTTCTTGGAGATACACCATGTCTAATCGCCAAACCGGCACCGTTAAATGGTTCAACGATGAAAAAGGCTTCGGCTTCATCACTCCTCAAGGTGGCGGTGACGACCTGTTCGTACACTTCAAAGCTATCGAAAGCGACGGTTTCAAAAGCCTGAAAGAAGGCCAAACCGTTTCCTTCGTGGCTGAGAAAGGCCAAAAGGGTATGCAAGCTGCACAGGTTCGCGGCGAGTAATTCTCTGCTGAGCCAAAAAACCCCGTCCATGTGACGGGGTTTTTTATGGGCGCTATAAAAGCCTTGGGCTAATCAGCCGCAATTGACCCGATTGATCACCAGGTTGTCGTCGGTGTTGAGGTTCAGGCGATCAGAACGGTATTCCAGAGTGACCATGTCATCGGGCTTGAGAATGCGTGCATTCTGCGCACCGGCGCGGCTGCGGGCCTGCTCCAGCAGTTGTGGCGAAGCCTTCTGGCCAACCGCGAATTCGGCAGCCTTTGCCTCACAGCGGCTGTGACCAGCATCGGCCGCGGCCGTGTCTTTGGCTGGCTCAGAGGTACCCGGGGTGCTGCAACCCGACAACACAAGCGCAGCCAACAAAGTACCGAATGATGCGAGCTTCCCAGGCATGAAGCCTCCTTTGAGAAAAAATGGACAGAGATCGTGCGACCGTGGTTTGGCCGATTGGTTTCAGAATTGTCACAATGGGCCATGGGCCAGTCTGCCTGACTCGACACGCGCCACAGGCGAATCAATCGTCACCAGATATGAATGCAGTCAGTAGATGTCGATGTAGTCAAACGGCGGCTTCGGCCAGTTTTGCTTGAGCGCGTTGAAAATCTGCATCACCCACACCTCATCGCTGGCTGCCACGTTGCCGACATAACCGGAACCCGCAGCCCAGGTTTCGAGGCGGAACAGCAGGCCGTCGATATCAACACCGCCCACCACGCCCGAAGAGATGTAGGCAATGCCCGCCCTGGTGACACGCAATTGGGTGTGAACGTTGTCGCTGGCAGACGCAAGCATCTGGCGAACAGCCCCCAGCGTGAGGTTATCGGGGTTGGTCAAATCAATCTGCACGCGGTTTGCCCTGGCAATTAAACAGGCGGGCAGTGTCGCACAGCCCTGCCCTCATGCCTAAGTAGCAGTGCCAAACGTCGCGCAAAATGGTTAACTCCACACGCCAGATAACGCACCAACAGCCTTTCAGCCTCGCGAGACATCCATGACCACCGTGACGATCCATGCCGACATCAAAGCCAAGTGGCCCCATGGGCAGGGCTCCTACAGCCCCGGAAGCCCGGAAGAGTTGGCAATCATCGGTATTGATCTGCTGGTGAAGGCATTGGGCACCCAGGCCGCACAGGCATTTATCGGCCAGGTATTCGAGAAATACCCAGCCGATCACCCGGGGGCGCACGACCCCGAACGCGAGTAAGAACCAGCCGGCGAACGCCGACCGGCAAACCGCTTTACTTCAGGCGGCCGAGGCGCTCGGTCAACAGGTCGAAGAAGCCTTGGGCATCGCCGTTTTCAACCCAGAACGCATTCTTGGGCTGTTTCAAACCGTCATACCAATCAACGATGGTCTGGCCAAAGGTTGGACCTTCACGGCTGTCCACCACCACATTGACCTCACGGCCGCTGAACAGCGAAGGCTTGAGCAGATAGGCAATGACGGTAGCGTCATGCACCGGGCCACCCGGGATGCCGTAGTGCTCCATGTCGCCCTTGACGTATTCATTGAGAATATCGCCCACCACTTTGCTCGCGTTGTTGTTCAGTGCAGCGATTTGCTTCAGGCGCGCTTCGCTGGTCAGCACCTTGTGGGTCACGTCCAGCGGCAGGTAAGTCAGCTTGACGCCACTTTTAAGCACGATTTCGGCCGCGATTGGGTCTGCGAACAGGTTGAACTCGGCCACTGGCGTGATATTGCCACCGTTGAAGTGCGCGCCGCCCATCACCACCACTTCCTTGATGCCTTGAGTAATCTCCGGCGCTTGGGTCAATGCCAGCGCCAGGTTGGTCTGCGGGCCGAGCATGGCGAGGGTAATGCTGTGGGGCTTGGCGGTGCTGAGAGTCTTGATCAGGTAATCAACGGCGTTGCCTTCGGCCAGGCCTTTTTTCGGCTCATGCACGGTGACACCGGAGATACCTTCCTTGCCGTGGATGTTTTCGGCATAGATCGGCGTGCGCAGCATGGGTTTCGGGGCACCGGCGTATACCGGAATATCCTCGCGCCCCGCCCACTCCCGGGCCAGCCGTGCATTGCGCGAGGTCTTGTCCAGGCGCACGTTGCCAGCCACGGTGGTCAGCGCGCGGATCTGCAGCTCATCGGGCGAGGCCATGGCAAACAGCAAGGCAACTACGTCATCGGCACCCGGGTCGGTGTCGATGATCAGGTCGATTTTTTCCGCCGCGTGGGCGCTTGCAGCGGTCAGCACGGACAAAAGCAGCACACTCCGGAACAGGTGTCGCAGGGTTTGGGTACCACGTTGCATGACGCACTCCTTGTCGTTGAGAAATTCTAGAACGTTACGCCGGAGACCAGCGCAATATTGCAATAAGGCTGGCACTCGCCGGTGCGCACCACCGCCCTCGCCTTGCGGCTGAGATGTTTGAACTCTTCATGGCTGACCAGGCGGCGCTCGCCGAGGGCGGCCTGCTCGGTCAGGGTGTTGAGGTCCGTCAGGGCCGGCGGTTGCTTGAGCAGGATTTCTTCCGCGAGCACGTGGCTTTCCACCTGCATTTCGCTGAGCACGATGCGCAAGGTGCTGACGAAATCCGGGATGCCTTTGGTCAGTGCCAAGTCGATCAGTTCGACGCCCGGCGGCACCGGCAGGCCGGCATCACCGATCACCAGAATGTCGCCATGGCCGAGGGACGCGATCAGCCGCGACAGCGCAATATTGAGCAGAGGAGTCTTTTTCATGAGGGCACAAAACCTTGGACGTCGTGCGATGTGGGAATAGAGGGTTGTGCACCGGCGCGGGTCACCGACAATGCGGCCGCCACCTGGCCAAAACGAATGGCTTCAGCCTCGCTCTTGCCGTTGGCCAGCGCCGCCGCAAAACCACCTACGAAGGTGTCGCCGGCAGCCGTGGTATCGACCGCCTTGACCTTGGGCGCCACCAGGTGCTCAAAGCCTTTGCCATCGGCAAACAACGCGCCCTCGGAACCCAGGGTAATGATTACTTTGCCGGCGCCGGCCTTGATCAACCGCGTTGCGGCGACCTTGGCGCTGTCCAGGGAGTCGACCACCACGCCGCTCAAGGCCGAGGCCTCGCTTTCGTTGGGGATCAGGTAATCGATGGCGGCGTACCAATCTGCAGGCAGCGGGCCACTGGCCGGTGCCGGATTCAGGATCACTGTCTTGCCCAGTTCGCGACCGCGCTTGAGGGCATGCCCCACTGTGTCCATCGGTGTTTCAAGCTGGCAGACGATGACGTCGGCGGCCTGCAGCACACTGTCAAATGTCTGCAGCTTGGCTGGCGTGAGCTCGCCATTGCCGCCGGCGACGATCACGATCGCATTCTGGCTGCTGTCATCCACCACAATCAGCGCCACGCCACTGGAACCGTCGACGCTGCTGACGGCCTGGCAGTCAATCCCCTCCACCAACAGCGCATCGCGCAATTGCGCGCCATAGGCATCCGTGCCCACGCAGCCGACCATTGCCACCTGCGCACCCAGCCGCGCCGAAGCGACCGCCTGGTTCGCGCCCTTGCCGCCCGGGACGGTGGAAAACGATTGGCCGATCAGGGTTTCACCGGCGCGGGGCAGCCGGCTGGCCCGGGTGACCAGGTCCATGTTCAGGCTGCCTATTACCACTACTTTTGCTGGCATACATCAGTACTCATCAATTCGGTTCAGCGGTATTGGGCAAACACGCCGGCCAACGGCGCCGTCGACTCGCGCAAGACAATACTCGGCGTCACGATGCGTTGATCGATCGGCAATTGGGGTGTCGCAATTCGTCGCAATAAAAGCTCGGCCGCCATCTCTCCCAACTGCAGGATCGACTGGCCCACCGTGGTCAGCGCCGGGTACACGTACTGGCTCATCTGGATATCATCAAACCCGATCACCGACAGCTCGCCGGGCACCCGGATATTGCGCTCGGCAGCCGCGCGCAATACACCGAAACCGATCATGTCGTTGCCGGCAAAAATCGCGCTGGGCGGGTTATCCGCCAGCAATTGGGCGGCAGCAGCGTAACCACCGGTGCTGGTGAAATCACTTTCCAGCACACGGCCCGCAAGGGCTTCAAGGCCCGCCTCGGCCAGGGCGCGGTAATAACCCGCCATACGCATCTGCGCGACTCGGGTATGGCCCGGACCACCAATGCAGGCTATGTCGCGGTGCCCCAGGTCCAGCAAGTGTCGGGTCGCCAGGTAGGCGCCCTGTTCGTGGTCGATACGCACCAGGTCCACATCGATCCCGTCAAGCGCACGGTCGACGATGACCATGGGCGTGCGCACCGCTTTGAGGCCCGTCGCCAGGCCGCTGTCGTCGCCGCCTACCGAGGTCACGATCAAGCCGTCGATGCGTTTTTCCAGCAGCACCCTCAGGTAGCTGCGCTGCTTTTCGGCATTATCGTCGGAGTTGCAGAGGATCACGCAATAGCCGTTCCGTTCGCAGTAATCCTCGATGCCCCGGGCCAATTCCGCAAAATACGGGTTGAGGCTGTTGGGCACCAGCAGGCCGATGGTCGCCGTGGTCTTGGCCTTCAGCGATCGCGCGACCGCACTGGGCACGTAGTCGAGCTGCTTGATGGCAGCCTCGACCTTGATCCGTACGTGCTCACTGACCGGGCGCGTCTTGTTTACCACATGGGACACGGTGGTGTAGGAAATCCCTGCAAGCGCGGCCACATCCTTGATCGTTGCCATGGCTCAGGCTCGCCGACTGGCGCGCTGGCTGCGGTAAGTATCCAGCACCACCGCGATCACGATCACGGCACCGGTGATGATACGTTTGGTCGGTTCGGTGGCGCCAATTTGCGCCAGCCCTGCCGCCAGTACCGAGATAATCAGCACGCCGAAGAAGGTACTGATCACCGAGCCACGCCCGCCCATCAGGCTGGTGCCGCCGATTACCACCGCAGCGATGACTTGCAGCTCAAGGCCGGAACCGGCGTTTGGATCCGCCGCTTCAAGGCGCGAAATCTGAAACAGTGCCGCCACGCCGGCCAACAGGCCCATCAGGCTGAACACCAGGATTTTGTACGGCTTGGGATTGATCCCAGCGAGGCGCACGGCCTCCTCGTTGGTGCCGATGCCGATCAGGTATCGACCAAACACAGTACGCGTCAACACCAGTTGCGCGGCGATGATCACCAGCAACGCAATGATGAACGAAGGTGAGATGCCGAAGGCCACCGGGTTGGACAACCAGGCAAATGAATCACCGATGTAGGCGGTGCGCGAGCCGGTCATCTGGTACGCCACGCCGCGGGCCATTTCCAGCACGCCGAGTGACACGATGAACGACGGGATGCGCCACGCCACCGTAATAGAGCCGGTAATGGTCCCGGCCAACGCCGCGCAGCCCATGCCCAGTATGGCGGCCGGTAACACACTCCAGCCCCAGCCGAGAATCGCCACGCTGACGGCCGAAGCGGCCAGCGCCAACACGGAACCTACCGACAAGTCGATGCCACCGATGATCAGCACGAAGGTCATGCCAACCGCCAACACCATCAGGTCGGGAATCTGGTTGGCCAGGGTGCTGAAGGTGTCGTACGAGAGGAAGTGGTCGCTCAGGAACGAGAACAACGCAATCATCGCCAGCAAGGCACCGGCCAGGCCCAGGTAGGTGCCCAGGCCATAGAAGTTGCCGCCACGTTTTGCGGGAGAGGAAGTGGTTTTCATGGGGTATTCCTAGGCGCTGCGTCGTTGAGCAGCGCATCACGTTTCTGATAGCCGGCAAATGCGGCCGCAAGCAATTCGTCCTGGGTCCAGCTGTCGCGCTCGAAGGTCTCGATCAGGCGCCCGGCGGAGAGCACGCCGATACGGTCGCAGATCAGCATCAGCTCACGCAGGTCGCTGGACACCACCACCAGCGCTTTACCCTGGCGGGTCAAGTCGCCGAGCAAGGCGTAAATATCGAATTTGGCGCCGACGTCGATTCCCCGGGTGGGCTCATCGAACAGCATCACCGCGCAATCGCGCTCCAGCCAGCGGCCAATCACCACCTTCTGCTGGTTGCCGCCCGACAACTCCGACACCAACTGCGCCGTGCTGGAACTGCGGATGCGCATGGCGTCGACCTGGCGCTTGGCCAAGGCCGTTTCGTCACGACTATTGACCAGCCCACCGCTGGAGACCTTAGGCATGTTGCCCAATGCGATATTGGCGCCGATCGATTGGGTCAGCAGCAGGCCTTCGCCCTTGCGGTCCTCGGTGATCAGGGCGATGCCGTGACCTACCGCGTCGACGGGCGAACGAATGCTGACAACTTGCGCGGGTGTGCCCAGTGCCACCGTGCCGCTGTCGGCGATATCGGCGCCGAAGATCAGGCGCAACAACTCCGTACGGCCAGCCCCGATCAGGCCGGAGATGCCGTAGATTTCACCGGCACGCACTTCAAAGGACACATCGCGGACCTTGTCCGAGCGGGTCAGGCCTTTTACCGTCAACAGCGGCGCGCCAATGGTGCGCGGGCCCAGGTCGATTTTCTCGCCCAGTTCGCGGCCCACCATCAGCGTGACCAGTTGCTCACTGTTGTAATTGGCCATCGGCTCGACACACACCAGCTTGCCGTCACGCAATACCGCAATGCGCTGGGCGACACGGGCCAGTTCTTCGAGCCGGTGGGAAATATAGATGATCGACACGCCCCGGGCTTGCAGGCGGGTAATTTGTTCAAACAGCATCTCGACTTCACGGGCAGTCAACATCGCCGTGGGTTCGTCAAGGATCAGTACGTGGCAATCGCCAATCAGGTTGCGGGCGATCTCGACCATTTGTTGGTGGCCGATACCGAGGCTGCCGACCAGGGTGTCCGGGTCGATGGCGTCCAGGCCAACCTGGGCCATGGCTTCGATGGCGGCCTTGCGCAGTTGCTTGCGGCTGATCCAGCCACCGTGGCTGGGCAGGTTGTCGAGGAACAGGTTTTCGGCGACGGTCAGGGTCGGCAGCAGGTTGAGTTCCTGCATGACCATGCGGATGCCCTGCTCTTCAGCCTGGGTCCGGCTGCCCGGCGTGTAGGCCTGGCCATTGAACTGCATCTGGCCGTCGGTCGGTGTAACCAGCCCGCCGATAATCTTCGACAGGGTACTTTTACCTGCGCCATTCTCACCGGTAAGCGCCAACACTTCCCCACGATTGAGCGTCAGGGTGATGTCGGATAGAACCGGTTGGGCATAGGTCTTGCCGATACCGCTGACCGAGAGGACAGCGTTCGGTGCGGAAGATGACATAGGAACGTCTCCAGGCGTCCGCTCGGGGTGAGCGGACGCTGTTTGGTGCTGCCGGGAATTACTTCTTGAGGATGAGTTCGACCGGGGTTTCGATCATGCCATCCACGGCATCGACTTTTTCACCCTTGACCAGCTTCAGGGCGTTCTGGATACCGAAAACGGCTTGCTGGGCAGCCGCCTGGTCGGCGGTGGCCAGGACACGGCCGTCCTGCAGCATCGGCTTGATGGCCTCGATGTTGTCGTAGCCCACCACGAGCACTTTGCCGGCCTTGCCAGCGCCACGCACGGCGGAGACTGCGCCCAGGGCCATGTTGTCGTTACCGGCCAACAGTGCCTTGATGTTCGGGTTTGCCTGGAGCATTGCAGCGGCAATCGCGTTGCCCTTGTCGATTTCCCACTCACCGGACTGGGTGGAGACGATCTTCATGCCGGCGGCATCCATCGCGTCCTTGAAGCCCGCGGTACGCTGCTGGGCGTTGGTGGTGGTGGACACGCCTTCGATGATGCCAACCTGGTCACCTTTGGTGAGGTGCTTGGCCAGTTCTTCACCGACCAGGCGAGCGCCCTTGCGGTTGTCGGGGCCCACAAACGGAATATCCAGGGATTTGCTTTTCAGCACGTCCACGTCAAGACGGTTGTCGATGTTGACGATCTTGATGCCCTTATCCGAGGCTTTTTTCAGCACGGTAACCAAGGCTTTCGAGTCGGCGGGAGCAATGACAATCGCGTCAACCTTGGACAGGATCATCTGATTGACGATATCAATCTGCGCGGAGGTATCGGTTTCGTTCTTGATCCCGTTGGTGATCATGTCGAAATCAGCGGAGTGCGCCTTCTGGTATTCCTTGGCACCGTCTTGCATGGTGACGAAGAATTCGTTGGCGAGGGACTTCATGACCAGGCCGACCTTGGGTTTGGCGGCGGTCTCGGCAGCAAATACAGAGGAAAGAGGCAGGGCGGCGGATGCGGCAGCAAGCACAGCGACAGCAAGAAGACGTCCAGCAAATGGCAGCTTCATGGGTTCACTCCGATCTTATGATTATTGTGAGCAACGCTTGCACCGAAGAACGCTTCGGCAGCCATCCCACCCGGGCGACTGATACGAGCTTTCACGACACTCAAGGAGCATCCCGTGAAACATCTCGCAAACGTTTGCGTTAGGTCAAACTATGAGAAGCTTGTGGGGATTTGTCAACGGAAGAAAACAGCCTTTTGATGAATTCGCTCTACGCCCTGCCCTCGCGGCCATTGGCTGTCCTGCGTTAAACATTGGTACGGGTTGATCGTTCTCTGAAACGACAGGTCCCGGTGTGCCTGCTACGTATTACCCCATCACTTTTCCGTCATCCTTTTCGGACAACCGAACAGTACCCTTGGATTTATTCGGAAAGCCGGACGCAAAACCCAAAACCTCGGCTGAAACTCAAACAAAAACCCATATAAATCAATACGTTAAATTCTATCAAATAACAAAATACCGCTGGTACAAATCCTGCTCTTACTCAGCACCTCGTGGCGTTCAGAACCGCCCGGGTGTTTATAGATGAACCTGCATCGGCACTCATCAAAAACTAGAGAGAAGAATAATGAAATCTGCTTTGAAAACTTTCGTACCGGGCGCGTTAGCCCTCCTGCTGCTGTTCCCTGTTGCCGCTCAGGCAAAAGAAGCTGAAACCAAGCAAAAACTGGCCAACGTGGTGATCCTCGCTACCGGCGGCACTATCGCCGGCGCTGGTGCCAGCGCTGCCAACAGTGCCACCTACCAGGCCGCCAAAGTCGGCATCGAACAATTGATCGCCGGTGTTCCTGAGCTTAGCCAGATCGCCAACGTTCGCGGCGAGCAAGTATTGCAAATTGCCTCTGAAAGCATCACCAACGAAAACCTGTTGCAACTGGGTCGTCGCGTGGCCGAACTGGCCGACAGCAAGGACGTCGATGGCATCGTGATCACCCACGGCACCGACACCCTGGAGGAGACCGCCTACTTCCTCAACCTGGTGGAGAAGACCGACAAGCCCATCGTCGTGGTCGGCTCGATGCGCCCGGGCACCGCGATGTCGGCTGACGGCATGCTCAACCTGTACAACGCCGTTGCCGTAGCCGGCAGCCAGGACGCCCGCGGCAAAGGCGTACTGGTGACCATGAACGACGAGATCCAGTCGGGTCGCGACGTGAGCAAGATGGTCAACATCAAGACCGAAGCGTTCAAGAGCCCCTGGGGCCCGTTGGGCATGGTCGTAGAAGGCAAATCCTACTGGTTCCGCCTGCCGGCCAAGCGCCACACCATGAACTCGGAATTCGACATCAAGACCATCAAGAGTCTGCCAGACGTCGAGATCGCCTATTCCTACGGCAACGTAAGCGACACGGCCTACAAAGCCCTGGCCCAGGCCGGCGCCAAAGCCATCATCCACGCCGGTACCGGCAATGGCTCGGTGTCTTCCAAGGTCGTGCCAGCCCTGCAGGAACTGCGCAAGCAAGGCGTACAGATCATTCGCTCTTCCCACGTGAATGCTGGCGGCTTCGTTCTGCGTAATGCGGAACAGCCTGACGACAAATACGACTGGGTGGTTGCACACGACCTGAACCCGCAGAAAGCCCGCATCCTGGCCATGGTCGCCCTGACCAAGACCCAGGACAGCAAGGAACTGCAACGGATGTTCTGGGAATATTGATCGCTCCCAGGCCCGGCCGGCAACGGTTGGGCCATCCCGCTCGTGGTACGCCACGAGCGGGTTCAACTGACTGCGCTTTAACTGCGCACAAAAAATCCTTTATAAACAATGCCCTCCTACATCAACTCGACAAAAATATTGTCTGAAGAACTTCTTGGATTTTAAGCAGTTGCGAAATTGCCTACAGTTAAATACTGTATGCACGTACAGCCCAATAAGGAATCTTCCGTGGCAAAGCCCTCTTCCGCAGCACCGACACCTCCTGACGCGTACCAACGCCTGGCTGTTCGCGTGCAAAAAATCATCAACTCCACCAATGCCCAGAAAAACAAGGCCGCGTTGATTTTCCGTTTGCCGCAGGAACCGGAAGACGAGTGGGCACGACTACTGGAGGAAATTGCAGAGAACGATAACGTCACCCTCGCTTATCGCGATGATGGCGGCGTGCAGATTTTCTGGGTTGTGCCGAAGGAAGATTGAGTCAATGAGTGTCCGTTTTATCAGTGTGTTGTTTGTATTTTTTGCTGTCACCGCCCAGGCGCAAGCCCCCAAGACATTCAGCGAAGCCAAGAAAATCGCCTGGAAGCTGTATGAGCCGCAATCCACCGAGTTTTATTGCGGCTGCAAATACAACGGTAACCGGGTAGACCTGAAAGCCTGCGGCTACATCCCGCGCAAAAACGCCAACCGAGCGGCGCGCATTGAATGGGAACACATTGTTCCGGCCTGGCAGATCGGCCATCAGCGCCAGTGCTGGCAGGACGGCGGGCGCAAGAACTGCACCCGCAAGGATGCGGTATACCAGCGCGCCGAAGCAGACCTGCACAACCTGGTGCCGAGCATCGGCGAGGTCAATGGTGACCGCAATAACTTCAGCTTTGGCTGGTTGCCGGTACAAAGCGGGCAATATGGCTCGTGCCTGACCCAGGTGGATTTCAAGGCCAAGAAGGTCATGCCCCGCCCTTCCATTCGCGGGATGATCGCCCGTACGTACTTTTATATGAGCAAGCAGTATGGGCTGCGCCTGTCGAAACAGGACCGTCAGCTCTACGAAGCCTGGAACAAGACCTACCCGGTACAACCCTGGGAACGCCAGCGCAATCAAACCGTGGCCTGCGTGATGGGGCGCGGCAATGAATTTGTCGGCCCGGTGAACTTGAAAGCCTGCGGCTGAAGGTAAAAAAAGCGGGGGCGCCATGGCCTCCCGCTTACCGGTTGGTTACTGCGCAACCTTGTGTTCGATGACCTCGGACACGGTGTCATTTTTCTTCGCAGTCGCCAGTTTTTCAGTCAACTGCACCTGCTTCGCCTCGGCCTCGGCCTTGGTGCTGAACGGGCCCATCAGTACCTGGTCCTTACCGTCTTCCTTCGCCAGATAGAAACTGAAACCGTGTTCGAGCAGCCACGCCGTCAGGTCAGTGATCGCCTGCAGCTTGTGATCCGGCGGTCCCACCCATACATCCCATTCCTGGGACGCGATCGCACCGACCGCAGGTTGGGCCTGGGCAGGCGCCTCGACAACGGCAGGACTGGCCTTGGGGGTATCGACGCTTTTACCTTCACCGCAACCGGCCAGTGCCAACACCGCAATTGCCATCGCTACTTTACGCACTACCCTGCTCCTTAGAGGATCAAAGAGGCGACTTTATCATTCACTGGCTATTCTGGCCGTCATAAACGTTGGCTTAAACAATGCGAATGATGTATCGCAGACCTGTATGATGGCGCCATGGGAATTAATGCCGCCTCTATGCGTCCTAAAAGAGGCAGCCACAGGGAAGCGCTTCGCAGTAAGCTACACACATCCGACATCTGCCCTGTCTGAAACATGTGTCCTTCAAAGCAATCAAGGAGAAGTCCATGCTGATACTCACCCGCAAAGTCGGTGAAAGCATAAACATCGGTGATGACATTACGATCACCATTCTGGGCGTTAGCGGCCAGCAAGTAAGAATCGGCATCAATGCTCCAAAGGACGTTGCCGTGCATCGCGAGGAGATCTACCAACGTATCCAGGCGGGTCTGACAGCTCCGGACAAAAACCAGACACCTTGAAGCGCCTCCAGTAGCCAGCCCTTTCGTTCACTGTAACGGCTGGCGAAAACCTCTTTTGGCCTGTTCGCGGCTTACCGTGACCAGCGCGTCATATGCCCTGCTCCCCGTGCCAGGCTATCGTCAGCCCAGGCCGACGCCGCGCGCCATGCCGCTCGCCGCAACCATCATCAACACAATCATCAGTGCCTGGATATGGCTGATGCGCGCAAATAACCCCGCCCGGTTTAAATCAAGCGGTGTGCCACGCGCCAACCTGACTCGCCAATGGACCAACCGGATCATCGGCGCAACTTCCAGCAGCAAAATAATCAGCAGCAACGCCATCTTCACGTGAAACAACGGCTGGTGCAGGTAATATTCAGTGCCCTTCTCGTAACCGCCAAAGGCTCGAAGGCCGCCGGTTACCAATAACGCCAGGGCGCTGACTCCCCAAATATTGTCTGAGATCAACACGCGGCGTACGGTAGAAGGCTGATTATCCGCCAGGCATCGCAAAGCTTTGCCCCGGGCCAGCACTGCCGACAATGCCATGGCGAATGCCAGCAAATGGATGGCTGCCAAAAACCACTTAACGAACATAGGGCGTACTCCTCTTGTGTAATAGGCAGGAACACTTCTCAGTAATAGCCGCAAGCAGCCTTCTACGCAGGCAAGCACTCACCAGCACGCGGAACTTGTCGGGGATTGGAGAGCCAAATTGCGTAATCAATACCCTTCGGTCTGCGGTGCACTCAGGAGCACGCTGATGAGACGAGTGGGCAAACAGCCTTATATATCCAAGTCCTGGCTGATCGTCGTGCTGATCAGCCTGGCGTTTATCGGGGTCGAGTATGGCCTGAGGTTTGAGTTCGAAGACAACCGCCACGCCCACTCCTGGCTGGACCTGGTGCTGTTTTTGGGTGCTTACCTGTTTATTTTCTGCGTCAAGCCGATTCATGCCGTCATTCATCGAAAGCTGGACCGACGTGCCCCGCAAGATCGCCACAACGCCTCGCCTTGATGTTTGCGCCAGCGGCAAAGGCCGGCCCGGGTAACCGGGCCGGCCTTTTTCACATCAGGCGCCCAGGCGCTGTAAATGCAGAAGGCCGGTTTCGTCTCGCCAGGCCTGCAGGTGCTCATACCCGGCAATCGAGGCATGGTCTGTGGCCATGGGTGTGAGGTGCGTCGAGGTCACCACCATCACATCCGCCCCCGCCGCTTCGCCGGCACGAATCCCGACGCTGGCATCTTCAAATACCAGGCAATCCTGCACCGGTACTCCCAGCCGCTGCGCACCCAGCACATAACAGGCCGGGTCAGGCTTGCCGCTGGCGACATCCTCTGCCGTTACCATCACCGCCGGCGGCTCAATACCGGCCGCCTGCATACGCCGTAGAGCCAAGGCCTTGGGCGCAGAGGTGACCAGCGCCCATTGATCGCCGGGCAGCGCGTTGAGAAATTTCACCGCACCGGCAATCGCCACCACGCCTTCCACATCCTCGAGTTCGGCCTCGGTGATCCACTGTGCCTCCGCCTGAGGGTCGACCCCGGGCAACGCCTGGCGGGTGATGGTATCGATGGCCCGGGCGCCATGGATGGTCTTAAGGAAGGCTGCGACGTCCAGCCCATGGCGTTCAGCCCAGGTGGCCCATACACGCTCGGCGGCGGCAATGGAGTTCAGGAGTGTGCCATCCATATCGAACAGGAAGGCGCGGTAACGATTGGCGAATACAGCTGAATCGCGGGTGGACACTGCTCGGCTTCCTCTTGCTTTCGTCACCCGGTGTTGGGTGCTGACGAACCACTTGCCTGGTGCAATCTACGGATCGGTCCAAACGCTGTAAACCTTCCCGTGGTTTTGTATCGGACTGTATGGAAACCCTGCCCGGATACGCGAACCTGCAGTTCACCACGCCCGGGCACACATGGCGGATACACCCCGGGGATTAACTACGACCACCAGCCAGCCCGGCTGACTTACTCGCAGGAGCACCCCCATGTTTAAACTCTCGAAAGCATCTTCCCTGATATTCGGCCTGGCTGTAATCGCAGGCCTGGGGCTCTCGTCCATGGCGTCGGCCAGCAGCCATGCCGCCGTAGCCAAGGCCCAGCCATCCCACTTGCTCGCCGAGGGCGGCGCCGACCGCCTGCATGAGCGTGGCCTGGCAGAAGGTGGCGCCGAGCGCCTGCGGGAAGCCCGCATGGCCTGATGCGTCACCGACCACCCTTGAACCGGGGCGGCCTTGCAACTGCCCCTTGCATTACAAACTTGTCATTAAGCTGTAAGTGTTGCCAGCACTCTCACTTCATACAGTGAAGTCGTCAGTCACCCACACCGGGTGGCCCAACTTCCCACTGATAGAAGCGAGCCCGCCCCATGAAACCTGCAAGCAAACTCTGCCTGATCGCCGCCAGCCTGTTGATGCTGGGTGCCGGCGCCGCCGTGGCTGGCCCGATTGCACCGGTAAAAGCCAACAACGTGGTGCTGGTACACGGCTCCTGGGCTGACGGCTCAAGCTGGTCCGAGGTGATCACCCGCCTGCAGGCCGCCGGCTTGCACGTGACCGCCGTGCAAAACCCGCTGACCTCGGTGGCAGATGACGTCGCCGCGACCAACCGCGTACTTGATCAACAGGACGGTCCTACCGTGCTGGTCGGCCATTCCTACGCCGGCACCGTGGTCAGCGACGCCGGAGTCAACCCTAAGGTCAGCTCCCTGGTGTACGTCGCCGCCCGCGCCCCCGACGCCAATGAAGACTTCGTCGCCCTGTCCGCCAAATACCCGAGCACACCCGTACGTGCGGGTGTGGTGGAGCACGACGGTTACCTGACGCTGAATCAGGACGCCTTCCTCAAATACTTCGCCGCCGACGTGCCCCGCGCCAAGGCCATGGAGCTCTTCGCCGTCCAGCAACCCATCGCCAAGACCCTGTTCAGCGGTCGCACCGTCAACGCCGCGTGGCACACCAAGCCGTCCTGGTATGCCGTGTCCAGCAACGACCAGACCATCAACCCGGACCTGGAGCGCTTCCTCGCCAAGCGCATGAACGCCACCACCATCGAAGTGCCGTCGAGCCACTTGTCGCTGGTGTCCCACGCCAAGGAGATCAGCGACCTGATCCTTGAAGCGTCTGGCCGCCAGCCTTAAGCCCTTCATTACGAACTTGTCATCATCCTGTTGGCTGGCTGTTTGTGTCGCCTGGTTACTGTGAACTCACTGCCGGATACCGGCAGCCAACCCTTAAAGAGAGATACCGCCATGAAACTGTTTATCCTCGGCTTTGCTGCCCTTGTCGCCACCGGTTCGGCCTTCGCCGGTACCACTGCCGCCACCTCGATCATCCATGACAAAGCCGGCTTCTTCATGCACATGGACGTGGCCAAGGTGCTCTCCAGCACCGACACCTACGGCCAGTGCGGCATTGTCCCGGCCCGCCTCGACTACCTCGACAGCCAGGGCCGCGAACACGTGCTGGACTACCAGGTACAGGGCATCGGTTGCCCCAATGACAATTGATCGGGCTACACTTGCGCCACGCACAACCGGCACATCACCAGGGCAACTCCCATGAATATCCTCGTAGTCGAAGACGAGCCCAAGGCGGGCAACTACCTGCTAAATGGCCTTCAGGAACTGGGTTACTCCGTGAGCCTCGCCCGCGACGGTGTGGACGGTTTGCACCTGGCCCTGCAAACCCCGTTCGACGTAATCGTGCTGGACGTAATGATGCCGAAGATGGACGGTTGGGAAGTGCTGCGCCGCCTGCGCAAGGAAGCCGACACCCCGGTGCTGTTCCTGACCGCCCGGGACGACATTGCCGACCGCATCAAGGGCCTGGAACTGGGCGCTGACGATTACCTGATCAAGCCATTTTCCTTCGCCGAACTGGTGGCGCGCCTGCGCACCCTGACCCGGCGCGGGCCTAGCCGTGAAGAAGAACAACTGCAGATCGCCGACCTGCAGATCGATGTACTCAAGCGCCGCGTCACTCGCGGCGGCGTGCGCATCACCCTGACCAACAAGGAATTCGCCTTGTTGCACTTATTCGCTACCCACCAGGACCAGGTGCTGTCGCGCTCACTGATCGCATCAAGAGTGTGGGACATGAATTTCGACAGCGACACCAACGTGGTCGACGTGGCCGTGCGCCGCCTGCGCCTGAAAATCGACGACCCGTTCCAGCTCAAGCTGATCCACAGCGTGCGCGGCATCGGCTACCGCTTCGACACGCAACCATGAGCAAGCCCCGGCATTACTCCCTGACGCTGCGCCTGGCGCTGATCTTCGCCTTGCTGGCGTTTGCCCTGCTGGCGACCCTCGGCGTGGCGCTGTACCGCGAGCTTGAGCGCGAGCTGATCCACCGTGACGACGCCGCGCTGATTTACCGGGTCGACCAACTGCGCAACCTGCTGAACGACAGCAACACCCTGGACCTGATCAAGACCAAGCCGGAGCTGTTCCAGAACATGCTGGGCAACCGCGAGTCGGTACTGAGCATCGCCGCACCAGGTCAGAAGCCGTTGCTGGAAGTGAACCCCGGCAACATTGACATGCCCGACGTTGCCCCGGTACCCAAGGACCACACCCTGGAGTTCGCCGACGTGCAACACTTGCCCGGCATCAACGGCGTGCCTTTCTCCACGCTGGCCGCCACCATCGACTCCGGCGACCTGGGCAGCCTGCAAGTCACCACCGGGCGGCTGATGACCGAGCGCACTGCCGTGCTCGCCAGCTATAGGCTGAGTGTCTACATCCTCGCCAGCCTCGCCGCGATGGTGCTCGCGGTGATCGGCTACTTGCTGGTGCATCGCGGCCTGCTGCCGCTGCGGCGCCTGGCGGTGCATGCCCAGGGCATCGGCGTCGGCAACCTCGCCGCACGCCTCGACAGCCACGGCGCACCCAAAGAGCTGCTGCCGATGATTGACTCCTTCAACACCATGCTTGAGCGGCTGGCCAAGGGTTTTGTGCAATTGGGCCAGGTGTCCACCGACATGGCCCACGAACTGCGCACGCCCATCAACAATTTGCTCGGCGAAACCCAGGTGGCGTTGCAGCAACACCGCAGCGTCGAGGCCTACCAGCAACTGCTGGCCTCCAACGTGGAAGAACTCGAACGCCTGGCGCGCATGCTCGACAACATGTTGTTCCTGGCCCGCACCGACCCCGCCAGCGCGCTGCGCCAACGCCAGGAACTGGATGCGGCCGACGAAGTGGAACGCATGGCCGACTACTTCGAAGGCCTGGCGGGCGACGTCGACATCAGCATCCTCGCCCAGGGCGACGGCGTGATCTGGGCCGAACCGATGCTGCTGCGCCGCGCCTTGGCCAACCTGTGCGCCAACGCCATTAAATATGGGGCGCCGAGTTCCGAACTGTTGATCCAGGCCACGCCCAATGCACAAGGCATCAACCTGAAAGTCAGCAACCTGGGCACGACCATCCCGGCGGAGCATTTGCCGAGGTTGTTCGAGCGGTTTTATCGCGTGGATGAATCCCGGGAGCGCTCGGCGCACTCCAATGGGTTGGGGCTGTCCATCGTCGCGACCATCATGCAGTTGCACAACGGGCGCTACAGCGTCAGCAGCGAGGACGGCGTGACGTGCTTCGAGTTGTTTTTTCCAAGGCGCGAAACCGACAACCTCAGCTGACTTGCCCACCCGTTTCAGTAATATCCACCGGGGTATTCCAGGCCGCCAGCACTGCAATCCGCAACCCTTCAACCTGAGCCGCCAACGCCATCGAGGGCGGCTCCGGCAGGCGTCCCGCCACCTGTTCGGGCAGCCACGGCACATGGATGAAACCGCTGCGCACCGCCGACCCGGCAAGCGCATGCTGCAACAGGTAGAACACCTGATTGCACACGAAGGTACCGGCGGTTTGCGAGACACAAGCCCCAATGCCGGCCTCACGCACAGCCTTCACCATGGCCTTGGCGGGCAAAGTGCTGAAGTAGGCTGCGGGGCCACCGGGCACCACATCTGTGTCGATAGGCTGCTCGCCCCGGTTGTCCGGGATCCGTGCGTCGTTGAGATTGATCGCGACCCGTTCGATGGAAATATCACTGCGCCCGGGGCCCAACCCGGTCGCAATCACCATCTGCGGGCGATGCTCGGCCAGCAGTTCAGCCAGGCGCTCGCCCGCAGTGGCAAAGGCGCAGGGCAACTGCCCCGCGACAATCCGCACATCGGTGTCCAACTGCACACCGTCCAACAGGCGGACTGCCTCCCAGGACGGGTTGATCAGGTCATGGTCAAACGGTTCGAAACCCGTCAGCAATACAGTACGCATCACAGCCTCACATCAGCAGGTAGAGCAGGACAATATTGACCACCAGCATCATCAATGCGGTCGGCATCTGCGCCTTGATAACCGCGTTTTTATCCGGCAGCTCAAGCAACGCCGCCGGGACAATGTTGAAGTTCGCCGCCATCGGTGTCAGCAGCGTACCGCAGTAGCCGGAGAACATCCCGATCGCAGCCATCACCGCCGGGTTGCCGCCGTAGATACCCACCAGCACCGGCACGCCGACGCCGCCGGTCATCACCGGGAAGGCGGCAAAGCCATTGCCCATGATCACGGTAAACAGCGCCATGCCGAGCACATAGACCATCACCGCTACCAGCTTGTAATCCAGGTTGATGTAGGTGGTGGTGACGTGCGCCACGGCCGTACCAACCCCTGCTTCGTTGAACAACAGCCCGAGCATCGCGAGCATCTGCGGCAGCACCATCGCCCAACCCAGCGCTTCGGTCAGGCGGCGGGACTCGCGAAGGGCTTGTACCGGGGTGTCACGTGTCAGCCAGCACGCCAGCGCCAGCGCAATCAGGCAGCCAATGCCCAGGGACACAAAGGTGGTGTTTTTCGGGTCCAGCAGCGGTACACCGCCAATCTCGGTGTGTTTGAGCAGCACCGAGCCGATCACCGTAGTCAACGGGATGGCCAATGCCGGAATAAATAATTTATGCCCCAGGCGGCCAGCGCTGGCCCGCGCAGCCTTGTCATGCAACTGGGCGTGTGCACCGCGGCCTACGCCGCCCAGGCCCGCGATGAGCGCCATCACCACTACACCCACGCCGACCACCACCGAGGGCAGACGCTCCCCGACTAAAAACGGTATGGCAAACAGCAGCCAGAACAACGAACTCGACCAGCGCTTGGGGTGGGTTCGGTCCATCAGGATCATCCCGGCGGTGATCACCAGCAGAACGCCGGCCAGCCAGTACAGGTATTCAATGGAGATAATCATTGCACCACCTCCGTCGGCCTGGCCGAGGGCAGCGCTCGGGTCAGCATTCGGTCGAAACGGTGCAAGCGGATGGCGTGGATAATGAACGCGCAGATGGCCGTCGGGATGCCCCAGACCGCAATGTGCAAAGGCTCGACGTCAATCCCCGAACCCAGCAGGAAGGTGTGCATCAGCGCAATCGCACCAAAGGCCACGAAGATGTCCTCGCCAAAAAACAGCCCTACGTTGTCGGTCGCCGCGCACATGGCCAGGACCTTGTGGCGAAGCTTGTCGGGAAGTTTGCCGTAGCGTTTTTCTGCCGCGCCTTCCGCCATCGGCGCCAGCAACGGCCGCACCATCTGCGGGTGACCGCCCAGGCTGGTCAGGCCCATGGCCGCTGTGGTTTCACGCACAAACAGGTAGATGATCAACAAGCGCCCGACGGTGGCCCGTTCAAAACGCGCGATCCAGTTTTGTGCATGCAGCCGTAATCCATGGCGCTCCAGCAAGCCAATCACGGCCAGGGGCAATAAAAGGATCAGTTGCAAGGCCCGGGTCTGGAGGAAACCGTCACCCATGGTGGCGAGGATCTTTTCCAGCGGGAAGTGGGCGGCAAACCCGGTGGCAATCGCCGCTGCCGTAACGACCAACAGCGGGTTGATGCGCAACACAAAGCCAACCACGATGACGAGTACGCCAATCAGCGGCCATAGGTTCACAACAGTTTGCATGGCGGTGAGGTCCTTAAGTGCGCGCTGCGGCGCCAGTAAAGCAGGGAGTGAACAAAGGGGTTCACTGCAAGAAAACGGCGCGCAGCCCGGCTCGGTTTTTTATTGTTGACCTGGAAGGTCGAGCGTCAGTGGCGGCATCTTTGCTGCTCGGGGCGGGAGGTGTCCAACAAGAAAAACTGTTGCTGCAAACCAATAAAGTTTGTGGGTGTTAGAGGGCATTTGGCAGTCATCGCTTGCCAGACGGCAAGCGGTTCAAGCATCGTAGCCGCCCCACCCGATGGGGTGGCCCGCCCTTTCTCAATTGTTGTGGATACGCAAATTCAATGAAAACCTCCAAGGCGCTCTACGCCCTGTCGTTCGCTGTTGCCCTCTCGATGCTGGGTGGCTGCGCAGCCAAGGTAAAAAGCGGCGGTACAGACGCGCTGGCCATTGCGGAACCGGCCAAACAAAACCTGGTAGTAAGCTTCAAAGGCAATGCCACCGTCGAGCAAAACCAGGACTGGCCACTGCTCAAGCAACAATGGGGCGCGGCCCTGCAAACCGAAGCGCAGCAGGCCGGTTATAGCCTCAAGGAAACGCCAACCATCAACACCGGCAGCACCGATGGCGTGGGCATCACCATCAACGTCAGCAAGTTTCGCTACCTGACTGCTGGCAGCCGCTACGCGGCAGGTGCCTTGGTGGGTAACGCGTGGGTCTTCTCGAAGGCTGACTTTTGCGACTTGAAGTCCGGCGCACCCCTGGGCGCACGAACCTATGAAACCGAATCTTCGGCCTGGGAAGGCGTGGCGTCGGCCATGACCCAGAAGCAGGTCCAGGCGATTGCCAAACAGGTCATCCGTGATATCAAGAACGCCAAGGCGCAGTAATCGCCTGGCGGGCATCCATATGTTTTGTGTACCTGTGACGGCGCCGGGCTGAAAACGCCCGGCGTTGGCATTGCTCTCTGAAGAGGCTCAGGTACTTGAAGTCTGACCAGGGCTGGACGGCCTGGTCACCCTATAACGCTCAGAGGCGCGTTCAAGAGTTTTTCGCAATGGGCCAGACTTGCGATAGCTCTTTTTATTCCGGCTTGAGCAACGCCTCATAGTCCGGGCTGATCTCCGCCAGAATCATCAATGCTGCAGCGCCCAGCGCCACGGCGTCGTGCCCGGCGGTGCCCATTTGAATGCGGGGGTGCAGGCGATCGGAGCGGCTGCTGATGGAGCGGCTCAAAGGCTCGAGGCGGGCGATCAGCCGGACCAGGATCGGTTGCGGCAGGAAACCACTGATGAGGATGGTTTGCGGGTCGAGTACCGATTCAAGGATGTTGATGGCCTGCTTCAACGCGGGTGCCGCTTCGTCGAGCCAGGCATCGACGCCCTCATTGAATTCCTGGTCATTCATGTCCCACGCCGCCAGGTCCTGCTCGGCCGGGTGCCCCAAATGCTCCAGCAGCGCAGCAATGGAAATATAGCGCTCCAGGCAGCCGTGATTACCGCAATAACAGGCCTTGCCGTCAGGCACCACGGTCATGTGGCCGATCTCGCCGGCGTTGTGCCAATGCCCGGAATACAGGCGGTTATCCAGGTACAGGCCAGCCCCCAGGCCGCTGCCGATGAACAGATGCACGAAGTTATGCAGGCCGCTGGCGATTCCATACAGACGCTCGCCCATGGTCGCCGCGGTGGCATCGTTTTCAATCAGCACCGGCAAGCCGATGTCGCGCTGCAACCGCAGCGGGATACCCGGGTCGTCCCAGCCGGACATTGCCGTGGGGCCCACGCAGGTCATGCCTTCAACGCTGAAAGGCCCTGGCAAGGCAATGCCAACACCGAGGAAACGCCCGCCCGGGCGTTGCCGGCAGAAGTCTTCTACGCAACCCACGATCAGCGGCAAGGCCTGTTCGAACGTCGGGTAGCTGACCGTCAACGTCACTTGCGCCACCGTTTCGCCGAGCAGGTCGAGCAGCACGCCAATGATGCGATGCTGCTCAACGTGAAACCCGATCGAATAACCGCCCTCGGGGTTCAGCGACAGCGGCACGGGTGGCTGGCCACGTCCGCCCTTCTCTGCCGCGTGCGCCAGCAAAACACCTTCTTCCTGCAGCTCGGTGACGATGTTCGACACCGTCTGCGCCGTCAGCGAGGTCAACCGTGTGAGGTCGGCACGGGTCAGGCGGCCGCTCTGTCGAATGGCTTCCAGGATCACCCGGCGGTTGTGCTGCCGGGCATGTTCGGCGTTGGTGCCGGTGGTCACCGCACGTTTGAGCTTGGGATTTTTCATGGGGTGATAATCCGCCGCCCCGATTAATTAAATCAAGTTGAATTAATACTCGAGCCGTGCTTTTCTTAGCACCTCGCACGATTGCACCTACAGCAATCTCCGATTACGCCCCATAAAAACAATGACGGGTCGATAGAAGCCCTTGATGGCACGCAACCTCTTTGCAACTGCCCCCAACCCCTTCTGTCATCCGATTAAGAGGTCGTTCCCCCATGAGCACGTTGACACCCGTCGATCCGGACTTGCCCAACGGCAAACGCAAAATCGGTCTGTTCCCCGCCATCACCCTGAACATGAGCCAGATGTGCGGCGTGGGTCCGTTTATCACCATCCCCACCATGATCGTGATCATGGGCGGCCCCCAGGCTTACCTCGGCTGGATCCTCGGCGCCTTGCTGGCCCTGTGTGACGGCCTGGTGTGGGCCGAACTCGGCGCCTCCCTGCCCGGCGCGGGCGGTACCTATAACTACTTGCGGGAAGCCTTCGGCAAGCGCACAGGTAAGCTGCTGCCGTTCCTGTTCGTGTGGACGGCCATGTTGTTTATCCCGCTGATCATGTCCACCGGCATCATCGGCTTCGTGCAGTACCTGACGTGGTTCTGGCCGAACATGAGCCAGACCGCCGGCAACCTGATTGGCCTGGCGGTGATCTGGCTGGTGATCGTGATGCTGTGGCGCAAGATCGAGTCCATCGCCAAATTGAGCATCGTGCTGTGGGTGATCATGCTGATCAGCATCGGTGCATTGATCGCCGCGGCCTTCACCAACTTCCATGCAGACCTAGCCTTCAGCTTCCCCGAGGGCGCATTCAACCTCGGCGACAGCAGCTTCTGGCTGGGCATGGCCGGCGGCTTGACCATCGGTATTTATGACTACCTGGGCTACAACACTTCGGCGTACCTGGCCGGTGAAGTCGAGCAACCAGGCCGGGTGATTCCCAAGTCGATCGTGTTTTCGATCCTCGGCATCCTCGCGGTCTACCTGTTGATGCAAGTGGGCGTCCTGGGCGTGGTGGACTGGCACCGCATGCTCGACCCCGAATCCCCCGCCTATAAATCGGTGGCCTCGGTGGTGCTCAGTGAAACCTGGGGCAGCACCGCCGCCGGGATCGTCACCGTATTGATCCTGATCACCGCCGTGGCCTCGGTGTTTGCCGGGCTGCTGGGCGGCTCCCGGGTGCCGTTCGAAGCGGCGAAAGACAAGGTGTTCTTCAACGCCTTCAGCAAGGTCCACCCCAAGCACGAATTCCCGACCTACGGCATCCTGAGCATGGGCCTGCTGACGTCCGTAGGGTTCATGATTGGACGCCTGACCGACCTGAACACGCTGATTCAGCTGCTGACCACGGTGATGATCCTGGTGCAGTCAGTGGCGCAGATCATCTCGCTGCTGGTGCTGCGCAAGACCAAGCCGCACCTGGCCCGGCCGTACAAAATGTGGCTGTACCCGGTACCGGCGATTATCGCGCTGCTGGGTTGGGTTTATATCTATATGGCGTCCAACCATAACGCCCCCGGCGCCTACCCTATCCAGTGGTCGCTGGTGTGGGTAGCGGCCGGCAGCGTGGCCTATCTGCTGTGGGCGCGCGTGCAAAAACTGTGGCCTTTCGATAAGTGATGAGCGTTATGCACGAACCATTGGAAACAACGGGCGCTGCGGCGCCCCCGCAAGGGCTGCTGCTGGCGATTGATGTCGGCGGTACCAAGACTCAAGTGGCTTGCTACGACATTGCAAGCCGGCGCATGAACACGCGGATCCTCGCCACCCATGCCGACGGTTTGTCCGGCGCGCCGGCACTGCAACGCATCCTGGATGCTGCGCAGGCCTGCGTGGCCGAGTTCGACAGCCTGCCGGTGTTGAGCGTGGCGGCGGTGTTCCCCGGCGTGGTGCGCGGGCCCACCTTACTGATGGCGCCCAACACACCGGGCTTCGAGCACCTCGACCTGCAAGGGTTGATCGCCCGGGCGTTTGGCAATGCGCCCGTGGCCCTCGATAACGATGTGAAGGCCGGCGCCCTGGCGGAAGTGCGCTGGGGTTCGCTGGCCGGGGTCGACAACGCGATCTACCTCAATCTGGGAACCGGCCTTTCGGCGGCGGCGATTGCCAACGGCAAACTGATTCGCGGGCACAACGGCGCCGCCATGGAAATCGCCTACCTGTTGTCACCGTTTCTCGACCCGACGCAGCCTGATCAGTGGCGCACCTACGAGCACGGCGGCGCACCGCTCGAAGAACTGTTTTCCGGTAATGCCTTAAGCGAGTTGGCGGTGCAGATGCTCGGGCACGGGCATCAGGCGCTGGACCTGTTTTCCAGCATTGATCCGCAGGTACGCCAGGCACTGGAGCTGCGCATCGCTGCCTGTGCCGTGCAAGTGGCCAACCTGGCGGTGGCGCTGGATGTGGAGCGCATCGCGATTGGGGGCGGCCTGTACCGCCAGGCCTCGACACTGGCGCCGATTCTCGAACAACTGATCCGCCGCGTAGTGCCCTTCCCGCCCACCATTGCCGCCGCGCATTTCACCCACGACGCGCCGCTGTGGGGAGCCCTGAGCATGGCCATGGAGGCCGTCGGCCTGAACGCCATCGCGCAGCAGGTACTCAATGCCGGCAACACCCTTTATCAGGAGCTGAGTCATGTCATTGATGCAGAGTGAAACCGCGTCGATCCCGGCGATCCTGCAACGCATGCTCGATGATGACCGCGCTGTGCGCACACTGGCCGCGCAGTTGGACAGCGACTTACCCGAACTGATCATCACCGTCGCGCGCGGCAGTTCGGACCACGCCGCCGCCTATTTCAGCTACGCGATGATGAGCGTGGTGGGTATTCCCAGCCTGTCGATCCCGCTGTCGTTGGTGAGCCTGCAACACCCGCCGCTGCGTCTGAAAAAATCCTGGGTGGCCGCCTTTTCCCAGTCCGGCAAAAGCCCGGACTTGATCGACAGCGTGAAGTATCTGCAACAACGGGGTGCGGCCTCGGTCGCACTGGTCAACACCGCAGACTCGCCACTGGCGGCCATCACCGGGCATGAAATCCTCTTGCCCGCCGGCCTGGAGCAAAGCGTGGCGGCGACCAAAAGCTATGTAGCGATGTTAATGGCAAGCGCTCAAATCGTGGCCCGCCTGGCCGCCGATAACACCTTGGGCCAAGCGCTACTCTCGCTGCCACAGCAGATGAATGAAGCCGCGAGCGAGGACTGGTCACCGGTGCTCAACGTACTGCAAAGCGCCGACAAGATGATCGTGATCGGTCGCGGTGCTGCCCTGCCGATTGCCCAGGAAGCCGCGCTCAAACTCAAGGAAACCTCAGGTATTCAGGCCGAAGCGTTTTCCAGCGCCGAGGTCCGGCACGGGCCGATGGAAATCATTGAAGAAGGTTATCCCGTGCTGGTGTTCGCCCCTTCGGGGCCCGAGCAAGCAGGCACCCTGGCGTTCGCCGACGACATGCGCGCACGCGGCGCCAAGGTGATGGTCGTGGCGCCACGGGGCACCGCTTGTGCGGGGTTGCTGCCCAGCGTTCCAACCGCGCATCAATTGCTGGAGCCGTTCACCATGATCCAGGGGTTTTACTTGATCGCGGCGCAACTGGCCGTGGCGCGCGGGCGTAATCCGGATCAGCCGAGGTTTTTGCAGAAGGTCACGCAGACGCATTGAGCCAAGGCGGGTATTCACCCGGCATCCATGGAAATAGCCCGGCATTAGAGGCCGGGCAATCCATCGTCCATCAGAGTTTCTTGAGGGTTGCCTGGGAGACTTCCTGAAGCCCTGCCTCAGTGATTTTCTTCCAGTCGCTTTCAGTCACCGCCTGCATGCTTTCCTTCTTGCGAGTGATCACCTCCAGCGTGTTGGGCGCTGAGGTTTCGATTCGCAGATGAGATTTGTTGTTCACGTCCACCGAAAAGAAGCCTGGCGTGAACCACGACCAGAACTCTACGATATGTACCTTCACGGGCTCTGCACCGCTGCCATTGGCTTCAGTTACCACTTCATAGCCGGCCTGCTTGTAAGCCAGGGCTACGGACTCACTGACCAGTTGCGACACCGTACGACCTGACGGCAACAATACATCGCCAAGGCCTTTTCCATAGCTGTTGCGCTTGCGGGCGATGGCGCGCTCGGTGATGGATTTATCCGTGACTTCGTCGTTTTTCAGCGAAGGAATGTCGGCTTCGGGAGGGTCAATCTGGAACACGCGCTCGTCCACAGCGCTGATCAGCACCTTTTTGCCATTGCTGGCTGCCGCGACATGACCGGCGCTCAACGGCGCAACAGTCACATCGACTTCCGAACGGCTTGTGGCGCAGCCCGCCAACACCATCAGTGCCACCATCCCCAACGCTACCCGAACACTCATCTGAATCACCTATTCCATATCGCCGTCATTGGCTAGGCCGGGATCGGCCGCTGGGGATTGTATCCGAGTAATGGCAATTCAGCATCACCGTGCATATTGGTATTAACTGCTGGTTGCCTGCCGATACTGGCGCGGCGTAAACCCGGTCAACGCCTTGAACTGCCGGGTGAACGCGCTGTGGTCGGTATACCCACATTGCAGCGCCATTTCGGTGATCGGCATCTCGGTATGCAGCAGCCGGTGCGCATGTTCCAGGCGCACCTTCTGGATCATCTGGCGGGGCGTCAGGTGGAACACGCGCTTGCAGTAGCGCTCCAGCTGCGCCACTGAAATCCCGGCGATCCGCGTCAGTTCACCCAGCGTGACCCGCCGATTGAAATTCGCCCGAATGTACTCATCCACCGCCGCCAGCCGTTGATACGCCGGGTGGGTTTCACTGGCGGTTTGCAGGTCGACCGAGATGCCCGCCAGGCCGATGATTGCGCCGTCGCGGCTATACAGCGGCGATTTGTGCGTCAGGCACCAACCCGGCTCGCGGGTCCCGTACAGGTGCAATTCCAGTTGGTCTTCCAACACAAATCCCTGCTCCAGAACCCGGCGATCCTGTTCGGTATAGCCGGGCCCCGGTCAAGGCCGGCGAATTCGACCGTCCCCGCCAACCGCAGGCCTTCGGTCACGCCCGCCCAACATGCAGCGCGCGTGGCAGTTGCATCGGTTGAGCCAGGGGTTGTTCCGACGTGATTTGAATGCTGAAGACGCGACACCGTGGATGGGGTTTCGGCCCTCCATGCCGGATTCGCTGCCGATTATCGACAAGGTGTGCAAGGGCAAAGTGTTGCTTGCGTTTGGGCATCAGCACCTGGGGCTGACACAGGCGGCGGTGACGGCGGAGTTGATTGCACGGCTGGTGTCGCCTGTGGCGGCAATGTCCAATGGGCTGCCGGCACTCGAACCCTACCGGCTGGACCGTTTTTGAGGTCATAAGAAACGTCTTGCTACTGTTTGGCACTATCGGCGATACCTGGCAGGTAACTATCGTGCATGACCTTACGGTGATGCCCCGCTGAGAACCTGCCTTGAACAACACACCTTTTATGCAGCCCTGCCAATTGATGCGCAAAACGCTCTGGAGCGTCACTTGCGCCATCCTTGCGCTTTTGCTTGGCAACGCCGCGTTCGCTGACCAGGGCATGCCGCTGGGCCAGAAGTCATTCGAAGCGTACCGCCTCGATACCCTGCAATGGCTGCGCGAGCATCGTGATTTCCAGGGCTGCGACAAGGAAGCCGAACTCAACTGGAATGCGCCCCAGGAGTGGCGGCCGGCTGGCGCGCCCAAGCGCGGTATCATTCTTGTGCATGGCCTGGGCGATTCCCCTTGGTCCTTCCACGATATCGGCAGGGCACTGGCCGCACGCGGCTTTCTGGTAAGGACCGTGCTGCTGCCCGGACACGGCACACAACCGGCCGACATGCTGCAAGTGCGCATGGAAGACTGGCGCCGGGTGGTAGACGAACAGGCGGCGATACTGCGCGCAGAAGTCGGCGAGATTTACCTCGGTGGCTTCTCCACTGGCGCCAACCTGGTGCTCGACTACGCCTACAAACACGACGACGTCGCCGGGCTGTTGCTGTTCTCCCCCGCTTTCCAGTCCAGCATGACCTACGATTGGCTGACACCGTTTATCAGTTGGGCACGCCCCTGGCTGCTGGCGCCCGACGCGAGCCGGCCACAACAGAGCCTGGTGCGCTACATGACCGTGCCCACCAATGGCTTCGCCCAGTTCTACCGCAGCAGCCGAGTGGCTCGCCAGGACCTGGCGCATCGTACCTACGACAAGCCGGTGTTCATTGCCGTCGCCGCCCACGACTCAGTGCTGGACACCCACTATGTGCTGGAAACCTTTCAGCAGCGCTTCAGTAACCCTCACAGCCGCCTCGCCTGGTACGGCACCCTGCCCGCGGATGCCTGGGACACCTCGCGCGTAAAAGCACGCACCGACTACCTGCCGGAGCTGCGGATCAGCCAGTTCTCCCACATGGGGTTGCTGTTCTCATCCGACAACGCGCTTTACGGCGAACATGGCAGCCTGCGTTTTTGCTGGAACGGCCAGGCGCAAGAAGCCACCCGGGCGTGCGAACAGGGGGCAGATGTGTGGTACTCGGACTGGGGTTACCGTGAGCCGGGCAAGATGCATGCACGGTTGACGTTCAATCCGTACTTCAACTGGCAGCTTGGGTTGATTGATGAGGTGTTGGGCAATCTTGCGCTGGCGGGGGAGAAAACCGTGCGTTGAAACCCTTTCACATCCCTTTCACAATTAAACGCCTATGGTTTATCTGCTCCTGGTGAAACCCTAAAGCCCGCGCTCCCCATCGCGGGCTTTTCTTTGCCTGTGATTTACCCAGCGTCAGCCCGCAACACCCAGAAACGGTAGCGCCAGATACAACTTGATCACGATCGCGTTAGTGATATCGATGAAAAACGCCCCAACCATCGGCACCACCAAAAATGCAATCTGCGACGGTCCGAAGCGTTGGGTTACTGCCTGCATGTTCGCAATCGCCGTTGGCGTAGCGCCGAGCCCGAAACCGCAGTGCCCCGCAGCCAGCACCGCCGCATCGTAGTTGCTCCCCATGACCCGGAACGTCACGAAAATCGCAAACAGAGCCATCATCAACGCCTGGGCAGCCAACAGGATGAAAATCGGCAGAGCCAGCGCGGCCAGGTCCCAGAGCTTGAGCGACATCAACGCAATCGCCAGGAACAACGACAGGCTGACGTTCCCCAGCACCGACACTTCGCGCTCAAACACTTGGTGCCAGCCCAGTGCCGACAGGCCATTACGCAGCACCACACCGACAAACAAGACACACACGAACGTCGGCAGCTCAAATGCCGTGCCCTGGATAAACCCACTCAGGAATGTGCCCACTTGCAGGCTGATCGCGAGCAGCGCCAGGGTCTCGATAAACGAGAACGAGGTGATCATGCGTTCTTGATTCGGTTGCTCAAAACCCTTTGGCCCAATCGGTTGTACCGGCCCCACGCCCGGCACCTGGACCCGCTTGATCAGTAAACGAGCGACGGGGCCACCAATCAGGCCGCCGAGCACCAGGCCAAAGGTCGCGGAAGCAATCGCCAGCTCGGACGCCGAGGCCACCCCATACTTGTCGCTGAACACCGCGCCCCAGGCCGCACCCGTGCCGTGCCCGCCCGACAGCGTAATGGAGCCCGCCAACAACCCCATCAGCGGGTCGAGCCCCAGCGCCGTGGCCAACGCGATCCCCATCGCGTTCTGGACCACCAGCAGCGTCGTTACCACCAGCAGGAAAATCCCCAACACCCGCCCGCCCTTCTTCAGGCTGGCGAAATCCGCGTTCAAGCCAATGGTGGCAAAGAACGCCAGCATTAGTGGTGTCTGCAGTGAAGCGTCAAACCGGACCTCGATGTCAGCGAGCATACGCAAAGCCAGGAGCAGCACCGCCACCACCAAACCACCGGCCACCGGCTCTGGAATATTGTAAGTGCGCAGGAAACCAATTCGAGCGACCAACCCGCGCCCGAGTAAAAGCACCAGGGAGGCGGCGACCAGCGTGGAATAAAAGTCGAGTTGAAGCATGGGGCAGCTCTCTGTAGTTATTTAGGGGAATCAGGCCCGGACTATCGATCCTTCGGGACAACGCGGTAAGAGTAGTAGTACGACGCCGTATCTAACCTCGGAAAGGTCTTAATTTGGCGGAACAAAATCCGTGGTGTGCTTCTGAAGGGGCACGACGCAGAAATCGAGTGCATGAGGATGGCGCCGAACTGGCGTTTGAATGGGCACGTCACAAATTCCGGGCAACAAAAAAGGGCCCACCTTTCGGTGAGCCCTTCTAGACCGCCCAGCAGAGCGGATTTTGTTTGGTAGGCGCGATTGGACTCGAACCAACGACCCCCACCATGTCAAGGTGGTGCTCTAACCAACTGAGCTACGTGCCTGCTGTGAGGCGGCATTCTACGGAATTCCCAAGGGGTGTCAACACCTTTTTTGCACCTAAGCCTATGAATATGCGAATTTTTTATTTTCGGCCGGTACAACCGGATTTTTCCGGCAGCTGGCAGCGGATTTTCAACTCAGGTAGGATCGGCGCACTCGTAAAAAATATAAAACAGAGGTTCCAGGATGGCGAACACCCCCTACCCCCAGTCGTATTACGCCGCGTCTGCGAATGCGGTACCTCCCCGCCCTGAGCTGCAAGGTGAAGTCGAAACTGATGTGTGCGTGATTGGTGCGGGCTATACCGGGCTTTCCAGCGCACTGTTTCTGCTCGAGAACGGTTTTCGCGTGACGGTATTGGAAGCTGCCAAGGTGGGTTTTGGCGCCTCGGGCCGCAACGGTGGGCAGATTGTTAACAGCTATAGCCGTGATATCGATGTGATCGAGCGCAGTGTCGGCCCCAAGCAGGCGCAATTGCTGGGTGAGATGGCGTTTGAAGGCGGCAGGATTATTCGCGATCGCGTAGCCAGGTATCAGATCCAGTGCGACCTGAAAAACGGCGGTGTATTCGCCGCCCTGAACAGCAAGCACATGGGCCATCTGGAATCGCAGAAGCGCCTGTGGGAGCGCTACGGCCACACTCAGCTGGAGCTGCTGGACGAGCGGCGCATTCGTGAAGTGGTCGCCTGTGACAACTATGTGGGCGGCCTGCTGGACATGAGCGGGGGGCACATTCACCCGCTGAACCTGGCGCTGGGTGAAGCGGCAGCAGTGGAATCCCTGGGCGGCACCCTCTACGAGCAGTCGGCGGCGATTCGCATCGAGCGCGGCGCCAATCCGGTGGTGCATACGGCACACGGCAAGGTCAGGGCCAAGTTCATTATTGTCGCGGGCAACGCTTACCTCGGGAACCTGGTGCCGGAGCTGGCTGCCAAGTCGATGCCGTGCGGCACGCAGGTCATTACGACCGCGCCGCTGGGCGATGAGCTGGCAAAGACGCTGCTGCCGCAGGATTACTGCGTCGAAGACTGTAACTACTTGCTGGATTACTACCGGCTGACCAGCGACAAGCGCCTGATCTTCGGCGGTGGCGTGGTGTATGGCGCGCGGGACCCGGCGAACATCGAGGCAATCATCCGCCCGAAGATGCTCAAGGCCTTCCCGCAGCTCAAGGATGTGAAGATCGACTACGCCTGGACCGGTAATTTCCTGCTGACCCTGTCGCGCCTGCCCCAAGTCGGTCGCCTGGGCGACAACATCTATTACTCCCAGGGCTGTAGCGGCCACGGCGTGACGTACACCCACTTGGCGGGCAAGGTACTGGCGGAAGCATTAAGAGGCCAGGCAGAGCGTTTTGATGCGTTTGCCGACCTGCCGCACTACCCGTTCCCGGGCGGCCAACTGTTGCGCACGCCGTTTGCGGCGCTGGGAGCCTGGTATTACGGGCTGCGGGACAAGCTGGGGTTCTAATCCCGGATCGCGGGGCTGGCTTGCCGGCCCCTGCGCATCCAGCAGCGAGCTAAATCGCAGACACAAAAAACCCCGGTCTTTCGACCAGGGTGTTTGCTATCGATCCAACCAAGCCAAGGGCTTGCTTTGGCGTCTCAGGGCGTTCAGTGGGCCCTGGAACAGATATGGCGCAGCGGACGGGACTCGAACCCGCGACCCCCGGCGTGACAGGCCGGTATTCTAACCGACTGAACTACCGCTGCGTATCGCTCAGACTGCCGAAGTGTCACCTTCAACCGCCTTCAAACATCTGACTGATCAGCCTTGGCTGTTCAATCTCAAATCTGAACCATCAGACCTGGAAAATATGGCGCAGCGGACGGGACTCGAACCCGCGACCCCCGGCGTGACAGGCCGGTATTCTAACCGACTGAACTACCGCTGCGCGTCGGTGCAACCTTTAACGTTGCGTCTTGCCCGAAGGCAAAACTCTCAAGAAGTGGTGGGTGATGACGGGATCGAACCGCCGACCCTCTGCTTGTAAGGCAGATGCTCTCCCAGCTGAGCTAATCACCCTTTGCTTCGTTGAGGCCGCGAAATTTACGCAGGTAGCGGACCTAAGTCAATAGCCTGCTTGAAGTTTTTCTGAAAAAGACAAAATCACTTCAGGACTGCGACCCGCCCTACTCGCTGTAAATCATCTTCTTGCTCATGCCACCGTCGACCACGAACTCCTGCCCGGTGACAAACCCGGCATTGCGCGACAGCAACCACGCCACCATCGCCGCCACGTCCTCCACAGTGCCTACCCTGCCCGCCGGGTGCTGCGCGTGATCAGCGTCCGTCAGCGGCTCGGCACGGCGTGCAGCCGGGTCTCGCGCATCGATCCAGCCCGGGCTCACGGCATTGACCCGCACTTCCGGCCCAAGACTGATGGCCAGCGCGTGGGTCAGGGCCAGCAAACCACCCTTGCTCGCCGCGTAGGCTTCGGTGTCCGGCTCCGACTGGCGGGCCCGGGTCGACGCCAGGTTGACGATGGCGCCACCATGAGCCCGCAGGTACGGCGCGCAGTGCTTGGCAAGCAACATCGGCCCACTGAGGTTCACCGCCATTACCCGGTTCCAGTAAGCCAGGTCGAGGCTTTCCAGGGTGATATTGCGCGGGTCGGCCACGGCGGCGTTACACACCAATGCATCCAGGCGTCCGAACTGGCCAAGTACTTCGGCCACGCCAAGGGCGACCTGCCGCTCATCGGCCACATCCATGGTGATAAACCAGGCGTTGTCGCCCAGCACCTTGGACACCTTCGAACCGCGCTCGCGGTCCAGGTCCGTGAGCACCACCTGCCAGCCTTCGCTGATCAACCAGGCGGCAATCCCCAGGCCAATGCCACGCGCCGCGCCGGTGACCAGCGCGACGCGCCCATTACTGGCGCCCGCGGCCTCCATGGACCACTCGATCACAGGGCCGCCAACCCACGGGCCAGATCGGCCTGCAAGTCAGCAACGTCTTCCAGGCCCACCGCGACGCGGATCAGGCTGTCACGAATACCCGCCGCTTCACGCTCTTGCGGCGCCAGGCGACCGTGGGAGGTGGTGCTTGGGTGAGTGATGGTGGTTTTGCTGTCACCCAGGTTGGCGGTAATGGAAATCAGGCGGGTTGCATCGATAAAGCGCCAGGCGCCCTCTTTGCCGCCCTTGACCTCAAAACTCACCACGGCGCCAAAACCACGCTGCTGGCGCTGGGCCAACGCGTGCTGGGGGTGGCTCTTGAGGCCGGCGTAGTGGACTTTCTCGATACCGTCCTGCTGTTCCAGCCACTCGGCTAACGCCTGGGCGTTGGCACAATGGGCCTTCATCCGCAGGCTCAGGGTTTCGAGGCCCTTGAGGAAGATCCAGGCATTGAACGGGCTCAGGGTCGGGCCGGCGGTGCGCAAGAAGCCCACCACTTCCTTCATCTGCTCGCTGCGCCCTGCAACCACGCCCCCCATGCAACGGCCCTGGCCGTCGATGAACTTGGTGGCCGAGTGCACGACGATGTCGGCGCCCAGCTTCAGCGGCTGTTGCAGCGCCGGGGTGCAGAAGCAGTTGTCGACGATCAGCATCGCGCCCTTGGCGTGCGCCACTTCGGACAATGCAGCGATGTCCACCAACTCAGCCAAAGGATTGGACGGCGACTCGACAAACAGCAATTTGGTGTTGGCCTTGATGGCCGCGTCCCAGCCGGACAGGTCCGCCAGTGGCACGTAGTCGACTTCAATGCCAAAGCGCTTGAAGTACTTTTCGAACAGGCTGATGGTCGAACCAAACACGCTGCGCGACACCAGCACGTGATCGCCGGCGCTGCACAGGCTCATGACCACCGCTAGAATCGCGGCCATGCCCGTGGCAGTCGCGACAGCTTGCTCGGCGCCTTCCAGCGCAGCGATACGCTCTTCGAACGCACGCACGGTCGGGTTGGTGTAGCGCGAATACACGTTGCCCGGCACTTCACCGGCAAAGCGCGCAGCGGCGTCGGCGGCGGTGCGGAACACGTAGCTGGAGGTAAAGAACATCGGGTCACCGTGCTCACCTTCCGGGGTGCGGTGCTGGCCGGCGCGCACAGCCAGGGTATCGAAAGCTACGCCATCGAGGTCGCTGTCCAAGCGACCGGCATCCCATTCCTGACTCATGCTCTACTCCTCAACTCGAATGCTTTATCAAAGATACAAAACCGGCCCCTCAGGGCCGGTGTCTACTCAGTTGTTGTACAGGTCGATGATCGCGCTGACCGCCTGGGTCTTGATCTTCGAGGAATCGTTACGGGCCTGCTCGATCTTGTTCAGGTAGGCCTCGTCGACATCGCCGGTGACGTACTTGCCGTCAAATACCGCGCAATCGAACTCCTCGATCTTGATCTTGCCACCACCGACGGCTTCGATCAGGTCCGGCAGGTCCTGGTAAATCAGCCAGTCGGCGCCGATCAGGTCCGCAACGTCCTGGGTCGAACGGTTGTGGGCGATCAGTTCGTGGGCGCTTGGCATGTCGATGCCGTACACGTTCGGGTAACGCACGGCTGGCGCGGCGGAACAGAAGTAAACGTTCTTTGCCCCGGCTTCGCGGGCCATCTGGATGATCTGCTTGCAGGTAGTACCACGCACGATGGAATCGTCCACCAGCATCACGTTCTTGCCGCGAAATTCCAGCTCGATCGCGTTGAGCTTCTGGCGTACCGACTTCTTGCGTGCGGCCTGGCCGGGCATGATGAAGGTACGGCCGATGTAACGGTTCTTGACGAAGCCTTCGCGGAACTTCACGCCCAGGTGGTTCGCCAGCTCCAGCGCTGCGGTGCGGCTGGTGTCCGGGATCGGGATGACCACGTCGATGTCGTGGTCCGGGCGCTCGCGCAGGATCTTGTCCGCCAGTTTCTCGCCCATGCGCAGACGCGCCTTGTACACCGAGACACCGTCGATGATCGAATCCGGACGCGCCAGGTAGACGTGTTCGAAGATGCACGGGGTGAGTTTCGGGTTCAACGCGCACTGACGGGTGTGCAGCTTGCCGTCTTCCGTGATGTAGACAGCTTCGCCCGGCGCCAGGTCGCGGATCAGGGTGAAGCCCAGCACGTCCAGGGACACGCTTTCGGAAGCGATCATGTACTCGACGCCTTCGTCGGTATGACGCTGGCCGAACACGATCGGACGGATACCGTGGGGGTCGCGGAAACCGACGATGCCGTAGCCGGTCACCATCGCCACGACGGCGTAACCACCCACGCAACGGTTGTGCACGTCAGTCACGGCGGCGAACACGTCTTCTTCGGTCGGCTGCAGCTTGCCGCGCTGGGCCAGCTCGTGAGCGAACACGTTCAGCAGGACTTCGGAGTCCGAATTGGTGTTGACGTGGCGCAGGTCAGATTCGTAAATCTCCTTGGCCAGTTGTTCAACGTTGGTCAAGTTGCCGTTGTGCGCCAGGGTGATGCCATACGGCGAGTTGACGTAAAACGGCTGGGCTTCGGCCGAGGTCGAGCTGCCCGCAGTCGGGTAGCGCACGTGGCCAATGCCCATGTGCCCGACCAGGCGCTGCATGTGGCGCTGATGGAACACGTCACGCACCAGGCCATTGTCCTTGCGCAGGAATAACCGGCCGTCGTGGCTGGTCACAATACCGGCAGCATCCTGGCCGCGGTGCTGGAGGACGGTTAGCGCGTCATACAGCGCCTGATTCACGTTCGACTTACCGACGATACCGACGATGCCACACATGCGACGCAACCCCTACTTAATGAATCTTGACTGAACACAACTTACTGAGGCGTTTTGGCCGGTAAGAGGTGTTCCTTGAACGGAAGATCAGCGGGTATGCTGATCCCGCTGGCCAGCCACTGACTGCTCCACCCCAAAATGAGGTTTTTGGACCAATCTGCAACCAATAGAAATTTTGGCACGAGTACAGACTCTTGCCACCACGAATCCTGCTGTACCGGCCCCAGGCTCAACAGCCCGACCGCCACAACCACCAGCAAGCCGCCACGCGCGGCGCCGAAGGCCATGCCGAGAAATCGATCGGTCCCGGAGAGGCCTGTGACGCGTATCAATTCGCCGATAAGATAATTGACCATTGCCCCCACCAACAACGTGGCGATGAACATGATGGCGCAGCCCGCGATGACGCGAGCCGAAGGTGTCTCGATGTATCCGGCCAGGTAGACAGACAATGAACCGCCGAACATCCAGGCTACAACTCCTGCGATGATCCATGTCAGCAGCGACAGTGCTTCTTTAACGAAGCCGCGGCTCAGACTGATCAACGCGGAGATGGCGACGATTGCAACGATCGCCCAATCAACCCAGGTAAATGGCACAGTTCAGCCTACAGACGGATAAGGCGGCGCATTTTAGCAGAGCGCCGGGCTATCGGTAAGCTGTGATTAGCAGTGCATTTGAAATCAATGAGTTGCGCCAGATAAATGCAGGAGCCGGCTTGCCGGCGATAGCGTCCTCGAGGCCGCCATCGCCGGCAAGCCGGCTCCTACAGCTTTAACCGCGCTCTGGCTGGAAGCGAACCACAAAACCCTTGAGGTTCTGCTGGCGGTCCAGCAGGTCCCGCAGGCGATCGGCTTCGGCACGCTCGATCAACGGCCCGATAAAGACCCGGTTCTTGCCATCGGCACTGCGGATATAAGCGTTGTACCCCTGAGTGCGCAGCTTTTTCTGCAAGGCGTCAGCGCTTTCGCGGTTAGCCAGGCTGGCCAGCTGGATCGACCAACTGATCGGCAGGCCATTGGGGTCAATGCGGCTCTGACCCACGTCCGGCTTGCCCGGTGCAGCGGGTTGCGGTGCTACCGGCTTGGGTGCAGGCGCTGGCGCCGCTGGCTTGGCCGCGGCCGCAGGAGCCGCAGGCGCTGGCTTCACCACCGGGACGCTCGCCTGAACCGGCATCGAAGGTGCCTGCTGCGCAGCCACCTCGTCATCGCCGGGCACTGGCTCTTCCTGCGGTAGCGCTTGCGGCTCGGGCACCACCACCGGTTCAACCTGAACCTGAGGCACCGCAGGCGCCTGGGGCGCAGCCGGCGCTTCGACAGTCACCTGGCGCTGTTCGTCCTGACGGGAAAACAGCATTGGCAGAAAAATCACCGCCAACGCCACCAGAACCAGGGCCCCAACCATTCGCTGCTTGTATGCGCTATCCAGTAATGCCATGTGCAGCTTCCTCCGTGGAGCGCCGGGCCAACCATTCGAGCGCCTCGGCAACACAATAAAATGATCCGAACAACAGAATCTCATCCTCAGGCGTCGCAATCGCGCACTGGGCTTCCAGGGCGGCTGTCACGCTTGCATGGGACGTCACCGACGCCCCAAGGTTCTGCAGTGCAATCTGCAACTCGGTAGCAGGACGACTGCGCGGCGTATCCAGCGGCGCAACGGCCCAGGCCTGGACGTTGCCCAGCAAGGGTGCAACCACACCGTCCAGGTCCTTGTCGGACAACAGCCCGAACACCGCGAGGCGGCGACCGGCAGGTGCAGTGCGCGCCAGGCGCTTGGCCAGGTATTCGGCTGCGTGAGGGTTATGCCCTACATCCAGCAGCAGGTTCAGACGCTTGCCATTCCAGTCGAAGCTGCGCCGATCAAGGCGCCCCACCACACGAGTAGCCTGCAACGTAGCGGCAATCTGCTCGGCATGCCAGGGCAAATCCAGCAACAGGTAGGCTTGCAGCGCGAGCGCGGCGTTTTCCATCGGCAGGTTCAGCAGCGGCAGGTCGCGCAACTCAACGGTTTGACCGCGCGCATCAAGCCCGCGCCATTGCCAGGACCGGTCGCCAATCTCGAGATTGAAATCACGCCCACGCAGGAAGAACGGGCAACCCAGCTCGCGCACCTTGTCCAGCAAGGTATGCGGCGGGTCCAGGTCACCACACAGTGCAGGCTTGCCCTGGCGGAAGATCCCGGCCTTTTCATAGGCCACGGATTCACGGGTATTACCAAGGTAGTCGGCATGATCGACACCAATGCTGGTGATCAGCGCCAGGTCGGCATCCACCACGTTGACCGTGTCCAGGCGCCCGCCCAGGCCGACTTCCAACACCACCACATCCAGTTGCGCACGCTCGAACAGCCAGAACGCCGCCAGGGTGCCCATCTCGAAATACGTCAGGGAAATTTCGCCACGCCCGGCATCGAGTGCGGCGAAGGCTTCGCACAGCTGCTCGTCAGTGGCTTCAACGCCATTGAGTTGCACCCGCTCGTTGTAGCGCAGCAGGTGCGGTGAGTTGTACACGCCGACCTTCAGGCCCTGGGCTTGCAGCAAGGCTGCAACAAAGGCGCAGGTAGAACCCTTGCCATTGGTGCCGGTCACCGTGATCACACGCGGCGCCGGCCGGCCCAACCCGAGGCGGGCCGCTACCTGTTGCGAGCGCTCCAGGCCCATGTCGATGGCTGACGGATGCAACTGCTCAAGGTAGGCGAGCCATTCGCCCAGGGTACGTTGGGTCATATGTTTGCAGGCACCGGTGGCACGATGATTGGTTCTACTTTAGGCGCGACGTACACCGGTGTCGGCAGGCCCATCATTTGCGCCAGCAGGCTACCCAGGCGCGGGCGCAGTTCGCCACGCGCAATGATCAGGTCGATCGCGCCGTGCTCCAGCAGGAACTCGCTGCGCTGGAAACCTTCTGGCAGTTTTTCGCGAACCGTCTGCTCGATAACCCGTGGGCCGGCGAAGCCGATCAGGGCTTTGGGCTCACCGACGATCACATCACCCAGCATGGCCAGGCTGGCGGAAACGCCACCGTAGACCGGGTCGGTCAGCACGGAGATGAACGGGATACCTTCTTCACGCAGACGCGCCAGTACCGCAGAGGTCTTGGCCATTTGCATCAGGGAAATCAGCGCTTCCTGCATCCGCGCACCGCCAGAGGCCGCGAAGCAGATCATCGGGCAGCGGTTTTCCAGGGCGTAGTTGGCGGCACGTACAAAACGCTCGCCAACGATGGCGCCCATGGAGCCACCCATGAAAGAGAATTCGAACGCGCAAACCACTACCGGCATGCCCAGCAGCTTGCCGCTGACGGAAATCAGCGCGTCTTTTTCACCGGTCTGCTTCTGGGCTGCGGTGAGGCGGTCTTTGTATTTCTTGCCGTCGCGGAATTTCAGACGGTCAACCGGCTCCAGGTCAGCGCCCAGTTCGGAGCGACCATCGGCGTCGAGGAAGATATCAATGCGGGCGCGGGCGCCGATACGCATGTGGTGGTTGCACTTGGGGCAAACATCCAGGGTCTTTTCCAGCTCCGGGCGGTACAGCACCGCGTCGCAGGATGGGCACTTGTGCCAAAGACCTTCAGGAACCGAGCTTTTCTTCACCTCGGAACGCATGATCGAGGGGATCAGTTTGTCTACTAACCAGTTGCTCATGCTTTCTTTCTCCAGTACCGGTGGCTAGAACACAGCCCCGCGTATGCCCTTGAGCTAAATTCATATGTGGCGATGACACAAGCTGGACGGGGTCAGACCTTCGACCTGCCATTTCCTGCCTGTGCCCTCAGCCTTCCAGACAACCTGCAGTGCAGGGTTGCCACTTCATTTCCGGGCCTCCCACAGGCGGCGCCGGGCTGTTTTACACAGTGGTAGTTATGGACGGCGGCAGACTGCCAGCCGTCACATCGTCCCACTGCTGTCGCGCACGGCCTGCATGAATGCGCGAATCTTTGCGTGATCCTTGATGCCCTTGGCCTGCTCCACCCCACCGCTGACGTCCACGGCATACGGCCGAACCTGCTCAATAGCGCGTCCAACGTTGCCCGGGTTCAGACCGCCCGCGAGGATGATCGGCTTGCTCAAGCCTTCAGGGATCAACGACCAGTCAAACGCCTCGCCGGTACCGCCTGGAACGCCTTCGACGTAGGTGTCGAGGAGAATCCCGCGAGCCCCGGTGTAGGCAGCGCACGCCGCAGCGATATCGTCGCCGGCCTTGACCCGCAACGCTTTGATATACGGACGCTGATAGCTTTCGCACTCTTCAGCGCTTTCATCGCCATGGAACTGCAACATGTCGAGTTGTACGGCATCGAGGGTTTCATTGAGTTCGCAACGGCTGGCGTTGACGAACAACCCGACCGTGGTCACGAATGGCGGCAGCGCGGCAATGATCGCCCGCGCCTGCAATACATTCACCGCCCGTGGGCTCTTGGCATAAAACACGAAACCGATGGCATCGGCGCCCGCCTCGACCGCCGCCAACGCGTCTTCTATGCGGGTAATCCCGCAAATCTTGCTGCGAACGGCAGACATGTCGATGAAACCTCAGGGCGTGTCCGGGAAAGTCCCGGATGGTAACAAATGCTTTTGAGGGCGTCAGCCGCCAAGTTCGCTGAAACCTGTGAGGAAGTGTGGCCCGATGAACCGCTGCGGCAGTTCGAACTCATCGCGGTACTCTACATCCACCAGGTAAAGGCCGAACGGGTGCGCAGTGACGCCGCCGGTACGGCGAATCCGGCTTTCCAGCACTTCTTTGGCCCATTCGACCGGGCGCTCGCCGGTACCGATGGTCATCAGCACCCCGGCAATATTGCGCACCATGTGGTGCAGGAAGGCGCCGGCGCGGATATCCAGCACGATCATCTTGCCGTGGCGCGTCACCCGCAGGTGATGGACTTCCTTGATCGGCGACTTGGCCTGGCACTGGCCGGCACGAAACGCGCTGAAATCATGGATACCCACCAAATGCCGGGCGGCCTCGGCCATGCGCTCGGCGTCCAGCGGGCGGTGGTTCCAGGTGATTTCTTCGTTGAGATGGGCCGGGCGGATCTGATCGTTGTAGATCACATAGCGATAACGCCGGGCGATTGCCTTGAAGCGCGCATGAAAGTCCGCCGGCATCACCTTGGCCCAACTGACGCTGACGTCGTGGGGCAAATTGATATTGGCGCCCATGACCCACGCCTTCATCGAGCGCTCGGCCTGGGTATCGAAGTGCACCACTTGCCCGCAGGCATGCACACCGGCGTCGGTGCGCCCCGCGCACATCAGCGATACCGGCGAGTCGGCGACTTTCGACAAGGCCTTCTCAAGGGTTTCCTGCACCGTCGGCACACCCGAGGCCTGGCGTTGCCAGCCGCGATAGCGTGAGCCTTTATATTCCACGCCCAGGGCGATTCTGAAAAAGCCTGCGGCCGCCATTTCGGCGGCCGCGTTATCTATATTTGCCAAGAACTGAGAGCCTGATGAGTTGCGCAAAGGCAGCCATTATAAGGCCGCGCGCCGAGCGTGGGGCTTTTTGTAGGCGCTGGCTTGCCGGCGATGGCGTCAACCGGGTGTACCAGATACACCGAGGTGCCTGCATCGCCGGCAAGCCAGCACCTACAGAGCAAGGTATCAAGCCAGGCGGCCGAGCATTTCCTTAGCTTCGCCTTGTTGGCCGTCATCGCCCTCCTTGAGCACTTCGGCAAGGATGTCCCGCGCGCCATCGGCGTCGCCCATGTCGATGTAGGCCTGGGCCAGGTCGAGCTTGGTGGCCACTTCGTCGGTACCGGAGAGGAAGTCGAACTCGGGCTCATCACCACTCAGCACCGCGTCTTCGGCGGTAAAGGACGGTTCGATCGGTGGATGCTCCAGGCTTTGCGACAGGCGATCCAGTTCGGCGTTGACGTCATCAAGCTCCGAGGCGAACGCATCCGGCTTGGCCGCTGCAGGCGCCTCGGGCTCGTCAGCCAGGGACAGGTCGAAATCTTCCGGCAGGTCGAGGTCGTCCAGGTCAGCGGGCGTCAGGGTTGGCGGTTCTACCGGCGGCAGGTCCTTCATCTGGCCTTCAAGGCCAAAGAGGAAGTCGTCGTCGGATTGGGTCGACGATGGCGGATCGAGTTGCAGGTCCAGGTCGAAGTCCGAGAGGTCTTCCTCGCCGGCCTTGGCCTCGGTCTGCTGTTGCAGCAGCGATTCAAAGCTCAGGTCCTCCGCCTGCGGGTTGACCACGGCAGGCGAAGCGGCTTCCAGGTCATCCAGGCTCAGGTCGAAGTCGGTATCGAACGCTTCCGGTTCCGCCTCGGGTGCAGGAGCAGGCGGCGCGGGTTCGTCCTTGAGCAAGTCTTTGACGTACTGGGCGTCCAAGGCCGCCGCCGCGACGGCAGCGCTGACGCCCGCCGCCAGCACGGCCATGGCCGGGAAACGGCTTTTCAGCTGTTCAACCTGGGCGTGATTCTCACCCGTGGCGACCAGTTGGCGCTCTTGAGCCACAAACCCTTCTTTGTTGCCCTGCAAGCCGTGGACTTCCATCAGCTTGAGACGCAGGTCGCTGCGCGTTGGCTCTTGCTTGATCGCATCTTCAAGTACTTCAGCGGCCTGGTTCAGGTGACCACGGTCGATGTGCGACTGGGCTTGCGCCAGGACGTCGGCTGGGCGTGGCGCAACAACAGGGGCTACAAGCGGCGCAATCACCGGAGCTGGGGCTGGAGCTGGAGCTGGAGCTGGAGCCAGCTTGACGTTCGGCGGCGGCACATCAAGGCCTTCGAAACTGTCGGACGGCAGATCATGATCAATGTTCGGTGCAAACTCCGGCTCTTCCGCCAGGGCCCGCGCCATGCGCAGGTGCTTCTCTTCTTCCAGGCGCGCATTGCGATGACGCGCCCACAGCAGCAGGAGCAACAGCACAAGCAAACCCGCTGCGCCGCCGATCACGCCGAGCACAATCGGGTTGGTCAGCAGGTCGTTGAATTTACCTTCGGTGGTAGCAGGCGCCGCATCGGCCTTGACCGGCGCGTCGACTGGCGCAGCCACCGGGGTTGCAGCAGGTGCCGCAGCCGGCGCGGCGGGCTGTGCAGCCAGCTCGGCCGGCATCGCGGCGGTTGCAGCAGGCTGCGCCGCGGCGGCGCCCGGGGTCTGCAACTTGGCCAGTTGATTGTTCTTGAGTTCGATCAGCCGCTGCAGCTTGTCCAGCTGACTTTGCAGGTCAGCCATGCGGCTTTTCAGTTCTTCATTCTCGCGACGGGTCGAATCCAGGCTTTCCTGGGTTACCGCCAGCTTGTTGTTCAAGGCCCGGCTGTCGCCAGCGCCACCCTTCACGCCTTTCTTGGCGGCTTCGGCAGAAACCAGACTCAAGTTATCCTGGGTATTGGTCTGCGACGGCGCATTACCCGCCTGGGTACGTTTCGTGGCGTCCAGTTGCGCTTTGCCGGCAAGCGGGTTGCCACCGCGACGGCCCTCGCGCCACGCGGCGTTTTGCGCGCTGACTTCAGCAATCGCCTGGTTCTGCGGCAGGCTGGTGCTTTGGCCCGAATCCGGCAGGCGCAGGACCTGGCCGGTTTTCATGCGGTTGATGTTGCCGTCGATAAAGGCGTCAGGGTTCAGTGCCTGGATGGCCAGCATGGTCTGCTGCACCGAGGCGCCATTGCGGTTCTTCGCGGCGATTTCCCACAGGGTGTCGCGCGAGGTGGTGGTGTGTTCCCGGGCCTTGGTGACTGCCGGAGCCGCGGTCGCAGGCGACGTCAGGCGCGGTGCAGGCGCGGGCGCACCGGCGGCGGGAGTCGACGGGTCGAACTTGGCCGGGTCCAGCAATACGCTGTAGTCGCGCATCAGGCGGCCGTTGGGCCACTGCACTTGCAACAGGAAACGCACATAGGAATCAGGCAGCGGCTTAGTGGAGGTGACACGCACCACACTGCGGCCGTTGGGATTGACCACCGGGGTAAAGGTCAGGTCATTCAGGAACGCCTGGCGATCGACGCCCGCATCCACAAAGGCCTGGGACGAAGCCAGGCTGGGGGTGATCTCGGAGGCGCTCAGGCCACCGACGTCAAGCAACTCGATTTCCACCGACAGCGGCTGGTTCAGCTTCGACTTGAGGGTCATCTCCCCAAGTTGCAGCGCTTGCGCCATACCGGAGGACAGCGCCGAGGCGGCCGCTATTGCTAACACCAGTTTGCGAACTTGAACCATAGCCTCATCCTTTTTGAACACTCCCCGGCCTGCGAGAAGGTGGGTAACCGCTGCCATAAGGCATGGCGAGCCGATAGGTCACCGACGCGCAATTTTTCCAGCTTGGGGCCAAGCATAGCGCTTGGCTAGAATCAATCTACAAATTGCCGCCAAGTATCTTTTACACAAGGCCTTTTATCAACAACTGCGCCAGCTGTACGGCGTTAAGTGCGGCCCCTTTGCGTACGTTATCTGACGCCAACCACACATTTAGTTCCGCAGGGTCATCGACGCCGGCGCGAACCCGGCCCACGTAGACCACGTCTTGACCGACCGCATCGCCAACAGCGGTGGGGTAATCACCCTCTTCCACCAACTCGACTCCGGGCGCGGAATCCAAAGCCTGGTTGACGGCAGCGAGGTCGACCGCTGCACCCAATTGCAAAGACACAGTCAGGCTATCGCCAAAAAACACCGGGGCTTGAACGCACGTGACGGAAATCTTTAGCAAAGGCATTTCCAGCACGGCGCGCAATTCGTGCACCAGGCGTTTTTCCAGGGCGGTGTGGCCTTGGGCGTCAGGCTTGCCGACTTGTGCCAGCAGGTTGAACGCCATCTGGCGATCGAAAAACTTCGGCTCCAGCGGGCGCACGTTCAGCAACTCGGCGGTCTGGCGGGCAAGCTCACTGACGGCCTCGCGGCCTTGGGCGGACACGGCCAGGTTGGCGGTGATGGTGACGCGCTGGATATCCAGCAAGCCGCGCAGTGGCGCCAACACCACGGCCAAGGCGGTGGCTGATGGGCTTGGGCTGCTGACCTGGAATGGCTTTTTCAAGCTATCCAACACGTGGGCGTTGGCTTCCGGAACCACTTGCGGCGCCTGATCGGCCGGCAAGGCGCCAGACAGGTCGATCAGCGTGCAGCCAGCAGCGGTGGCGCGCGGCGCGAAACTCAAGGTGACCGCAGGGCCGGCGGCGAAGAACACCAGCTGGACTTTGCTGAAGTCAAATTCGTCGACTTCCCGCACCCGCACGTTCTTGCCGCGAAACGGCACCGAATGCCCGGCCGACTCACTGCTGGCCAGCAGGTGCAGGTTACCCACCGGGAAGTCCTGCTCTTCGAGGATCTGCACCAGGGTTTCGCCGACGGTGCCGGTGGCGCCGATCACGGCAATATCAAAGGTCTGGGTCATGGGGGCTGCCTCGGGCATGGCGGGGGGAGCGGCACTTTACCGGGTGGTTGGGGGTGAGGCAATTAGCCTGGGCTCGGTGGTGTGGCTGATGGCCCCATCGCGGGCAAGCCCGGCTCCCACAGTTGACCGAATAGTTCAGGCAAACACCGTTCAATGTGGGAGCCGGGCTTGCCCGCGATGAGGCCCAAAAGCGCAATAAAAAACCCGCGCCTGTCACCAGAACGCGGGTTTCTCATTACACGCAGCGATTAACGCTCCAGCAAAATCCGCAACATGCGACGCAACGGTTCAGCCGCGCCCCACAGCAGTTGGTCGCCTACGGTGAACGCGCCCAGGTACTGAGTACCCATGTTCAGCTTGCGCAGACGGCCAACCGGCACATTCAGGGTACCGGTGACCTTGTTCGGGCTCAGTTCCTGGATGCTGATATCACGGCTGTTCGGCACCAGCTTGACCCAAGGGTTGTGCTGGCTGATCAACCCTTCGATATCGGCGATCGGCACGTCTTTGTTCAGCTTGATGGTCAGCGCCTGGCTGTGGCAACGCATGGCGCCGATGCGCACGCAGATACCGTCCACCGGGATCGGGCTCTTGAAGCGACCCAGAATCTTGTTGGTCTCGGCCTGGGCCTTCCACTCTTCACGGCTCTGGCCGTTCGGCAGCTCCTTGTCGATCCACGGGATCAGGCTACCGGCCAATGGCACACCGAAATTCTCGGTCGGGTAGGCCTCACTGCGCATCGCTTCGGCCACACGGCGGTCGATGTCGAGGATCGCGCTGGCCGGGTCAGCCAGTTGATCGGCCACCGCAGCGTGGGTCGCGCCCATTTGCTTGATCAGTTCACGCATGTTCTGCGCGCCGGCCCCGGAGGCCGCCTGATAGGTCATGGCGCTCATCCATTCCACCAGGCCGGCTTCGAACAAGCCGCCCAGGCCCATCAGCATCAGGCTGACGGTGCAGTTGCCGCCGATGTAGTTCTTGGTGCCCGCGTCCAGTTGCTGGTCGATGACCTTGCGGTTCACCGGGTCCAGGACGATCACCGCGTCATCCTGCATGCGCAGGCTGGAAGCGGCGTCGATCCAGTAACCCTGCCAGCCGGCTTCACGCAGCTTGGGGAAGACTTCGCTGGTGTAGTCGCCGCCCTGGCAGGTCAGAATGACGTCGAGGGTCTTCAGTTCTTCAATGTTGTAGGCGTCCTTGAGCGGAGCAATGTCCTTGCCCACAGACGGCCCTTGACCACCCACATTGGAAGTGGTGAAAAACACCGGCTCAATAAGATCGAAATCCTGCTCTTCCAGCATCCGCTGCATGAGCACGGAACCGACCATACCGCGCCAACCGATCAGACCTACACGTTTCATCGCAACTACACCTTGTTCAAAAGTGGGCCGCCTTGCAGCAACATCTGCAAGCGGGCCCGAGAGATTACAGATTCCGCAGCGCGGCGACTACTGCGTCGCCCATTTCTTGCGTACCGACCTTGGCGCAACCCTGCGACCAGATGTCGCCGGTGCGCAGGCCCTGGTCCAGCACCAGGCTCACAGCCTTCTCGATGGCATCCGCCGCATCGGTCAGGTTGAAGCTGTAGCGCAGCATCATCGACACCGACAAAATGGTCGCCAACGGGTTGGCAATGCCCTGCCCGGCAATGTCCGGCGCCGAACCGTGGCACGGCTCGTACATGCCTTTGTTGTTGGCATCCAGGGAGGCCGACGGCAGCATGCCGATGGAGCCGGTGAGCATCGAGGCCTGGTCGGACAGGATGTCGCCGAACAGGTTGTCGGTGACGATCACGTCGAATTGCTTCGGTGCACGCACCAGTTGCATGGCGGCGTTGTCGACGTACATGTGGCTCAGTTCGACGTCCGGGTAGTCCTTGGCGACTTCTTCGACGATTTCACGCCACAGCTGGCTGGACGCCAATACGTTGGCCTTGTCCACCGAGCAGACCTTCTTGCCACGCACGCGAGCCATGTCGAAACCGACGCGGGCGATACGGCGGATTTCGCTTTCGCTGTACGGCAGGGTGTCGTAGGCCTGGCGTTCGCCATTTTCCAACTCGCGCACGCCTCGTGGCGAGCCGAAGTAGATACCGCCGGTCAGTTCGCGGACGATCAGGATGTCCAGGCCGGCGACGATTTCAGGCTTGAGGCTCGAAGCATCAGCCAGTTGCGGGTAGAGAATCGCCGGGCGCAGGTTGCCGAACAGGCCCAATTGCGCACGGATTTTCAGCAGGCCGCGCTCTGGGCGGATGTCACGCTCGATCTTGTCCCATTTCGGGCCACCCACGGCGCCCAGCAATACCGCGTCGGCCGCACGGGCACGCTCCAGGGTTTCGTCGGCCAGGGGCACGCCGTGTTTGTCGATGGCCGCGCCGCCGATCACGTCGTGGCTCAATTCGAAGCCCAGGCTGTATTTGGTGTTCGCTACTTCCAGGACCTTGACCGCCTCGGCCATGATTTCCGGACCAATACCGTCGCCAGGGAGAATCAGAATCTGCTTGCTCATGCGTTCCTCATTTCATCAAGCGACCCACCCGTGGGCAGGTCGGGAAAAATTAATCAGCGTTCGGCAAAGACCACCAGCACATCGGTGCTGAAGGTGCCGTCGGCTTGAATCTCGAAATAATCGCGCACTTCCTGGCCCATCGCCGTTTGCAGTTCCAGGATGGCGGCGCGCAATACCTCTGGGGTGCGCATGCGCTCAACCCACGAGGTGTATTCAAGACGCAGGCGCTGGCGGCTGCTGTTGCGCACCTGCAAACCGGCTTCGTTGAGCTGGCGCATCCACTCGCCGGCGGAGTAATCGCGCACGTGGCTGGTGTCGCGCAGCACTTCGACGGTTTGCAGGTAAGTGTCCAACAGCGGGCTACCCGGTGACAATACGTCAACAAACGCCGCCACGCCGCCCGGCTTCAGCACCCGGCGCACTTCGCGCAGGGCCAGGCCGAGGTCGCTCCAGTGGTGGGCCGAGTAGCGGCTGAACACGAAGTCGAACTCGCCATCGGCAAACGGCAGGCGCTCGGCGGCGCCGTGCACGGTGCGGATGTTGCCCAGGCCACGGTCTACGGCAGCAGCGGCGACCACCTCGAGCATCTGCTGGGACAGGTCGTAGGCCACCACTTCGTTAACCAGCGGCGCAACGTTGAAGCTCACATGCCCGGCGCCGCACCCCAGGTCCAGCAGTCGCGCACTGCCCTGCCCGGCCAGTTCGGCTTGCAGCAGCGCAAATTCGGTGCCTTGAGCGTGGACAGCGCTGCTCAGGTAGGCCGCGGCCTGTTCGCCGAATTGTTTTTGCACGACTTGGGTGTGGGCGGTGCTGGTCATGGTGGTTTTCCTTGGGTTTTGGGGTGTTTGTACGGGCGCTATCGCAGGCAAGCCAGCTCCCACACTCGACCGTGTTCACAGGTCAACATGTGGGAGCCGGGCTTGCCCGCGACGGGGCCCGCACGGCCTACCTCAAATCAAGCGTCGCGAAACAGCCAAGGCTGGCTCGCCCGGTGCTTGGTTTCAAACGCCGCAATCGCATCACCGTCCTGCAAAGTCAGGCCGATGTCGTCCAGGCCATTGATCAGGCAATGCTTGCGGAAGGCGTCCACTTCAAAGTGATACACCTTGCCGTCCGGACGGGTCACGGTCTGCGCCGCCAGGTCGACGGTCAACTGGTAGCCCACATCGGCGTCCACTTGCTGGAACAACTCATCCACTTCAGCGTCGCTCAAGATGATCGGCAGCAAGCCGTTCTTGAAGCTGTTGTTGAAGAAGATGTCGGCGTAGCTCGGCGCGATGATGCTGCGAAAGCCATATTCTTCCAGGGCCCACGGCGCGTGTTCACGGCTGGAGCCGCAACCGAAGTTTTCCCGGGCCAGCAACACGCTGGCGCCCTGGTAACGCTCGGCGTTGAGCACGAAGTCCTTGTTCAGCGGGCGCTTGGAGTTGTCCTGGTAGGCGTAGCCCACGTCCAGGTAGCGCCACTCGTCGAACAGGTTCGGGCCAAAGCCGGTGCGCTTGATCGATTTCAAGAACTGCTTGGGAATGATCTGGTCGGTGTCCACGTTGGCACGGTCCAACGGCGCGACTAAACCGGTGTGTTGGGTAAAAGCTCTCATCGGGTATTCCTCAGATCAATTCGCGAACGTCGATGAAACGACCGTTGACGGCAGCGGCGGCGGCCATGGCCGGGCTAACGAGGTGCGTACGGCCACCGGCGCCCTGACGCCCTTCGAAGTTCCGGTTGGAGGTAGACGCGCAATGCTCGCCCGACTCCAAACGGTCCGGGTTCATCGCCAGGCACATCGAGCAGCCCGGCTCGCGCCATTCAAAACCGGCTTCGAGGAAGATCTTGTCCAGGCCTTCCGCCTCGGCTTGCGCTTTAACCAAGCCCGAACCTGGCACCACGATCGCTTGCTTGATGGTCGAGGCGACTTTGCGGCCCTTGGCGATAACCGCCGCAGCGCGCAAGTCTTCGATCCGCGAGTTGGTGCAGGAACCGATAAACACACGGTCCAACTGGATGTCGGTGATCGCCTGGTTGGCTTTCAAGCCCATGTACTTCAAGGCGCGCTCGATGGAGCCGCGCTTGACCAGGTCGGTTTCCTTGGCCGGGTCCGGCACGTTCTGGTCAACGGCCAGCACCATTTCCGGCGAAGTGCCCCAGCTGACTTGCGGCTTGATCTGGGTAGCATCGAGTTCAACCACGGTGTCGAACACCGCGTCGGTGTCGGACACAAGGTCTTTCCAGGCTTCTACAGCGGCGTCCCAATCGGCACCGGCCGGTGCGAATGGACGACCCTTGACGTAGGCAATGGTCTTTTCGTCCGCCGCCACCATGCCCACACGGGCACCGGCCTCGATGGACATGTTGCAGATGGTCATGCGGCCTTCGATGGACAGGTCGCGAATCGCGCTGCCGGCAAATTCGATGGCATGGCCGTTACCGCCGGCGGTGCCGATCTTGCCGATGACGGCGAGCACGATGTCTTTGGCGGTGACGCCGAAAGGCAATTCGCCTTCCACCGACACCAGCATGTTCTTCATTTTCTTGGCGACGAGGCACTGGGTGGCGAAGACGTGCTCCACCTCGGACGTACCAATACCGTGAGCCAGGGCGCCAAACGCACCGTGGGTAGAGGTGTGGGAGTCGCCGCAGACCACGGTCATGCCGGGCAACGTGGCGCCCTGCTCCGGGCCGATCACGTGGACGATGCCCTGGCGCACGTCATTCATCTTGAATTCGGTGATGCCATATTCGTCGCAGTAGTCATCGAGGGTCTGCACCTGGAGGCGCGACACGGTGTCGACGATGGCGTCGATCCCGCCTTTACGCTCCGGCGTGGTCGGCACGTTGTGGTCCGGGGTGGCGATGATCGAGTCGACGCGCCAAGGCTTGCGCCCGGCCAGTCGCAGGCCTTCGAACGCTTGGGGCGAGGTCACTTCATGGATGATGTGACGGTCGATGTAGATCAGCGACGACCCATCATCGCGCCGTTTCACTTCATGGGAATCCCAAAGCTTGTCGTAAAGCGTTTTGCCGGCCATCACGCGGTCCTCATCAGGTGTTTCTATGCCCCGGGCCTTGAACGATTCAATAACCCTTTGGCTTGTGAGGCTGATGGTATGGCGCTACATTAAATAACTCAAATTCATATTTTTTATGCTTTGGATTACCAACTGGAATAGCACAATGGATCTGGCCAACCTCAATGCCTTTATCGCCATCGCCGAGACCGGTAGCTTCTCCGGCGCCGGTGAACGCCTGCACCTGACCCAACCAGCCATCAGCAAGCGCATCGCCGGCCTGGAGCAGCAATTAAAGGTGCGACTATTCGACCGCCTGGGGCGCGAAGTCGGCCTCACCGAAGCCGGGCGAGCATTACTGCCGCGGGCTTATCAGATTCTCAACGTGCTGGACGACACCCGTCGCGCCCTGACCAACCTCACCGGCGAGGTCAGCGGGCGCCTCACTCTGGCCACCAGCCATCACATCGGCCTGCATCGCCTGCCGCCAGTGCTGCGTACATTTACCCGGGAATACCCGAACGTCGCGCTGGACATTCAGTTTCTCGATTCAGAAGTGGCCTACGAAGAAATCCTCCATGGCCGCGCCGAAGTGGCCGTGATCACCCTGGCGCCGGAGCCCCACACGTTGGTGCGCGCTACCCCGGTGTGGGACGACCCGCTGGATTTCGTGGTGGCGCCGGAACACAGCCTGATCAGTAACGGCAGCGTCAGCCTGGCGGACATCGCCCGGCACCCAGCGGTGTTTCCCGGTGGCAATACCTTTACCCACCATATTGTGCAGCGGCTGTTCGAGGCCCAGGGCCTGACGCCGAACATCGCCATGAGCACCAACTACCTGGAAACCATCAAGATGATGGTCTCCATTGGCCTGGCCTGGAGCGTGCTGCCGCGCACCATGCTCGATGAGCAGGTGGCACGCATCGCTTTACCGGGCATACAGCTCAGTCGCCAGCTAGGCTACATCGTGCACACCGAAAGGACGCTGTCGAACGCTGCGCGGGCTTTCATGAGCCTATTGGATGCACAGGTCGATCTGCCAGGGAACCCGGCATGAAACCGTGCGGAACTTAGACTGTGAACCCCGCGCCGAATGCCCATTGAGCCAAGGCCTCTGATTAATGCGCAACCCCGTCGATTCCGTGCCACCCCTGCCCCGCATCTACGCCCTGGACCCACAGGAGGCGGAACAAAGCTGGGACAGCGCGCCGCAACTGCTGGCGGCGCTTAACGCAGCCCGGCTGGGCGCCTGGAGCTGGGAAATCGATACCGGCCGGATAAGCTGGTCCCGGGGCACCCAGGCGCTGTTCGGTTTTGACCCGCGCCAGCCGCTGCCCGCAGACCTTGAGTACCTGGACCTGCTGGCCGCCGAGGACCGCGCCAAGGTGGTGCGGGCCTTTCATGCCGTGCTGGCCGGCGAGCCCTTTGCCCAGGCCATGCACCATCGCATCCAATGGCCCGACGGCAGCCTGCACTGGCTGGAGATCAATGGCAGCCTGCTGCCGGACAAGGCCGGGCGCCGGCGAATGATCGGGGTAATCCGCGAGATCACTCACCAGCGCGAGCGCGAACACGCCCTCGGCCATTCGGAAAAACGCTTCGCCACCTTGTTTCACCTGTGCCCGCTGATGGTCTTGCTGACCCGTCAGGCCGACGGTTTGATCAGCGAAGCCAACCAGTATTTCGAGAGCCTGTTCGGCTGGCCGCTGGTCGATGCCATTGGCCGCAGCACGCTGGACCTGGGCCTCTGGGTGCACCCCGAGCAACGCGCGCTGCTGGTCAAGGCCACCCAGCGCAAAGGCGCGCCCATCAGCATGGACGTGCAGTTTCGCGCCAGCAACGGCCAGGTCCACGACGGTACCCTCAGCGCCCAAAAAGTCGAGCTGGACGGCGAGGACTACCTGATCAGCACCTTCCTCGACACCACCGAGCGCAAAAACGCCGAACAAGCCCTGAAGGACAGCCAGGAGCGCCTGGACCTGGCCCTGGACTCGGCACAGCTGGGCACCTGGGACTGGCACATTCCCAGCGGCATGCTCTACGGCTCGGCCCGGGCCGCCCAATTGCACGGGCTGGAGCCCCAACCGTTCCACGAATCCTTCGAGGCGTTTTTTGAAGGCATGCCCAATGAAGAGCGCGAGAGCATGCGCAATGCCTACCGCACCCTGCGCGAAGGCCCGGCGGGCAACTATCAACTGACCTATCGCGTGCAACTGGAAGACGGCAGCTCGCGCTACCTGGAAAGCCGCGCCCGCCTGTATCGCGATGACCTGGGCGTGCCATTGCGCATGGCCGGCACGTTGCTTGACATCACCGACCAGGTTGAGCGCGAACAACGCTTGATCGCGTCCGAAGAAAAATTTGCCAGCCTGTTCCTCGCCAGCCCCGACCCGATCTGCGTGACGCGCCTGGAGACTGGCCAGTTTATCGAGATCAACCCGGCCTTCACCCAGACGTTTGGCTGGACAGCCGCCGAGGTGCTCAACAACAACGCCGAGCAAATCGGCTTGTGGGATGAGTCCACAAAGCGCCTGCAACGCATCGAACAGGTGATTCGCGAACAATCCCTGAGCAATGTGGCAATCATCGTTCATCACAAGAGCGGCCACACCCTGACCTGTATGATTTCCAGCCGCCTGATCCAGGTTGGCGACCAGCCCTGCATCGTCACCACGTTGCGCGACATCACCCAGCAGCAGCGCTCGGAAGCAGCACTCAAGGCCAGCGAAGAAAAATTCGCCAAGGCTTTTCATTCCAGCCCCGACGCGGTGTCGATCACCGAGCGCGATACCGGGCGCTACGTGGAAGTGAATGACGGTTTCTGCCGTCTGACCGGCTATCGCGCCGAAGAGGCCATTGGCCTGACGCTGTACCAGATCGGCATCTGGGCCGACGAAAACCAGCGCGCGGCATTGCTCGCCGAGTTGCAGATCAAGGGCCGCATTCACCACCTGGAAATGCTCTGGCACAACAAGCGCGGTGAAGTGCTGGCGGTTGAAGTGTCGGTGGAGCCCATTACCCTCAATGAAACCCCGTGCCTGCTGCTGACCGCCCGGGACGTCAGCCTGCTGAAGAACGCCCAGGCGCAGATTCGCCACCTGGCCTATCACGACCCGCTGACCAACCTGCCCAACCGCGCCCTGTTGATGGATCGCCTGAGCCAGCAGATCGCCCTGCTCAAGCGCCACAACTTGCGGGGCGCCCTGCTGTTCCTCGATCTGGACCACTTCAAGCACATCAACGACTCCCTCGGCCACCCGGTGGGCGACACCGTGCTAAAAATCGTCACCGCCCGCCTCGAAGCCAGTGTGCGCATGGAAGACACCGTGGCGCGCCTGGGCGGCGATGAATTTGTCGTGCTACTAAGCGGGCTGGAAGGCTCACGCCCGCAAGTCAGCACCCAGGTCCAGGAGCTGGCCGATACCCTGCGCGAACTATTGTCTGAACCGATGTTTCTCGACGGCCACCGCTTGCAAGTCACGCCCAGCATCGGCGTGGCACTGATTCCTGATCACGGCTCAACCCCGGCAGACTTGCTCAAGCGCGCCGACATCGCCCTGTACCGAGCCAAGGATTCGGGGCGCAACACGATCCAGATGTTCCACAACAGCATGCAAAAAACCGCCAGCGAGCGCCTGCGCATGGAAACCGATTTGCGCCTGGCCCTGTCCCGCGGCGAGTTCAGCGTGCATTACCAACCCCAGGTGGATGCGCGTGGCAACCAGATTGTGGGCGCCGAAGCCTTGGTGCGCTGGCAACATCCGCAACTGGGTGCGCAATCCCCAACGGAGTTCATCAAGGTGCTGGAAGACAGCGGCCTGATCCTTGAAGTCGGCACCTGGATCCTTGACGAAGCGTGCGCCGCCTTCCAACAATTGATCGCAGAGGGCCTGGTGGACCCGTTGAATTTCAGCCTGTGCGTGAACATCAGCCCCCGGCAGTTTCGCCAGAACGACTTTGTAGAACGGGTAGAGCGCAGCCTCAAGCACCATCAACTGCCCTACAGCCTGCTGAAACTGGAAATCACCGAAGGCATCGTGATCCAGAATTTGGACGACACCATCAGCAAAATGCGCCGCCTGAAAAAGCTCGGCGTGAGCTTTGCCATGGATGACTTCGGTACCGGCTATTCGTCACTGACCTACCTCAAGCGCCTGCCGGTGGATGCGCTGAAGATCGACCAGTCGTTTGTGCGCGATGCCACCCATGACCCGAACGATGCGGAGATCATCCGCGCAATCGTGGCCATGGCACGCAGCCTTAACCTGGAGGTGATTGCCGAAGGTGTGGAAACCCCCGAGCAACTGGTGTTTTTGCAAGGGCTTGGGTGCCATCTGTACCAGGGCTACCTGCACAGCCGGCCGTTGCCGGTGGAGGGGTTCAGGCAGATCCTGAAGCGCACCACCCAAGCCAGGTCATCGGAGTAAGGCACACAGCATGACGAGCAACGGGTCACGGTAGTTGATGCCCCACCTGCCATCGAGACCTTCAAAACTCTGTGCTTTTAACCTACACCAACATTAGCGCGTCGCCGTCGTCGCGCATCCAGCTTGAAGCTTTCAGTGGGATTTTAGACCCGTAATAATCAAAAAAACCCTCCTTGACGACAACCGAGTGCCCGAAGTTCGCCAACGTACCGGTTGCACCGTTTGCCAGCGCCTGAACGCTGACGCGTCGGGTAAAGGCGTACAGGCCCAGACGTCGCAATGCATCGCCAGGCACCTCGCCATCGTTAAGCGTGCTCATGGCCACTTCAAAGCTCTCGCCGGCACGAAACTCGTGGTTTTCCATTTGCGCACGCTTGGCGCTGACGGCGTACAGAAAGTTCGCATCCTTGAGCAGGCCGGCGTCAGGGCCTTTGAGATTCGAGCCTTCCCGGGCCTGTTTCAGTTCTGCGTGCGTCAGGTTCACTTTGCTGGAGTCGCGCAGAGTCACGGTATAGCCTTCGCGGGTTTCGGTGATGTTTTTATAGATGCCTCGCGGACTTTGCCCATAGCGCAGCATCGCCGCCTTGATCGCCGAAACCGTGACACAGTTCCCCTCTACGCCTTGATAGAACCCACTCCAGATGTTGGCCGGCGGGATGCCGACTGCCACACCGGAAAGGGCAGAGCTTCGCGCGCCTGAATCAATGGGTTGCCCTTCAGGTATAGCTTCGGCAAGCATGTAGCCGTAGGACGTGCCCACCGATCGTTTATTACCCGGGCTGTGCTGTATGCCATCCAGCACTAACGCACTGGAATACCCGGAAGTACTGACCACCGCCACCGCGCCCGGCTCCTGCATCCTGGCGGGTGAGACGATGCGCAAAAAGCCCGTCATGCCCATTCCCTTCAACACGTTGTATTGCGTATCGCCTTTGAGCGTGCTCGATAAAACCTGTTCGAACGAGGTGCCCGGCGTCAGGTCGGCGCGCGTCATCTGTTTGCGCTTGGTATAAGCCGCCAGCATAAAGTCGGCTTGCTGCACCATGTCGCGGTTACTACCAGCGAACCGCGATGCGCCAGTCATCTGTTGCAACTCCTGCCCGGAAAGATGAAGTTCGAAACCGTCCTTCATCGTGATGTCAAAGCCGGCGCCTGCGGGAATGACACTTTCGAACATATCCGTAGCGCCTTGGCCAAACCTCATCATCATCAGTTTTATGACCGAGGCATGGCTGCTGACATCAAACACCTCATTGAACCCTCGCTCAACGGCGTTAAACCCGTCGAGAATCTCAGCCCGCTTCTCTCCTCGCCCATTGGAAGGCGTATCTACGAGCGGAATATTGACCGGGGCCACCGGCACATTCTGCACACGGTGTTTGAGCTGAGGGAGCACGCTGGAGCGTGGTTCAACCGTCTCCAGCACGTAGACATACGGGCGGCTGGGTGTGTATTCACGGCCAAAACGATGCGCCACCCCGTTGCGGATCAATGAGGCGCCGAAGTCATGAACGGCCATGACACCAACCGTCCCCTTGCCTGCGAGCTCGTCCGTGGGGAGCTGCCGTACAAACGGGTTCATTCCCATGCCTTTGAGCAGGTTAAACACGGTTTCACCCTGTAAAGACGTGGACAACGCTGTGTCAAAGTGCGTGTTGATGCGGCTATCGGTGCTGGATAATTGTTTGCGCTTGATAAAGACCGCCAACGCAAAATTCGCAGTTTCCATTGCACCGGGATTATTACCGACAAACTTCGACGCTACGGCGGTACGGTGCAACTCTTGATCAGAAACATGCAGTTTATAGCCGTCTTTCAATGTAACGTCATGCCCCGAGCCGGCACGCCTTACTTCGCTGAATAGATCGGCCAGCGCCGCGCCGAACGTCATCATCATCATTTGGATAACGGCAGCGTGGCTGCTCGTATCGGCGTGCTCACCAAACTGTCGCTCGGTGGCATTGAATGCCTTTACAACATCTAACGGCGCTTTACTCCTGCCCCTTACTTGCAAGAACTGATGGGCCGCCACACCCGTGGCAACCCGCGTATTCATACCCATCATAAACATCCCTTTTTAAAAACAAACACACAACAAAAAAGTGCATAAACACGGCATACAGAGCCTGCTGTACGGACGTGATATGCACCCGTTTTTCCGTGGTTTTTTGAGCGACCTGTTAACGCTTTGAATCAACCAACGCGACAGCCTGTCCAAAGCGTGGCCTGCCGGTTTTGCGACCGTACAACTCTTCACAGCCATCAACCACCGCCACCGAATGCGCGCCCCGGTTGACCATTCCGATCAACGATTTATCAGCAAACGCACTGACCGGTACTCTTTTCATGTGGTCGCGCAGGCCCAGGCGCTTGAAACCTTCCCCGGGGCCCGTTTCATCTTCACCGTTGTTGAGGCTCTTTATTGCGGCTTCGATACTCTTTCCTGCCGTCCCGTCGTTGTTTTCCAACATTGCCCGCTTGGCACTGCAGGCAAACAGGAAGTGCGCATCCTTGAGCATCCCGGAATCGCGCATCGGGACAAACCTGGAACCCCGTTTCGCTTTATCCAACTCGGTCTTTTTCAAATCCAGGGTGTACCCATCACGCATGACGACGTGATAGCCCTCAGCCGTGGGCTGAACAGATTTAAAGATACCGGTCGGGCTTTGACCGAACTTCGCCATCGCCGCCTTGATCGCCGAAATGGTCACGCAATTACCGTCGGGGCCTTGGCGAAAGCCGTTCCATATATTCTCGGGCTTGGCACCACTGCGCTTATCGGAAAGGTCGGGAAGCACCTGTGGGCCGGGCCCCGGAGACGGTGCATCCGGCTTGGGCAGCACCGTAGGCGCAGGCGTTACTGGCGTCGGAACGGTGTTCACCAGCGCCTTGCCTGCCAGCAAGCTTTGCAACTGGGTAAAAAACTGGTTGAACAGTTCTACGAGCTTCGCCAATACCGGGCCGTCGCTGGCTGTATCACCAACGCCACCTGGCGCGTTATTACCGAATGACAAGGGCACCTGCGCCGATACCTGCTCCGTAATCGGCCGCCGCCGTATCGAGCAAGACTGCGAGTGTGGGTGGTAGCTTCCAGTGATGCCCGCGCTACCAATCTCTGTACAAGACATACAGCCATCCTTCATCGCGCGCTTCCCGATGTGTATTAACCGGAAAGCGCCTTGTTGATAAAAAACACAGAAGTTGCTGACTTACCTGTTTACTCGGCGGCCCGGGTTAAAACGCCAGTGGTTGTCATAGGCACGTCGCCTGTCGTGGCTGGAGACCTCAGACCCGTCATCTTCGGCGGGCCCGGGAGCTGTTACGTCTGGCGTCGGTACGTCTGGCGTAGGCGCATCAGGCTTTGGTGCGTCGGGCGTCGGTGCATCCGGCTTCGGTGCATCCGGCTTCGGTGCGTCGGACTTCGGTACGACGGGCATCGGTGCGTCCGGCCTCGGTGCATCCGGCTTCGATGCGTCGGACTTCGGTACGACGGGCTTCGGTGCATCCGGCTTCGGTACATCCGGCTTCGGTACGTCGGGCATCGGTACGACGGGCTTCGGTGCGTCCGGCTTCGGTGCATCCGGTTTCGGTGCGTCGGGCTTCGGTGCGTCCGGCCTTATCACGTCTGCCTTCGGTGTATCAGCGTGAGGGCAATAGCAATTCTTCACCTGAACCGTAACGTTTACATCGGCACTGCTGCGGTTATTCGTCAGCGGGTCTTTGCTCAATAACGTTTGAAACTCAGACGGTACGCTGAACCCTGGACGCGGAACCGCCGGGGTATTCCCGGCCTTGTCTGCGGGCACAGCGTTCGGCGCATCGGTACTCCCACCAAGCTTGTTCTTCACCGCGCAATCGCCACTTTTCTCAGGCCTTGGCAGTGGAGCAGCATCGGGGACCACCGTAGGAAGCGCCTTCGGCCCAGACAGCATGCTGCGCATCGCCCTTAACACATACTCAAACATCTCAACTAACTTTTCGAATGCGTCCTTGTTGAGCGCTACGTTTCCTTGCGCAGGAACAGCAGTGGAATTTTTCAATAGCGTGCGGGCTGAATTCGCTGAAATATCGGCAGCCTTGTGATCGACTGCCTTGGGCAGTTCCGCTCCCTGCTGATTGAAGTCAGTAGTCAAGCGAGGGAAGTTATTGAGCGACACGTTAGACATACATAAATCCTTATTCAGTGATTGCCAAAACACCGTCAGCGGCCTGAAAACAGATCGTCTTGGTTCTGGACTGGAAATAAACCCGAGTGCTGCACACTCCCTACTTTCGTGGGAGTTACGAGGATCAAGTTCCGAAAGTCAGCCTTCACATAAGGACATTAAATTGGAATCCGCACATTATCCTATGGACGCCCGGCGAAAAATCGTGCACTGACTGGTTCTCGCCATGCGCAAAACGGATATATCAGGCAACACTCAGCCCTTGAAGCAAATCAATGAAATCACTTGTTCATACCCGCAACTCAAACCTGTGTTATCGCGCGCACCCTGATATTCCAACGACAAACCTTAAAAGTTCCTGGCTTTAAAACTGCAAGAGCTTGTAGCAAACAAAAAACCAGCTCACATATATAAAGCAACTAAAAACCCGAGATACAACTCAACAAAAGATGGCGTTCCAGCGATCAACACCTTATTTCAAGCAAAAAAAAGGGCGCCCACGGCGCCCTCGACTACTGGATAGAAACGTTTATATATCCAAACTCAATTTTGCAGCGCCACCGAATCGGGCATGCCCAACAATCGCCCTACCTGCTCCAGGTCGGTTTCCCGACGCATCTTGGTAAATAATTCGACCGCTTCAGGATAGTTGCGCGTGAGCATTGCCAGCCATTGCTTCAAACGTCCCGGCGCCTGGCGCTCGGTCAATTGCTCGACGGATTGGCGCCAAAACTCCTGGAGCATTGGCTGCATCTGCGCCCATGTCATCTGCACCACCTCTTCACCCGCCCGTGCAGCTGCGATCTGACGCGCCAGGTCGGGGCGGGCCACCAGGCCACGGCCAAGCATGATGTCCTCCACGCCACTGATTTCCCGACAGCGCCGCCAATCCTCGACGCTCCAGATATCGCCGTTGGCGAACACCGGCACCTTGACCACGTCCTGCACCCTCGGGATCCACTCCCAGTGCGCCGGCGGCTTGTAACCGTCGGCCTTGGTGCGCGCATGCACCACGATATGCGCCGCGCCGCCCTCAGCCAGGGCCGTGGCACATACCAGCGCACCGTCGGGGCTGTCGAAGCCCAGGCGCATCTTGGCGGTGACGGGAATGTGCGCCGGCACCGCACGCCGAACGTGTTCGACGATCTGGTTGAGCAGCTCCGGCTCCTTGAGCAGCACCGCGCCACCGCGCGACTTGTTGACGGTCTTGGCCGGGCAACCAAAGTTGAGGTCAATTACCTGCGAGCCCAGCTCACACGCCAGCGCCGCGTTTTCCGCCAGGCACACCGGGTCGGAACCAAGCAATTGCACGCGCAGCGGCACACCCGCGGCGGTATGGGCACCGTGCAGCAGTTCAGGAGCGAGCTTGTGGAAATAGGCCGGGGTTAGCAGGCGGTCATTGACGCGGATGAATTCGGTCACGCACCAGTCGATACCGCCCACACGGGTCAACACGTCCCGCAGGATGTTGTCGACCAACCCCTCCATGGGCGCCAAAGCAATTTGCATGGAAAACACTCAACGAAAAACGTGGCGCAGTTTACGGGTTTCAGGCGCCGGAGGGTAACTCGCCTTGCAGCGCCGGGCCGTAACCCTCAAGAAATTCCGACGGCATGCGCTTGGGCTTGCCGCTGGACAGCTCGATACAGACAAAGGTGGTTTGCGCACGCAGCAAGGTGGCGCCGTCACGTGGGCGTACCAGTTGGAAGCGGCGGGTCATTTTCAGGCGCTGGTCCCAATCGACGATCCAGGTCGCCAACTGCAGCTCGTCGCCTTCGTAGCCGGCGGCGAGGTAGTCGATCTCGTGCCGCACCACGGCCATGGCGCGATCGAGCCGGCGGTACTCGGTGAGGTCCAGGCCCAGGCGCTGGGAATGGCGCCAGGCGCAGCGCTCCAGCCAGGACACGTACACGGCGTTATTGGCGTGCCCAAGGCCGTCGATGTCTTCGGTACCGACCTGAAGATCGATGATAAACGGCGTTGCCAAATCCCAGCCCATGCGCTGCTCCCGGTCGATTAATGTCGGCGGCGAGCAGTGTAACCCATGGTTCAGGCGGTTTGGCGCTCAGGCACGTGGCGGCCGGCCAGCAGCGCCAGTACGCCTTCGATCACGCGCGGGTCCGCCAGCACTTTCTGGTGCCCGCCCTGCTCCAGGCGCAGCAGGCGGCTGTCGAACCAGGCGTCATGGATGACCTGGCAGGCTTTGACCGAGACGAAGGTATCGTCTTCGGCATGCACGATCAGGCCCGGGATATTCATTTGATAGTGGGCCACGTCGAGGTGCTTGAGGGGCATGCCCATCGTCAGTTCGACTTCCTGGATAAACGCCGAACGCGCTCGGGCCGGCAGGCCGACCATGCCGGCAAAGCCGCGCAGTACATCGAGAAACCGCGACGGTGCGGCAATGCTGACCAAAGACTCGGTGCGCAACCCCAACTGCACCGCGAGCATCGCACTGGCGCCACCCATCGAGTGACCGACCACCGCGTGCAGCGGCGGCAACTCGGCGGCAGCCTCCAGCATGGCGCGGGCGAACAGCAGCACATGGGCTTCGCGCCCCGGCGAGTGACCGTGAGCCGGGCCATCCAGCGCAATCACCGAATACCCCGCCTCCACCAACGCCGTGATCAGGCTGGCAAACTGCGTAGGGCGCCCTTCCCAGCCGTGCATCAGCAACACCGCAGGGCCTTGGCCCCACTTCAGCGCCGACAGGCCGAAACGCAAGGTGATGCGCTCTGATTGCGCCAGCAACGGCAGCTCCCAGTCACGAGGCGGCAGATCCCGGGGCGTCATGAACACCCGACGCATCTTGCTGGCCACGGTTTGCGGCGCGAGACGGCCCAGGGTGCCATTGACGCCACGAATCCATTTCAATGTACCCATCGCTCATTCCTCAGGCCCGAAGCCGTTCTTAACGTACTGCGGACTTGGCCGCACGCAACACACGGTCCGACAGCTCACCCGGGCCCAGGGCGCGAGCCAGCGACAAGCCGCCGATCATCAGCGCCATGTCAGCCAGGGCTTTGTCGGTGTCTTCAGGGGTGGCGGCCAGCTGGGCAGCCATCAGTTCACAGTGTTCATTCAAGGCCTGACGGAATTCATCCGGCAAGCGGCTCATCTCGCCTACCGTGGCCGGAATCGGGCACGCCTGAGAGGTGGAGTCGCGGTGCTTGCGCGACAGGTAAAACGCGGCAACCAGAGCGCGACGCTCCTCGCCGGTCAGCGTCGAGTCCATGTCTTCAACAGCGGCGCGGCGCCGGGCCAGCAAATCGGTGAAGGCCTCCAGCATCAGTGCATCTTTACTCTCAAAGTGCGCGTAAAAACCACCGACGGTGAGCCCTGCCGCGCCCATCACTTCGCCGACACTCGGCTCGGCCGGGCCACGCTGGATCAAGGCGGCGCCAGCAGCTTGCAGAATGCGTTCGCGGGTTTGTGCTTTTTTATCGTTCATCGTTGCCTCCGAATCTCATGCCTCGAATATTATTACCATAATAATATTTCGCAAGCCACCGGCATGACCATTGGTCAGAAGAACAAGTTGGGGAAGAGGCAGGAGGATTGGCTGAACGCCAGACAAACAAAAGGGCCATTCAATAATTGAATGACCCTTAAAAATCCCGCAGAGCGGGTAATCGTGGCGTCCCCTAGGGGACTCGAACCCCTGTTACCGCCGTGAAAGGGCGGTGTCCTAGGCCACTAGACGAAGGGGACACAAACCTTCTATACAACTGATCAGAGCTGAGACCTGATCGATTCAAGGACGGTGTGGCCAGACCTTGAACCTGTAAATTGGTGGAGCTAAACGGGATCGAACCGTTGACCTCTTGCATGCCATGCAAGCGCTCTCCCAGCTGAGCTATAGCCCCTCGTCGGTGAGGACGGGGCGAATCTTAATGGCGTATTGGAAAGCTGTCAAATTTATTTTCAACAATTTCCAAAATTTTCTGCCGAGATAACAATCACTTACCGACTAAACCCCGGAAAACCGGGGTTTGGCCGTTACAACAGCGGGCTTAAGCGATAGCGCCCAGCAGCTTTTCCCATTCCTTGTTTTCTTTCTTCGACACACCACCAAGCAAATCAAGGGCTTGGCGCAGACGGAAACGGGTCAGGTCCGGGCCGAGGATTTCCATCGCGTCGAGTACCGACACCGAACTGGCGTGCCCGGTGATCGCGGCAAACATCAGCGGCATGGCATCACGCAGTTTCAGTTCCAGGGACTCGACCACCGCCTGGATGGTCGCGGTGATCGCATCCTTCTCCCACTGACGCAGGCTTTCGAGCTTCCACAGGATCAGCTGCATCAACTGGCGAACCTGGTCGCCCGAGAGCTTTTTCGACTCAAACAGCTTGGCATCCGGGTTCACCCCGCCGGCAAAGAAGAAACTTGCCAACGGTGCGACCTGGCTGAACGTCTCTACCCTGCCCTGCACCAACGGCGCGATCTTCATCATGTACTCGGGGTTCAACGCCCACTGCTGCACGCGACTGGCGAACTCTTCCACCGGCAGGTCGCGCAGCCACTGGCCGTTGAGCCACGAGAGTTTCTCGATGTCGAAGATCGGCCCGCCAAGGGACACGCGAGACAGGTCGAAGTTATCGACCATTTCCTGCAGCGAGAACTTCTCGCGTTCGTCCGGCATCGACCAACCCATGCGGCCCAGGTAGTTGAGCATCGCTTCCGGCATGAAGCCCATGCGCTCGTAGAAGGTCACCGAGGTCGGGTTCTTGCGCTTGGACAGCTTGCTCTTGTCCGGGTTACGCAGCAGCGGCATGTAGCACAGCTGCGGTTGTTCCCAACCGAAGTATTCGTACAGCAGGATCAGTTTCGGCGCCGAGGGCAGCCATTCTTCGCCACGCAGTACGTGGGTGATGCCCATCAGGTGGTCGTCCACCACGTTGGCCAGGAAGTACGTCGGCAGGCCGTCGGTCTTCATCAGCACTTGCATGTCCATGCGGTCCCACGGGATCTCGACGTCACCGCGCAGCATGTCCGGCACCACGCACACGCCTTCGCTCGGCACTTTCATGCGGATAACGTGGGGCTCACCGGCGGCCAGGCGCTGGGCCACTTCTTCTTTCGACAGCAGCAATGCACGGCCGTCATAGCGCGGGGTTTCACCCTTGGCCATTTGCTCGGCGCGCATCTGGTCCAGCTCTTGCGCAGTGCAGAAGCACGGGAAGGCGTGGCCCATGTCCACCAGTTGCTGGGTGTATTTTTTGTAGATGTCGCTGCGTTCGCTCTGGCGATACGGGCCGTGGGGGCCGCCGACATCCGGGCCTTCAGCCCAGGTAATGCCCAACCAGCGCAGGGCGTCGAAAATCTGCTGTTCCGACTCTCGGGTGGAACGCACTTGATCGGTGTCTTCGATCCGCAGGATGAATTCACCGCCATGCTGCTTGGCAAAGCAGTAGTTGAACAAGGCGATGTAAGCAGTACCTACGTGGGGATCCCCAGTAGGCGATGGCGCGATGCGCGTGCGGACGGTGGTCATGGCGGGTCTCGAATTGGCGATAAAACTGAAAATGAAACAAGGGGCGAATGGTAACAGCCCCAAGCCCTTGGGCTCCAGCGTGGGGAGGCGAACAAAGGGCATATGAGACAAGCTCCGGTCGCAAGGCTCGTTATGGCTATTTGCCAGACCGTTCGCTGGCTATATTCCATTACCTTTTGTTACCGACATGATCGCCATGCCTGCCCCGCTCAAGCGCCGCCTGTTTATCTTCCTGTTTATCGTGGTCCTGATCGCCGCGGGCTTTTTTGCCCAGTGGTTCTTCAAGGGCCGCTTTTATGAAAGCACCGACAACGCCTACGTCCAGGGCGAAATCACCCGCGTCTCCAGCCAACTGGGTGCGCGCATCGTCGAGGTGCTGGTCGGCGACAACGAACACGTGGAAAAAGGCCAGCTATTGGTCAAGCTCGAAGGCGACGACTTCCACCTCGCCGTCGACCGCGCCAACGCCGCCCTGGCCATGCGCGAAGCCGAGCGCGTGCAGGCGCAGAGCAAACTGACCCAGCAAGCCAGCCTGATCGCCGCCGGTGCAGCCAAGGTTTCGTCCAGCCAGGCCACCCTCGGCCGCTCGCAGATCGACCTGAACCGCGCACAAACCTTGCGCAAACCCGGCTACGTCTCGGAAGAGCGCGTGACCACCCTCGACGCCGACAACCATATCGCCCGCTCCCAGGTGACCATGGCCCAGGCCGACCTGCAGGGCCAGCGCCAGCAGGTCAACGCCCTGAACGCCGAGATCAAGCGCCTCGACGCGATGATCGCCAACGCCAAAACCGACCTGGCCCAGGCCGAACTGAACCTGACCCGCAGCGAAATCCACGCGCCCATCAGCGGCCTGATCGGCCAGCGTGCCGCGCGCAACGGCCAATACGTACAGGCCGGCGCCTACCTGCTGTCGATCGTCCCCGACCAGGATATCTGGGTGCAGGCCAACTTCAAGGAAACCCAGATCGGCCACATGCAGGCCGGGCAAAAGGCCGAGCTGACGTTTGATGCCTACGCAGACACACCGATCGAAGGCCGCGTCGCCAACCTGTTCGGCGCCTCCGGTGCGCAGTTCAGCCTGCTGCCACCGGACAATGCCACGGGCAACTTCACCAAGGTCGTACAACGGATTCCGGTCAAACTGACCTTCGCCGCCGACAACCCGCTGCAGGGCAAAATCCGTCCGGGCATGTCGGTGACCGTCAAAGTGAACATCCAAGACCCACACGATGGCCGGTGATCAACTGCTGGCCCCGATCGGCGAACCGAGCCGGCGCGACTGGATCGCGGTGATGAGCGTGATGCTCGGCGCCTTTATGGCGGTGCTCGATATCCAGATCACCAACTCTTCCCTCAAGGACATCCAGGGCGCGCTGTCGGCCACCCTGGAAGAAGGCTCGTGGATTTCCACCTCCTACCTTGTGGCCGAAATCATCATGATCCCCCTCACTGCCTGGCTGGTGCAGCTGTTGTCGGCGCGCCGGCTGGCAGTGTGGGTGTCCGGCGGGTTCCTGATCGCCTCGTTGATGTGCTCCATGGCCTGGAGCCTGGAAAGCATGATCGTGTTCCGCGCCTTGCAGGGTTTCACCGGCGGCGCGCTGATCCCGCTGGCGTTCACCCTCACCTTGATCAAACTGCCCGAACACCACCGCGCCAAAGGCATGGCGATGTTCGCGATGACCGCCACCTTCGCGCCGTCCATCGGGCCGACCATTGGCGGTTGGCTGACCGAGAACTGGGGCTGGGAATACATCTTCTACATCAACATCCCGCCGGGCCTGATCATGATCGCCGGGCTGCTGTACGGGCTGGAGAAAAAGGACTCCAACTGGGACCTGCTCAAAAGCACCGACTACCTCGGCATCCTTACCATGGCCGTGGGCCTTGGGTGTTTGCAGGTATTTCTGGAGGAAGGCCATCGCAAGGACTGGCTGGAATCAAGTCTGATCGTCAGCCTGGGCACCGTGGCCCTGTTGAGCCTGATCACCTTTGTGATCGTGCAGATGTCCAAACCCAACCCGCTGATCAACCTGCGCATCCTCGGCAATCGCAATTTCGGGCTGTCGAGCATTTCGAGCCTGGGGATGGGTGTGGGGTTGTATGGCTCGATTTATCTGCTGCCGCTGTACCTGGCGCAGATCCAGAACTACAACGCGCTGCAAATCGGCGAAGTGATCATGTGGATGGGCGTTCCGCAGCTGGTTTTGATTCCGCTGGTGCCCAAGCTGATGAAATACGTGTCGCCCAAGTGGCTGTGCACGCTGGGGTTCGGGCTGTTTGGGTTGGCGAGCTTTTCTTCAGGGGTGCTGAACCCGGACTTTGCCGGCGACCAGTTCAACCGGATCCAGATCATCCGCGCGCTGGGGCAGCCGTTGATCATGGTGACGATTTCGTTGATTGCCACCGCGTACATCATGCCGAAGGACGCGGGGTCGGCGTCGAGCTTGTTCAATATCCTGCGCAACCTGGGTGGGGCGATCGGGATTGCGCTACTGGCGACGCTGCTGGATGCGCGCACCAAGACGTACTTTGATTACTTGCGGGAGGCGATTGTGCCAACCAACCCGCAGGTGGCGGAGCGGATGGCCAGGCTGACGGAGACGTTTGGCAGTGAGACGGCGGCGTTGGGCAAGTTGAGTGAGATTGCGCACCAACAGGCGCAGATCATGGCCTACAACGATGCGTTTCACTTTGTGGGGTTGGCGCTGGGGATCAGCATGCTGGCGATCTTGCTGACCAAGGCGTTGCCGGCGGGGCTTAAGGCTGGGGAATCTCATTAGACCGAGGTGCCGCCATCGCAGGCAAGCCAGCTCCCACAGTAGACCGAGTTGTTCAGGAGAACACCGATCAATGTAGGAGCTGGCTTGACTGCGATGAGGCCAGACCCGTCACCGCAAATCAGACAGCCAACAGACGCTCGCGCAACTTGCCAATCTCATCGCGCATCTGCGCCGCCGCTTCAAACTCCAGGTCCCGCGCCAACTGGTACATCTTCTCTTCCAACTGACGGATACGCTTGGTGATCTCGCTCGGCGAACGCAGTTGCGCTTCGTACTTGGCGTTCTCCTCGGCAGCCTTGGCCATGCCCTTGCGCTTCTTGCTGCGCGAGCCCGGCACGGTCGCGCCTTCCATGATATCGGCCACGTCCTTGAACACGCCCTTGGGCGTGATGCCATGTTCCAGGTTGTAGGCAATCTGCTTGTCGCGACGACGCTCGGTCTCGCCAATCGCGCGCTCCATGGAACCGGTAATGCGGTCTGCATACAGAATCGCCCGGCCATTGAGGTTGCGCGCGGCCCGGCCAATCGTCTGGATCAACGAACGCTCGGAACGCAGGAAGCCTTCCTTGTCGGCATCCAGAATCGCCACCAGCGACACTTCCGGCATATCCAAACCTTCGCGCAGCAGGTTGATCCCCACCAGCACATCGAAAGCGCCCAGGCGCAGGTCGCGGATGATTTCCACGCGCTCCACGGTGTCGATGTCCGAGTGCAAATACCGCACGCGCACGCCGTGGTCGGCCAGGTAGTCGGTCAAGTCTTCGGACATGCGCTTGGTCAGCGTGGTGACCAGCACCCGCTCTTCCAGCGCCACGCGTTTGCCGATCTCCGACAGCAGGTCGTCGACCTGGGTCAGCGCCGGGCGGATTTCAATTTGCGGGTCTACCAGGCCGGTCGGGCGCACCAGCTGCTCAACCACACGCCCGGCATGTTCAGCCTCATAGTTACCGGGCGTGGCCGAGACAAAAATCGTCTGTGGGCTGATGCCTTCGAACTCGTCGAAACGCATCGGCCGGTTATCCAGCGCCGACGGCAGGCGGAAGCCATATTCCACCAAGGTTTCTTTACGTGAACGGTCACCTTTGTACATCGCGCCTACTTGCGGCACGCTGACGTGGGACTCGTCGATCACCAGCAAGGCGTCATCCGGCAGGTAGTCAAACAAGGTAGGCGGCGCCTGCCCGGATTCGCGACCCGAGAGGTAGCGCGAGTAGTTTTCGATGCCGTTGCAGTAGCCCAGCTCAAGGATCATCTCCAGGTCGAAGCGGGTGCGCTGCTCCAGGCGCTGGGCTTCCACCAGTTTGTTGTTGGAACGCAGGTATTCCAGGCGCTCTACCAACTCGCCCTTGATGCCCTCGATGGCGCCCATCAGGGTTTCACGCGGGGTCACATAGTGGCTTTTCGGGTAGAAGGTGAAGCGCGGCAGCTTGCGGATCACCTCGCCGGTCAACGGGTCGAAGGCCGACAGGCTCTCGACTTCATCGTCGAACAGTTCGATGCGGATCGCTTCCAGGTCCGATTCCGCCGGGTAGATGTCGATCACATCGCCACGCACGCGGAAACTCGCCCGGGCAAAGTCCATGTCGTTGCGGGTGTATTGCAGGCTGGTCAGGCGGCGCAGCAGTTCGCGCTGGTCGAGTTTGTCGCCGCGGTCGACGTGCAGCACCATCTTCAAATAGGTTTCCGGGCTACCCAGGCCGTAGATGCACGACACTGTGGTGACGATAATCGCGTCCTTGCGCTCCAGCAGCGCCTTGGTCGCCGACAGTCGCATCTGCTCGATGTGGTCGTTGATCGAGGCGTCTTTCTCGATAAAGGTGTCGGACGACGGTACGTACGCTTCCGGCTGGTAGTAGTCGTAGTAGGAAACGAAATACTCCACCGCGTTGTTCGGGAAGAACGCCTTGAACTCGCCATACAACTGCGCGGCCAGGGTCTTGTTCGGCGCCAGCACCAGGGTTGGGCGGTTCACCTGGGCGATCACGTTGGCAATGCTGAAAGTCTTGCCGGAGCCGGTCACGCCGAGCAAGGTCTGGTGCGCCAGGCCGGCCTCGATGCCTTCGACCATCAGGCGGATGGCTTCCGGTTGATCGCCGGCGGGCTCAAAGCGGGTGACTAGCTGGAAATCCGACATAACGTACCTCTTGAGTCACCCCGGGGCCGGAAAAAGCGACGGGGACGAAAAGACCGCGACCCGCGACGGTTCGGCGCAGGCTGCAGGAAAAAACCATGATAGCTGTAGAAGTGGAGGCGAATGTGATGGGTTTCAAGGCAATCGTCCTACATGCCGTTGGTCACCCATGTTGCAATAAGACTAACGGTCGCTAAATAAACCGAAAAACTTGGCCGAAAAGCCGTTTCGGCTGTCGCAGTGCGCACTGATGGCCTCTATACTAGCTCCCCGTTTGTGCACCGCTCTAGTGCATTCGGCTGGAGCGCGACACGTCCCTCCACTCTCTATAGAGCTGCCGCAAAAATGAGCCTGTTCTCCGCTGTCGAAATGGCACCACGCGATCCAATCCTGGGCCTCAACGAAGCATTCAACGCCGATACCCGAACCACCAAGGTCAACCTTGGCGTGGGCGTTTACTGCAACGAAGAGGGGAAGATTCCACTCTTGCGTGCCGTTGCCGAAGCGGAAGCCATTCGAGTGGCGCAACACGCCGCCCGTGGCTACTTGCCGATCGACGGTATCGTCGCCTACGACCAGGCCGTGCAAAAGCTGCTGTTTGGCGCTGAGTCGCCACTGATCAGCTCCGGCCGCGTGATCACCGCCCAAGCCGTCGGCGGCACCGGCGCCCTGAAAATCGGCGCAGACTTCCTCAAGCAACTGCTGCCCAACGCCGTCGTCGCCATCAGCGACCCGAGCTGGGAAAACCACCAGGCACTGTTTGAAAAAGCCGGTTTCCCGGTACAAACCTATCGTTACTACGACGCGGCCACCCACGACGTCAACCGCGCCGGCCTGCTGGAAGACCTCAACGCCCTGCCGCCACAGTCCATCGTGGTGCTGCACGCGTGCTGCCACAACCCGACCGGCGTCGACCTGAGCCCGGCGGACTGGCAACAAGTGCTGGACGTGGTCAAGGCGAAAAACCTCGTACCGTTCCTCGACATGGCCTACCAGGGCTTTGGCGACGGCATCGACGAAGACGCCGCTGCGGTGCGCCTGTTCGCCGAGTCGGGCCTGACCTTCTTTGTGTCCAGCTCGTTCTCCAAGTCGTTCTCGCTGTATGGCGAGCGTGTTGGCGCCCTGTCCATCGTCACCGACGCCAAGGAAGAAAGCGCGCGCATCCTGTCCCAGGTCAAGCGTGTGATCCGCACCAACTACTCCAACCCGCCAACCCATGGCGCGGCGATTGTGGCAGCGGTGCTGAACAACCCTGAGCTGCGCGCCCAGTGGGAAGCAGAACTCGCCCAAATGCGCCTGCGCATTCGCGGCATGCGCGAGCAGATGGTGGCTGAACTGGCCAAGGCAGCTCCCGGCCACGACTTCAGCTTCGTCGGGCGCCAGCGCGGGATGTTCTCCTACTCCGGCCTGAGCGTTGAGCAAGTGACCCGCCTGCGCAACGAGTTTGGCATCTACGCGCTGGACACTGGCCGCATCTGTGTGGCGGCGTTGAACCAGGCGAACATCGGTGCGGTGACCAAGGCCATCGTTCAGGTGCTGTAAGCCTGTTGTGATACAAAAAAGGGGAAGCCGGTGGCTTCCCCTTTTTGTTGCTGAAACACTCTTTTGTGAACACCGAACCTGTGGTGAGGGGGCTTGTCCCCCGTTGGGTGCGCAGCGGCCAGAAAAACCTGCCACCGTGAACTTTCTGAATGAATGCGGTGCCTGAATCAGGGCCGCTTCGCAGCCCAACGGGGGACAAGCCCCCTCACCACAGGGTAAGTGGGTTGCCTTAACAAATAGGGCATGGCCCCTAAAAATTCGCTGCTTTCAGTCCGCTACCCCTAGACTGACAGCAAGACAGTCCCTTCCCCTTGAGTAGCCTATGAGAAACGACGACCTGGACCTGCGTGCCGACCGCGACGAGCTGGACCACTTCACCCCGCGCCCACCACCGGCCAAGCGTCAGAAAAGCCTGGTGCTGCAAGTCGCCCTCGGCGTATTCCTCGGCGGTTTGGCCCTGTGGCTGGTGCAACTGGGTGCCGGCGCACTGATGGCCAAACTGGCCATGGGCACCCTGCAATTTGGCGGCTGACCAAGACCACATGTGGGAGCCGTCGAGCCTTAGCGAGGCCACGATAGCGGTGGGTCAGGCACCCTCACTGTCGCCTGTGCCGACGTCATCGCAGCCTCGCTAAAGCTCGACAGCTCCCACAGAAAACCTGTGTGACTGAAACACCTGGGTGCTGGCGCACTGATCGCCAAACTGGCCATGGGCACCCTGCAATTTGGCGGCTGACCAAGACCACATGTGGTTTAGCGAGGCCGCGATAGCGGTGGGTCAGGCACCCTCACTGTCGCCTGTGCCGACGTCATCGCAGCCTCGCTAAAGCTCGACAGCTCCCACAGGGGGCCTATTTCGCCTTCAGTCCGCTCTCTTCCGGCAACTACGGTTTGTGCAACTCGGTGCAAGCAGACACCCTGCAATTTGGCGATTAACTCCCTGAGTTGAACTTCCCGTAGCAGCTGTCGAGCCCCAGCGAGGCTGCGTCAGGCGCGACTCGGTTTGAGTGTATGACTCGATAGCGGCAGCGCGGCCAACGCAGCCTCGCTGGGGCTCGACAGCTGCTACGGCTACGATGCCAGGGCCAGGCCGCGCTCTTCCAGCAACCGCACAAAACTGTTCAAACTCTGCGACACCGTGCCCCGCCGCCAGATCAGCCAGGTGTTCAAAACCCGGAACGTATCCGTCAGCGGCCACACACTCACCGCCGTAAACCCCGGCATGCTCTCCAGCATGCTGCGCGGCATCAGCGCCAACCCGGCACCGGCGCTCACGCACGCCAGCATCCCGTGGTAAGACTCCATCTCGAAGATCTTCCCCGGCACCGCCCCGTCCTGGGAAAACCAACGCTCAAAATGATGCCGGTACGAACAGTTCGAGCGAAAGGTATAGATGCTCTCCCCGCTCACATCCCGCCCCCGGGTGATCGGCGCGTGGTGCAACGGCGCAATTACCACCATCTCTTCCTCAAACACCGCCACGCCTTCCAGCGTTGCGTGCAACACCGGCCCATCGACAAACGCCGCCGCCAGCCGCCCCGACAACACGCCCTCTATCATCGTCCCGGACGGCCCGGTGGTCAGGTCCAGCTCAACCTTGGCGTGCTTCTGGTTATACGCCGCGAGCAATGCCGGGATCCGCACCGCCGCCGTACTCTCCAGCGAGCCCAACGCAAACGCGCCCTGGGGCTCCTCCCCCGCCACCGTTGCCCGGGCCTCTTGCACTAGGTCGAGGATGCGCCGGGCATAGCCGAGGAAATTCCACCCGGCCGGCGATAACCGCAGCCGGCTCTTCTCGCGAATAAACAAATCCACGCCCAGGTCCTGCTCCAACTGCTTGATCCGCGTGGTCAGGTTCGACGGCACCCGATGGATCAACTGCGCCGCGGCGCTGATGCTGCCTTGCTCGGCAACGGCTTTGAAAATTTCCAGCTGGACCAGATCCAAGTCATTCTCCAAACGTGAATGTATTGCTTAATATTATTCAGTTTCCGAAAAAGATACAGCCCCGTACGCTGGCCTCCATCCCATTCACTGCGCAGGACGGTGCCATGAACTCCATTTCTTCCCAGACCCATGCCTTGTCGATCAACCCCGCCAACGGTGAAACGGTCGCCAGCTACCCGTACGAAACCGAGGCGCAGCTGGACGCCGCCCTCACCCGCTCCGTCAATGCCTTCCGCCATGGGCGCAACACGCCCGTCGCCCAGCGCGCCGAACTGCTGCTGGCCCTGGCCAGCACCCTGCGCGACCAGGCCGAAGAAATGGCCCAAATGATCACCCTGGAAATGGGCAAACCCATCGCCCAGGCCCGTGGCGAAATCGAAAAATGCGCGCAACTGGCCGAGTGGTACGCCGCACACGGCCCGGCTATGCTCGCCCCGGAAGCCACCCTGGTGGACAACGGCACCGCGCAAATCGAATACCGCCCATTGGGCCCAATCCTCGCCGTGATGCCGTGGAACTTCCCGGTGTGGCAAGTGCTGCGGGGCGCTGTACCGACCATGCTCAGCGGCAACACCTACGTGCTCAAACACGCGCCTAACGTGATGGGCAGCGCGTACCTGATGAAACATGCCTTCCAACGCGCCGGTTTCGCCGATGGCCTGTTCGAAGTGATCAACGTCACCGCGGACGGCGTGTCCAAAGCCATCGCCGACCCACGCATCGCCGCCGTGACCCTCACCGGCAGCGTGCGTGCCGGCATGGCCATCGGCTCACAGGCCGGTGCCGCGCTGAAGAAATGCGTACTGGAACTGGGCGGCTCCGACCCGTTCATCGTGCTCAACGACGCCAACCTCGACGAAGCCGTGCAAGCCGCCCTGATCGGCCGCTTCCAGAACTCCGGCCAGGTGTGCGCCGCCGCCAAGCGCCTGATCATCGAAGAAGGTGTAGTTGAAGCCTTCACCGCCAAATTCCTCGAAGCCAGCCGCAACCTGGTGATGGGCGACCCGACCGCCGCCGAGACCTACATCGGCCCGATGGCCCGTTTCGACCTGCGGGACGAACTCGACGGCCAGGTCCAGGCCACCCTGGCCGAAGGCGCCACCTTGCTGCTGGGCGGCAACAAAGTCGAGGGCGCGGGCAACTACTACGCCCCCACCGTGCTGGCCAACGTCACCGACCAGATGACCTCGTTCAAACAGGAACTGTTCGGGCCGGTCGCCTCCATCATCACCGCCCGCGATGCGGACCACGCCGTGGCACTGGCCAACGACAGTGAATTCGGCCTCACCGCAAGTGTGTTCACCACCGACCCGGAGAAGGCGCGCCACATCGCCAATCAACTGGAAACCGGCGGGATCTTCATCAACGCCTACAGCGTATCCGACCCTCGGGTCTCGTTTGGCGGTGTGAAAAAGAGTGGATTTGGGCGGGAGTTGTCGCACTTTGGTGTGCGGGAATTCTGCAACGCGCAGACCGTGTGGCTGAACCGCCGTTAAGGCAAGCGCTTCAAACGATGGCCCGCCCTGCGGGTCATCGTGCTGTCTGGTTCAGCACTCTCACGTAAGCGCTGAACATATCCGCCATCGCGTCCGCGTAGGCGGTAATTTGCGCCTCGGTGCGCGGGCTTCCCGAGAATTCCTTGCCCACCGAACTGAAGGTGGTGACGATCAAGTCGCACGCCAGGGCGCGAGTCGCCTCAGGCACCTGCGGCAGCAATTCAAGCATGAACGTCTGGAAGATCTGTTGCCCTCCCGCCCGCACCTCATGGGCTTCAGGCGCGTCTCGGTACAGCGGCGCGGCGTCGCTCAGGGCGACCCGCATCTGCGCCTCCTCACACTCCGAACGAATAAACGCATGCACCAGGGTGCGCAGTCGCTCAAGAGGCGGACGGCTCACGTCCTCCAGGATCCGACTGAGCATTTGCGAGGTTTGCTGCCATTCATCCGTCTGCAGCCGGAACAGGATGGCCGCCTTGTTGGGGAAGTATTGGTACACCGAGCCCACACTCACGCCGGCCCTTTGCGCGACCCGGGCGGTGGTGAAACGGCTGGCGCCTTCCTTGGCCAAAACCTGAATAGCCGCTTCGAGAATGGCCGACACCAACTCGGTGGATCGCGCCTGTTTGGGCTCTTTGCGTGAGGAAATCTGCGAGGTCTGGCGGTCGGTCATGGGGCATGCCTGCTGCGGTTCGAATGCGAATAGCGAATGTGACGAATTGTTCGCATACTTTAAATGCGACGAATCATTCGCATACTAGCCCGGCGCCTCACGGTGCTCAACCTGCAACAGGACATCCCCATGAATACGCTTACCTCGGCCCCGATGGCGGCCCTGATTGAACGGCTGTACGCACAGGCGAATGCCGTCACCAGCCCCATCCTCAATACTGTGACACCTGAAGAACGCGATCGCCTGATGCGCAGCAAAACCGACTACCTGGAACTCTACGGCCTGCTGAAAGACCTGTGGCTGCCAGTCTCCCGCGACACCGGCACCCTGCTGTACATGCTGGCACGCAGCGCAAAAGCCCGGGCCATTGTCGAGTTCGGCACCTCGTTCGGCCTGTCCACCCTGCACCTGGCGGCCGCCCTGCGGGACAACGGCGGCGGCGCGCTGATCACCAGTGAGTTCGAGCCTTCGAAGATCGCCCTGGCGCGCCAACACCTGGAGCAAGGCGGCGTGAGCGACCTCGTCGATATCCGCCATGGCGATGCCTTGGTCACCCTGGCCAGCGGCCTGCCCGCCAGCGTCGACCTGCTGCTGCTCGACGGCGCCAAAGCCTTGTATGGCGATGTACTGAACCTGGTGGAAAGCCGCCTCAAGCCCGGCGCGTTGATCGTCGCCGACAACACCGACTACTGCCCCGACTACCTGGCCCGTGTGCGCTCGCCGGCAAACGGCTACCTGTCGGTGCCGATTGGCGACGACGTCGAGTTGTCCGTACGCCTGGGCTGATGCTCTTCATTGGAGGATTCGAGGCGCCAGTGGGAGAGCGCCGGGTTTATACTCGGCGCCTCGCATTTAACCCACACGAACCGAGATACCCGATGAGCCTTTCCCTCTCCACAACCCCTGCGCGCAAGCCGGTCGCGCCACTGCTGGCATTCGCCATCCTGGTGCTGGGCGCCGCCTTCCTGCAAAACAGCGTGGGCTCGCGCCAGGTGCTGTTGCTGGTGGTCGGCGCCGCGCTGGGCCTCACGCTGTACCACGCCGCTTTCGGCTTTACCTCGGCCTGGCGGGTGTTCATCACCGACCGGCGTGGCGCGGGTTTGCGCGCGCAGATGGTGATGCTGGCGATTGCCGTGGTGCTGTTCTTCCCTGCGCTGGGAGCCGGCACGTTGTTCGGCCAACCCGTGGTCGGGCTGGTGGCGCCGGCCGGGGTTTCGGTGGTGTTCGGGGCATTTATCTTCGGCATCGGCATGCAACTGGGCGGCGGTTGTGCGTCCGGCACCCTGTTCACTGTGGGCGGCGGTAACGCGCGCATGCTGGTGACGCTGTTCTTCTTTATCTGTGGTTCGTTGATTGCCACCCACCACGTCGACTGGTGGTTCTCGTTGCCGTCGTTCCCGGCGGTGTCCATCGTCAAAAGCTTCGGCGTAGTACCGGCCTTGCTGTTGAGCCTGGCGGTGTTCGCGATCATCGCGGCAGTCACCGTGCGCCTCGAAAAAGGCCGTCACGGGCAACTCGAAGCCGGCGTGACCAGCGAACACCAGGGCCTGCGCCGTTTCCTACGTGGGCCATGGCCATTGGTGTGGGGCGCGATTGGCTTGGCCCTGCTCAACTACGCCACCCTGGCACTGGCCGGGCGGCCGTGGGGCATTACTTCGGCGTTCGCGCTGTGGGGCGCCAAGGTCGCCAGCGGGTTGGGTGTGGACGTGGGCAGCTGGGTGTTCTGGCAGATGCCGGGCAATGCCAAAGCATTGGCAGCGCCGGTGTGGGAAGACGTCACCAGCGTGATGGACATCGGCATCATCCTGGGTGCGCTGTTGGCGGCGGGCCTCGCAGGACGTTTTGCCCCAAGCCTGAAGATTCCGGCACGCTCGCTGTTCGCCGCGGTGATCGGTGGCTTGCTGTTGGGTTACGGCTCGCGACTGGCGTACGGCTGCAATATCGGCGCGTATTTCAGCGGGATTGCGTCGGGCAGCCTGCATGGCTGGGTATGGTTGGTGGCGGCGTTTATCGGTAACAGCGTAGGTGTGAGGTTGCGGCCGTTTTTCTTTGCGGGCGAGCGTCCGCAGGTGGCGTTGAGCGGGTGCTAAGGCACGACTAACAGGATCACGAAGACATGCCCACCCCATCCTCCAATGCCGACTTCATGCGCCTCGCACTCGCCCAGGGCCGCCTGGCGCTGCCCAAGTGCCTGCCAAACCCACCAGTGGGTTGCGTGTTGGTGAGGGGTAACGCGGTGATCAGCCAAGGCTATACACAACCGCCGGGGCTGCATCACGCGGAGGCAATGGCGCTGGGCAACGTGTCCGGTGATTGCTCCGGGGTCACTGCATTCGTGACGTTGGAGCCCTGCTCCTTTCACGGCCGCACGCCGTCCTGTGCGCTGGCCTTGATCAACAGCGGTGTCGAGAAAGTGTTTGTTGCGATGCTGGATCCCGACCCGCGTAACTCGGGAGCGGGCATAAAAATGCTGCAGGACGCGGGGATTACCGTGGAGGTGGGCTTGCTGGCAGAGGACGCGGTCAAGGACCTGGCCGAGTTTCTGGTGCGCAAGTAGGAGCCGGCTCGCCGGCGATGGTCGCCAACGATGACGCTGGTACGCTGGATGAACGCAGCGCTCTCGGATTTTTCGCCGGCAAGCCGGCTCCTACAGGGGAAGCCCCGCCCTCGCGAAAAGCCTTGGAGAGCCCCAACACCTGCCGCGAGACACTCCTCTCAACATCATCGGCTTTTTGAAATCACTCCACTCATGTACTCGTTCAAATCGCGAAAGTCCTGAACCTTCCAGGTGAACGGCGACAGCTTTACACCGTTCTCCCGCAACGTTCTTGGAATTAGGTCGCCATTTGGACGAAGGATGATGGATGACACAATAACGCCCGGATAATCATTCAGGCGTTTCTTGAAACTGGCCGTTGTCAGGTCAGGCGTAGGCGGATTGCTTTTATTCGCCAAGGGTCCCGTCCCTTTGATATCCGCGCCGTGGCACATGGCGCATCGCTGCAGATAAATGTTTTTGCCGTTAGCATTATCCGCAAAGGTCAGTGAAGTTTGAGCCAGCAACAATATTCCCAATGAAACGATGAATGATATTTTTGTTTTCATTCTTCCCTGCGGCCTTGTTGTATCCAGAGGTTTTTACTTTCCCTGCTCTTACTGTACTGAAGCTAGCTGCTTAGAATTCTCTTCAACTCTGCTCCAAAAGCCTCACCGTCAGACATCACACCTAACACCAAAGCACCGACGCCGTGGGTAGATCGATAAGTAGCACTTTCTAAAGCAGCAACCGCCCCGCCACGCGGAATCAGCAAGAGCGAGGCATCAGGCTTGCGACCTTCCCAACGCAGGCTGTCGTGGTACAGGTGAGCCGACGCCATGGCATCCAGCACTCCGTATCGACTGCTGCGGTACTTGGCATCAAAGACTATAAATCGACGTGAGGTTGCGGACCTAAAGGTGACAACGATGTCTGGAAATCGGAGCCTGGATAGACTTGAGAACCCGTGATACGCCCTGCGATCAAAGGGTGGACAGCGTAGCTGAAACCATACGTCGAGGACGGAGTCGGCCCCCGTTCCACGCCATAGAATTCGACCAGCTTTCATGGATGAACAGCGACGCTTCCAGGTGAAATCCGGATAGTCCTTTTTCAACTGCTCCACAGCCATTACAAAACACCAACGTTCGTAAATCTCCCACGTCGGGCTGAGCCAGAGCGTTTCATCGCCTTCCTGACCCAAGACTCCCGAGCGTAGTGCATACCATCCAAACCGATAAGCCCGTGCATAAATCGGGTGAGCGGAAATAGCGTTAAGCCCCGCAGCAGACAGGCGCGTGTGGCTAAGGTCTCGAAATGGTGAGGCGCGCTGAATACGTACCAACTTACTCAGTAGGGACTCAACGAAGGCAATACGCCGCACTAATCTTGGGCTTAGTTGCGAACGGGTTTCGCTGAGAGATTCCTTGGCTCCGATTTCCTGCAAAGACCGGCGCACCTGTCGGCACCGTCTTATAACTTCCGACACGACGAGTCCAAGCGATTGATTAGCAGGATTATCCTGCTCTTCGTAGACGCTTGAGACATCAAACCGGACAGTGTTCAACGCAGGCTTGTTCGGGCTCCCCGGATGCAATAGCGCAAGGCCTGCCGGGCTCATCAGAGCCTTTCTGACGCCAGTTGAGTCCAGGCGTTTCACGTTATGAGCACCAACACTGGTCCGCTCCCTGCGCAATAATGTCAGGGGCTTTTGAATCACGCTTTGAAGCGCGCCAAGCAGTCGGTCACCATACCTACGAAGGCGCGCGTATTGGAGATGCGGATTAGTGAAGGCGCCTTCGTTTCCAATTCCAAGTTGAGCATCTTCAGTACCGAATAACAGCGACGGATCGAAATCAAGAATTGTGCTGACCATCTCGGAATACGAAGCTCCGACAAGCTTCGTACCGTCCGCGGACACGTCCAGGCGATAGGTTGCGACGGTTTCCTCGGCGCCGTTCAAAAGTTCGGCCACGACCTCCCCGGCGAAGTAGCCGGGCGACCAGCACCATACCTTCCTATCCTGATAACGGGTTTCCTCAAGGCGAACGTCGTCGACATAAAACGAATGCCCCTCCACCTTTGTAAATCGGTAAGTACCTCTCTCCATAAATCCCGTAGTCCGCGATCCGGGCGTTGCCTCAAAAAGCGTCTCGCCACACTCCACACGCAAGATGACTGCCATTGTCAGCGCCAAAACCTGGTCGAGCCCGAGTGGTTCAACTCTTCAAGCATCTCGGTAGCCTTGCGCAACGATGAAACCATCTGCGAACCAGCCAATGCAGCTTTGAGCGATGCCAGAACCCGCTGAAAACGAGGGCTGTCTTCTCCTCGAAGTTTAGGAAGAATTTTGGAATAAATTGCCTGATCCAGCGCGCGTGAAAACTCGATTACTTCTCCCTTCTGGGTTTGGTGGAGATAACCAAGGACGTCATGCAGAGTCCGCCATCCAAAATGCAGCCTAGCAGGGCGCAGAATGTCCATCAGCGCCACCATCAGGTCTTTCACCTGCAATGTTTGCTCCGATGTAAGGGAACTGCTATTCCATCCAGGGAACACCTCAACATCGATATCCCAAAACTCAATAACGGAAGCGCGGTCGAGCACCTTGTCGCTCAGTCCATGGGTCGTTTCATCCATGTTAACTGTGCCGATGATCACAAGATTATTCGGATACGGAATTCCGGGAGGAACGCCGTCAATATCATCAGACTGGCCGTGGAATACGATCGTCTCCCCCGTCTCCATTGCTGAAAGCAAAGGTGCCAGATACTGCTCCGGGTGAGACAGATTCATTTCATCCAAAACCAACGTGTATGGCTTAGAGGGATTGGAGCTTGCTTGAAGCAGAAAGTCCAACACGCCTGTACGTACGTATGAGTCCGAGTCGAGGGGGTTAACGTAGCCCAGGAGGCTTGAGTAATCGTGCCATCCAGGTTGAACAGGGATGATAAGCAGCCCTTCGGATGGCGTCGGATCTTCCTGCCACAAACTCAGAGCGTAGCCGCGAGCCAGCTGGGTTTTACCCGCCCCGCTCAACCCGGTAAGGACGGCAAAATGCCGTCTCGGATGACTCCAGAGCCCAGCATCCAATTGCCCAACCATTTCATCAGGAAACGGAAATCCCGAACTGAAGCCGCCAATTATGGCCTTTAGGGAAGGCCGCTCAACTTCGACGGTAGCACGCGATACCGTATCGGTCTGTGCGACGACAGGATCCAGTCCATCGCGAACAGTCAGCGCTTTTGGAATCCAGTGGATTCTTTCAGCCCACTGTCTACCCCTGTCAGTGAGTTCCAACATCTTGTTATTCAGGATCACAAGATCCAGGTTTCGCAGCCAACTAATAAGACTCGAAGGAGCGAAATCAGTCGTCCATCCTGGGTTGACCTTTCGAAGCTCAAGGATCGCATCGCGACTAGCTAATGGTGTCCCCCTTAACGCATCCAGCAGGTAGTCAAACCCCAGAATGCGGGTGATCATCCAATCGATGACTTCATCGGGCTCCCCTGACTCTAAAAAAGCCTCTCCCCGTAGCGTCAACTGCAGGTCGCTGCCAGTAGCACGGAGCACGCCCCACTCTGCGATCAACGCGTTCAATTGAGTGTTGAAGGTAGCTTTTTTGGACTGGGGGTTGATCGACTGCAGATGCTGCATAAAGTCTTCGCGTGTGCAGCCATCTGCCGCAAACTCGATCATGGTTTGTATCGTGCCCGTGCCCCCACCGATTGCCAGCATCCCTCGCCGGCGGCGTTCAGGAGGTAGCGGATTGAGTACCTCCTCTCCAGTGAGGGGATCGGATTTTTCGGTGGCTTCCGCCTCAGGATTTTGAACATAGGTGACGAATAGCAGCCACGGCAGTGTCAACCTGGATGTTCCCTCTCGCGAGAGGTAGTCGGGGGTCGGGCCTAATACCTCGGTCAGACGATTAAGCACAAGCCGGTGTAAATGTCGGCGCACGCCTCGCAATGGCAGTCCCATTGCGTAGGCTAATTCACGGAGTTTACGAAAGTGCGCGATGGTGGTGAACGAGCCCGGGCATAACAAGGCAAAAACCCGATACATCTTGAGCTTTGGGTTGCGCTTGGTGATGCGTGCAACGTCGGCAGCAATCAGCTGCCAAGCTTCGGAGATGAGTAGTTCACTTTCTGTCGCATCCTCGGTCGTCGCATACTTCTGTTTGAGCTGCCATAAGCTCTCAGCAATGGCTGCGTTTTTGACTACGCCGCTAACATCAACATGCCCCATGCCCGTTGCAGAGACTGCCTCGGAGTTCCACAGAGATTGTTGAAAGTCTTCGTGTATGAACTCGTCATGCGAAACCTCATGAACCCGCACTAGCCACTGTTGAAACTCTGTGATCCATCGTTGATTTCCGGGCAACGACAGAACTTGCTCAACCAAATTGACACACGCACTTTTTAGCGCCTCTGAATCCTTTAAATCCGGCAATTCGTACCCTCCGCTGGCGTGATAATTATATGGCGCGATGATGGCACCGATCACATAGCTATTTCCATCTGTAACTGAGATTTCCAGCGGTACGTAAACGCTTAGGGTAATTACTCACGGAGGAATTCTCGCTGACCGAACTGCCGCAATGCTTCGTATTACTAGCCGCGACTGCTCGGAGCAAACTGCTTAACCCCATCTCTAACAGCTTTTGGCGCTGAACAATCGTCAGCCTTAGAGGCTCCGCTGCGCAATTCGCTCCGATATCCACTCGCGGCTGTAAGCCAGCACCCTGCAGGACATCGCCGTCGGAAAATGAATAAACCCATGGGCGGCCTGCGGGAGCAGAAACACCTCGGACCCAGCCCATCGCTCGGCCATCTGTATCGTGTCGTCGAGCAACGGGTCCAGCTCCCCCACAAACATCAGCGCCGGCGGCAGCCCGGCAAGGTCGCCGTACAGCGGTGACAACGCCGGTTCCCTGCGCTGCTCATCACTCAACCCCGGCGTCAGCAGGCGCAACGCCTCAACCATCCCGGGCCCGTCCAGCAGCAGCGTTTCGCGTCCTGCCGTGCGTACGCTCGGTGTACCGGTCAAATCGTAGACGCCGTAATACAGCACCGCCCCGCTCACCCGCGCCAGCAACTCGGGCCATTGCTTCAGCGCCAGCAATGTGGCCGCCGCCAGGTGCCCACCGGCAGATTCGCCGACGACGATCACCGGCAGGCCGGCAAACTCCTCACACTCCCCGAGCAACCAGCGCGCCGTGGCCAGGCAGTCTTCCAGAATCCCCACAACCGGTGTATTCACCGCCAGCCGGTAATCCACCGACACCACCGCCACGTCGCACGCGTTCACCATGGCAACGTTGAGGTCGTCATTCATCTGCGCATTGCCGATCACCCAGCCGCCGCCATGGATGTCCAACACCACTCCCTTGACCTTGCCCTTCGGCCGAATGATGCGCACCGGCACCGAGCCCACGTGCCGGCTTTCGGCTTGCAGGCCATGCTTGAGCAACTTGTTGCCGGCCACCATCTGGCCTGAGCGCAACAGCGCCTGGATCACCCGGGGCGTCACGCGGTTGCGGATGCGAAAACGCGGCAACCACGCCAGTTTCTGGTTGAAGCGCTGCATTTGCGCCACTTCATGTTCGTTGGCAGGCCACAGCGTATGAGTTCCCAATTCGATATTCCCTCTATCTCTAAAAGAGATGGCACCCTCTGAAATCAGCACTACACGTGTTGACCCCCGTCTGCCTAAGATAAGCAATAACTCCCCAAAATGCCGCCCTCATGCGGCGCACAAAAAAAGGAGACTGCTCGATGACCGTTCCTGCCGCCCCTGCACACCCGCCGCTGCCACAATCGCTGCTGGATGAACTGAGCCAGTTGCTCGGCAACCGGTTTTCCACTTCGGCCAGTGTGCGCGAACACCATGGCAGTGATATTTCCGCCCTCGACCCCATGCCGCCGGATGCCGTGGCCTACGCCAACAGCCTGGACGATATCGTCGCCATCAGCACCGCCTGTTATCGCCACGACGTGCCGATGATTGCCTACGGCAGCGGCACATCCCTGGAAGGCTGGCTGCAAGCGTCCCACGGCGGCATCAGCATTGACGTGTCGGGCATGGACCAGATTGTGCAGATCCGCGTCGACGACATGGACGTCACCGTGCAACCCGGCGTAACCCGCAAACAACTGAATGCCGCCCTGCACTGCACCGGGCTGTTCTTCCCGATAGACCCGGGCGCCGATGCGTCCCTGGGCGGCATGGCGGCCACCCGCGCCTCCGGCACCAACGCCGTGCGCTACGGCACCATGCGCGAAAACGTGATGGGCATGACCGCCGTGCTCGCCGACGGCCGTGTGATCCATACCGGCGGCCGGGCCCGCAAATCTTCCGCCGGCTACGACTTGACTCATTTGCTGGTGGGCTCCGGCGGCACCCTGGCAACCATCGCCGAACTGACCGTAAAGCTGCACCCGATTCCCGAGGCGATTTCGGCGGCGGTGTGCCGCTTCCCCACGGTGGACCACGCCGTACGCGCAGTGATTCAAACCATCCAGCTCGGCGTGCCCATCGCCCGCATCGAACTGCTCGACGCGCTGACCATGCAAGCCCTCAACGCCTACAGCAAAACCCAACTGCGCGAGGCGCCGTCGTTGTTCTTTGAACTGCATGGCTCCGAGGCCAGCGTGAAGGAACAGATCGAAACCGTGCGCCTGGTGGCCGACGAACAACAGGGCCTGGATTTTGAATGGGCCGTGCACCCGGAAGACCGCAGCCGTTTGTGGCAGGCGCGGCACGATGCGTACTTCGCCGCCCTCGCCCTGCGCCCCGGTTGCCGCTCGCTGACCACCGACGCCGTGGTGCCGATTTCGCGCCTGGCCGAATGCATCGAAACCACCGCCGCCGACCTCGCCGAAAATGGCTTTCTGGCACCGATTTTCGGCCATGTGGGCGACGGCAATTTTCACGCACTGATCCTGGTAGACCCGCATAACCCGGACGAAGTCGAACGCGCCGAAGCCGTGGCCCATCGCCTGGCCGAGCGCGCCATTGCCATGGGCGGCAGTTGCACTGGCGAACACGGTATCGGCCTCACCAAGCAGCACTTCATGCCGGTGGAACACGGGGCAAACGCCGTGGACGTGATGCAAGCGATCAAGGCCGCCCTGGACCCGAAACAACTGATGAACCCCGGGAAGATTTTCCCTCGCGGGCACTCGGCCGGTTAGCGCGGTACCCTCATTGGCCCCATCGGTTTGCAGGAAGCGCCCATATGGAAATCCGCCAGATCAAATACTTTGTCGTCGTGATCGATTGCGGCAGCCTGTCCCAGGCCGCGCGCCAGGTGCATGTGGCGCAATCGGCCTTGAGCAAGCAGATGTCGGCGCTGGAGCAGGAGCTGGAGGTGCAACTGTTCCATCGCAGCCACAGCGGCGTGGTGGCCAGCGAGGCCGGCAAGGTCTTCTACGAATACGCCCAAGGCATGCTCAAACACCTGACCGACGCCCGCGCCGCCGTGCGCAGCAGCCCCAACGATGTCAGCGGCTCGATCGTCGTCGCCTTGCCGCAAAGTGTCGCCACCATCCTCGCCATGCCGTTGATGCGCGCCGTGGCCGCGCGTTATCCGCAGGTGGCGTTCCACCTCAACGAAGAACTCACCGGCAACGTCATGGACCAACTGATCCATGGCCGCGTCGACCTCGCCCTGTTCACCTCCCGCGAGCTGCCGCCGCAAGTGGTGTTCGACGCACTGATCGAAGAAGACTTCTACCTGATCCACCGCGCCAACGCCCCCGACGCGCCGCCGGCCGGCGAGGTAACGCTGCAACAGGCCCTCGCCCGCCCGCTGGTATTCCCCAGCCAGGCCCATGGCCACAGCACCCGCACCCTGGTGGAACACGGGGTGAAACAGCGCGGGCTGGCGGCGGGCGAGATCGCCATGGAAGTGAACTCGGTGCACATCCTCAAAAGCGCGGTGGAGGCCGGCATTGGCTACACCATCATGCCGCTGAACCTGGCCATGCGCGAAATCGAAGACGGGCGCCTGGTGGCCCACCGCATTGCCGACGCCGAGCTGACCCGCACCCTGGGCATTTGCAGCTGCGCCTCGATGGCCGCCAGCCACCTTAAAACCCTGATCAGCGAGTTGATCCGCGAAGTCGTCCACGGCATGTGCCAGAGCGGCGACTGGCCGGGAGGCCGCGCCCGCTGACCAAGCGCCACAGCGCAAAACAATCGCCCCTACAACAACAAAAAAGAGGCCCACCATGAAGCCATTAACGGCGCCCCCCGGCGACCTGCCCGACCAGGCCCTGCACTCGGCCTACCGCAAGACCGCCTGGCGGATCATCCCGCTGCTGATGGTGTGCTACCTGGTGGCCTACCTCGACCGGGTCAACGTCGGCTTCGCCAAATTGCAGATGCTCGATGACTTAAAGTTCAGCGACGCGGTATACGGCTTCGGCGCCGGGGTATTTTTTGTCGGCTACCTGATGTTCGAGATCCCCAGCAACATCGCCCTGCACCGCTTCGGCGCCCGGCGCTGGATCGCCCGCATCATGATGACCTGGGGCCTGCTGTCGGCCGCCATGATGTTCATCGAAACCCCCATGAGCTTCTACCTGCTGCGCTTTCTGATCGGCATCGCCGAAGCGGGCTTCTTCCCGGGGATCATTTTCTACCTCACCACCTGGTTCCCCAGCCATCGCCGGGGCGTGATGATCTCCCTGTTCATCGCCGCCCTGCCGATCTCCAGCATGCTCGGCTCGCTGATCTCCGGCTTGATCATGCACACCCTCGACGGCGTGGCGGGCTACGCCGGCTGGCAGTGGCTGTTCGTGATCGAAGGCCTGCCCGCCGTGGCACTCGGTGCCGCCGTGTTCTTCCTGCTGCGCGACCGCATCGCCGATGCCCACTGGCTAAACCCCGACGAAAAGCGCGGCATGCAAGCCGCCCTCGACCGCGAAGCCCGGGAAAAGCCCCGCCATTCGGTACGCGAAGGTTTGTTGAACCCGACCATCTGGCTGCTGGGGGCGGTGTATTTCTGCCTGGTGCTGGGCCAATACGTGATCAGCTTCTGGATGCCCACCATCATCCGCAACAACGGCGTGGCCGAGCCCTGGGCCATCGGCGTGCTCAGCGCGATTCCCTACTCCGTGGCCGCCGTGAGCATGGTGCTGGTGGGCCGCAGTAGCGACCGCCACCGCGAATACCGCTGGCACCTGGCGATCTGCGCCGTGGTCGGCGCCGGGGGCGTGGTGTTCGGCACCTTGTTTGGCGACAGCCTGTGGCTGTCGATGCTCGGCCTCACCCTCGGCACCGCCGCGATGATCAGCGGCCTGCCGGTGTTCTGGGGCATGCCCACCGCCGTAGTCGGCGGTGCCGCAGCGGCGGCGGGCATTGCGCTGATCAACTCGCTGGGCAATGTGGCGGGCTTTTTCAGCACCATCGTGGTGGGCTGGTTGACCCAACTCACCGGCAACACCCAGGCGGCCATGTACTTCATGGCCGGGGCATTGGTGGTCGGCGGGTTGCTGGGCTTGAGCGTGGCACGCAAGCCCGGCCCGGCCTCAGCGGTTATTGCGCAGGATGGAAAAATTCAGCGCAGCCGCAACGCTTAACCACACGAGGTACGGAAACAGGATGAGCCCGGTGATCAGGTCCAGCCGCACGGTCAGCAACACCATGGCGGCGACCACCAGCCACAGCAGCGTGATGATCACCATCCCGGCGAAAATCCGGTGGGCGCCAAAGAACACGGGCGTCCACAGCGTGTTGAGCGCGATCTGCGCAGCCCATAGAGCCAGCACGATTTCGCTGCCGGGGATCAGGGTCAGGCGGTAGCCGGCCCAAGCCAGCAGCATGTAGATGATCGTCCAGGCGACCGGGAACAGCCAGTTGGGCGGAGTGAAGCCGGGTTTGACGAGGGTGGCGTACCACTCGCCCGGTTTGAAGATAATGCCGGTGCTTGCGGCGGCGGCGCAGGCCAGAAGAAAAATGAAGAGCGTCAGCATAATCGGTCCTTAGCTGGGAGCAGCTGCCTGGAGATGAAAGCCTTGACGGCGGTTTCAGGGTTGGACGCCCCGCGCAGCAAAAAGTGTATTTTTCTTTCCTCCGTGCCTCGTCACAGATGCCCTAGCTGAACGCGATGTAAACAGGCTCCTGCTCCACCGCCGACTGCTCACAAGCACGCACCAGATCCCGCACGCAATAAAGCCGCCAGCCCTTGCCCGCGCCCCACTTGGCAGCCACATCCTCAAGCGATGCCGTTTCATCGCGCGCGGCCCGCTCCCAATCATCGTGCCCGATCTCGGCGATCAAGCGTGTTTGGTAGTCCTTCAAAAAGGGAAGCAAGCCCTGCGCATGATCAACCTCCAACAGCACAACGTCAGCCGAATCGAGTTGCTGCCTGGCCGCCTCAACCCAGTCCCGCGCCTGCAACGGAAGCGCGTCCAACACCGCCTCAAAGGCCGACCCCGACTTGTCGCTGCCCTGAAACGAACCACACCCAATCTCGCCACCCGCCATGCCCTTCTCCTTAACCGTTATTCATACCCGCCCGGTTACTGGCTTAACCCCAGGCGCTTTTTCGCCTTGTAGCAATCATTGATCGCGATTGCCTGCTGGTAATACTCCGTACGCTGCGCACGGTTACTGTCCCCCAGCAGCCGGTACATTTCAGCCTGATAATCCCGACTGCTGCCCCACTGCAACGCCATGCCCTGAGGCATCTCGGCCCTGCATTCAAGCTTCACCGCAGGCTGCGGAAAATACTGCTCATACGCGGGCGTGCTGGTTGCAATGGCCTTCAGCGTTGTCTGGAATTCGGGTGTGTTCGTCAATTCATAGCAAAAGGAGGAAAGCTGCAGGGCTGGTGGTGCAAAGCCTTGCAGGAAGCTGCGTTCCAACAGCGGGCAAGCCTTTTCCTTGATGACGTCGATTGGGTAGAACAACACGTAGATCATCGCCAGGCGATGCTGCGCCACTGGGTGGTCCAGCGCGGCAGCCTGTTCAAGCAACTTGATCGCCGGTTTGAGTGATTCACCCGCCTCCTCCACCAGCGCCTGGGAACGCTTTTTCTCGTCTGCGCTGGCGGTGGGAAAGTTCGCAGGCACCGCTTCCAGTTTGGTGTTGGCTCGCTGGAGATACGGCAACGCCTGCTGATAAAGGCGCTCGGCGTGAGGGTCGATGGGCGGCGTGTTGGCCGTGCACAGTTGCGGTAACAGGCAGCCCAGAAACAGGGGAATAAAGCGGCAAATATTCATAAACAGGCTTCCATGCGTCGGGGGATTCAGGTGCCGCTCATGCGGTAGTGTCCCAATAGAAATGGATGAACTCATCCTCGTATTCCGCGACCAGCGAAACGATAAACTCGGTCTTCATGGAATACATCATCAGCGCACCGACAAAGCCCGTTGGCTCGTGCAGTGGCAGTTTGAGCGGCGCGACCAACTCATTCGCCTGGTCGGCAACCATTTGGTTGAATTCGGCTTCCGATATGTTCTCAAACTTGGCATCGGATACGTATCCGGCGAAGTATTCCTGCCTTCTGCACCAGTCGTGCTGGCGTTCTGCGTAAAGCCAGAAGCGCAAACCGTTGTCATTTTGCGGGTTGGGCGCGCGGGTGACCCTGATGCACGCCTCTGCGTCGGGAGTCCGAAAGGCATCCTGTGGATAGGTGACGTAATAGATACCGGGGTACGGACGGCCCGAACCGTAGTGAAACAATTGCTCACGGTGAATCTGGTCAAAGTCGTTTTTATCGAACACGAAGAGGTCCTTTATTCATGCCGAGCGGACGGGTGATGGGGGTGCTCGTTGTCACGGGCTCATTCCTTTGAAAGCTGCGCAGGTTCTGTCACATTCTACGACAAGCATCTCACGGCGAAGCACGCCCTTTCACCCTATCGATGATCCCTTATGGAAATACAGATTTCGGAAAGGTCCGACTGGCAATTGTTCGCGACCATCGCCGAAACGCTGGAGCACGGTTTGAGCGGCGAATGGACCGTAAAGGCCGACGGGCTGGATCAGCGCTATTGGGATTTGCGCGTCGAAGGCCAGACCCTCACCCTGCACCTGGAGCATTATTTGGGGATCAGCCTGCTCATGCCTGGCCAGGGCGAGAGCTTGGAGGGTTTGAGTGATTTGGGGTTGAGGGCGTATCGGCTGGTGGTACCTTTTGTGGGGTAACGGAGCCGTTGCATTGACCGCAGCACCTTGCTCCATTGCCTACGCTTGCGTCAGAATCCGCCGGCTTGTGCACCTGGGTGGTCATCTCTAAGGTTGCTCGGTCGCTGAAAACTCAGTGATCGGGTTTAGTAGCCCTGCTTTGAATACTTACGTGCATGAACTTCATCTTCCAGACGTCCTGTCTGTGCTTGATGGTGGCTGTGCGTAGGGCGCCTTCGGGCGCGCCGGCTTTAGGTATTCACCGGTCTACTAACCTGCGCACAGCTGCCACCCTATCGTTTAGTAGCGACGAGGTGGCGGCCCGACTCAGGAATACTTATATGTTCAAAATAACGCCGAATCCGCCAAACACGCCGGATCTAAAACTCCAACAGGCCGCCCAGCGTGCGCTTGATCACTACCTCAATCCCGGCACTGATGCCGAGACAGCCCCAGAGGCAACCGCCCTCTTCAGCGTCACCTCCGGCGTCAGCAGCGAAATCCTGCTCGCCAACAGCTACGAAACCGTTTCCTCCGTCAGCGCCCTGCTGCTCTACCTGTCCGACGAACTGACCGGCAAAGACCGCGACGTGGCATTGGCCATACACCAACTGAGCGAATTGAGCGTACTGCTGATCGGCAAACTAATGGACCGCGAAACACCTCGGGCATAAAGCCCAACGCGGTCCTGCGGGACTAGCCCTTCAACTCACTGAGCCGATTACTCGCCGCGTCGTCGTATGCCACATACAGCGACTCGGCGATTTGGCTTTTGATGGCCTTGGCGCTTTCCAGACCCAATACAAAACCTTCAGCCTTGCCGCCTGCGCGGTTCAGGTCTTCTTTGGTGTCAGCACCGGTGATGGCGTCGAGGAGTTTGATGGCCTGCGGGCCTACGCCTTTTGGGAGGCTGATTTGGTCGATGCTCATTGGGAGGCCTCGGATGAGGTGCGGGATGGGGTGGTGCGGGGTGAAGAGGTCATGGGCGATACCTTGAGATTGAGGTCGGTAGCGCGTGGAACCACTGCCGGAGGTGAGCATGGTAGACCGGTATGGGAATTAAAGGGCCGGTTTCGGCCAGAAGCGGTCACTCCGCATCACATCCCCGGCCTGAAAGCCTGGATAGCCGAGTTGACCGTTCACGATGCAGTGCAGCAGCATGTGATCAATCATTAAGTGCTTCCAGGAAACCTATGCATAGCCCTGTAGATCTTCATGAGTTGTTGGCGCACGTCAGAGATGAACCGTCGTTCATACGATTTATCGAAGCCCTCGGTGTAGATTTCGCCAGCGGGCGTTTAATTGAAAAGACATCGCCTTCATCGGTCTATGGGCCAAGTGCTCTTGGCTGGGAAAATATGTCCGTTGACGCGTTTTTTGATGCGGCAGCTTCGTGGGCAGACGCCAGTTCCCGACTTGCCCAAGAGGATAGGTCGATACCCAATGTTTGGCATCGCTGTGCGGCCATTTTGCTGGCTGGGAAGTATTATGAGTGACACGGGTACGACATCCGCAACGTGGAAGGGAACCGTGGACGGGAGGTTGCCAAAGAACCAACGCAATAAGCTATTGGTTGAAGCCGAAGCCTACGGTTTAACGTTGAATGATCTTGCTGCCACCTGCGAGGAATTCGGCGTGGCCCCCCGCAATCTGCTGAACGAGCTATCCATAGCGGTTGCTGAAGACTACTTGGCAGGGGCTTTGACTTACGAGTTCTGCGATGGCGTCATGAACGGGCTCATCGCTGCCATCGTTGATGTGGGCATGACCAATGACATGCCGCAGCCTGCTTTCTCGCTTTATCAGGCCTTTGATCAGGGGGAGTGGGGGCGCCATGATGATCCGCCGGAGATTGATACCATTGAGAAATATGTGAAGCCGCTGGTTGTGCAGATAGTGCGTGAGTTTCAGGGTGGTCGCGGATATCGGCCAGAAGCAGATCTTTAAGCCGGAAAAATAAATCCTTCGAATTTCTTCCCGCTTTGAGAGTTTGTCTACGCACTTTTACGCTCTCTGGGCTGGTAAGCAGAGTTGGGAAATCAACTCGTCCCCTCTTCAAAAGTTGGTGCAAATGATGGCTCCCTTCGTTCTTCAGGACTTTGACGTTGGATGGGTCGCTACCGACGCCCTCGGCCAGGTTGCGCTCTTCACTACAGGTGGCCCCGGACCAGTTCCTGATTCCGCGATACCCTCCGTCGAAAACTCCGAAGAATTTGTCCTTTCCTTGCCGAAAGTGTCCGATGTAGATCGGGCCACTGTTGGGGCTGGTGCAAACGCTTTCGTTGAATTTGCTAAACGTGGGTTCTTTGCTTACGACTGGTCGGACGTTCATCGCGATTCACGCCAGGCGTTGAGGGGGTATGAGCTGCAATACCGTCCCCAGAATCCACTGAAACTATTCGATTTGCCTGCCCCATTACGGGCATTGACTGAGGTTACCCGGCTATCTCACGTAATCTTCGGAGCATCCATCATAGTGATAGGTGATCAGGTTTCTTAGCCTTTATTCGGCGATTAGGGACCGCTTTTTTGGAGCGGAAGCGTTCAGTTGCGTACGGTAGCTATCGGCCAAAAGCAGTCATTCAATGCTCTAAAGAATCAGGAGTTATTCAACATATTCATCGTTCTTAGTGACTAGTTCATAAACTATTCATGCAGTACTTAAAAGCTAGCCCTAAAGTTTCGTTGGACTCTGCCGATAGCGAGGTGGAGTGTTAACCTGGAGAAAGCGTCATGGATGTTAATGTTTATAAAATTGAAGATGTGGCTAATGATTTTGTCTTAAATAAAATAAAGTCACATGAGAGTTTTGTTCTTGAGTGCGGCGAATTCAGCAGGTACTCAAACACTCTGACGTGGCTGGAGAACGCTATTGAATCAGAAGGCATGTCTGTCAGGATTTATATGATAGCTCGCAACCTCTCGATGGGGAGCTTTGCAGGTTTTGCCGGAGCGAGCATTGTCGGTGCACCAGTGGCGCTAGGAGCGCTTGCCGTAGGTCTGGTGGCCGGTGTTGGCATCGCCGCTCACAACCTCGCGACACTGAATCCCGATTACGAGATCGGCAAAAATCCACTCTCAACTACCCTGTACGTAGACTACAAAAAGTGAGAGTTCTGGTATGTGTTCTCTGCCGGACTGAATCGCCCCAAGTTTAGTAGACTTTTTATATTCTGCTTCTGGCCGATTTCTGCCTGTCGTAGCGAGCAGCAATCGGCCAAAAGCTGACGATCTCTGCCAAGTTAGACATTAAAATGGGCGACTACGTAGGGTCGATTCAATTCGACTTACCCAAGTTGAGTTGAAGGGAAGTCGCATCAGGTAAGCGGCTACCTTGTCAGTGGATGCCGGCTTGAGGAGAGTTTACGAAATATGGATTTTGAGGGTGGCGAATCTGACGGGGTTGAGCCTATTGAACAGGCTTCGGACAACCGATTGAGTGTGGTGGTGACAAGCGGAGATCTTGGCCGCACAGAAGTGCGGCGCCGGCTGGTTGAAAACCGGATGCGCGTCTTATTTGATCAGGTGGAAGTGGAGGATACGTTCAGCTTCTTCAAAAAAATATCCGGGGATGGCCATCGATCCTACTGGGAACAAGTGATCCCGCCGGTAATCGGCAAATTCGATCTGAAGCCTAGTGCTTTTCTCACGAAAGCCAGAGCCATGAGGCCCGAAAAGCCGGACGCAACCGTGTCTGCTTTTGCAAACTGGGTGTATAGCCTATACGGCCGACCTGGTGAGGATGACGATGCTTTGAAACGGGGGCTTGAAGCCGAAAAAGTAATTTTCGAGTTCTGTCAGAACAGTCATGTGGGTCCTAAGGAAGCATGGACAATCGCTTCGCCCTTGATGTTAAGCAGGCGCCCAGACGGCTGGAAGCTGGTGCATCAGGGCATCCATCTGAACGACAAACATGTTCCCTATTTTGCGCTGGAGGAACTGACAGTTAGAGGAGAGCCCTTGAGAGCATCTCCGGACTTGCTTTTTCGCAACTCTCAAACCGGCCATGTGCTTATCGTTGAGATTAAGCTATCCAGGCAGTCTATCCCATCGAATCTATGGCCAAACATTTGGGCTCAGTTGTGGTGTTACTCCCAAATCCCCACGGTTATGCAGGCACCGTCAGTGACCGTCACCGGTGAGGTATGGGCTGAGGGCTCGCTCAAGCCATATCGCCGCTCGCCTTCGATACCTGCGCTCTACCTGCGCGCGATGGCTCGCCGCGACCCGCGCGATGCGGCATACGATCGGTTTTTTCGCGAGCTGTTTGAAATCTACCGTGGTGGTTAGTTTCTAGTGCAGCGCTTACTCGATAGACCGCTTGTGGCCGAAAGCGGTCTTTCGCGAACAGCCGTTCCCGACCATCACGAATTATTCAACTTATCTCCATATTGTCGGGACAAAAGCGATCTATTCCAAATCAATAAATCGATCCCTTTCCGACCTAGTTGCCGAAAACACGCTGGGACGCTTCCGCCAAAAGACTCATACGATCTCCTTCTAACGACCAGCTGAATTAGAGCTATCCGTCCCAGGCCCGGCTCCCCCTATGAACTTCGGTGGAAGCCTCTTCAGTAGGCACTCTTAGCCAACGTAACTAAAACAACCCCTTGCCCCCTCCCACCAAACACGCTACAAATCCCACCACCAAGTTGTACGACAACCTAAAAATAATCCCCCATCCCCGACGATGGCGCCAACTCCCCGAGCCCCCACCATGACTCCCCCTGCCCCCACCCAATTCCCCCGCCACATCGCCGTCCTGATCCTCCTCTGCATGGGCTGCGCCTTCGCCGGCAACCACATCGCCGCCCGCGTGGCCTTCGACGACGGCGCCGGAGTCCTGCTGGCCATCCTGATGCGCTCCGGCGGTACCCTGTTAGTGCTGGCGATACTGGTCCTATACCAACGCCAAAACCTGCGCCTCCCCCCAGGCGCATGGCGCTGGCAAGTGCTCCTGGGCCTGCTCATCGCCACCCAAAGCCTCTGCCTCTACTCCGCCGTCGCCCGTGTGCCGGTAGCGCTGGCCTTGCTGGTCGCCAACGTGTTCCCCATCCTGCTGGCCCTGCTCACCTGGGCACTCGGCGGTCCACGCCCCACCGCGCGCACGGCGTTGCTGATGGGCCTGATTCTGGTGGGCCTGGTGTTCGTGCTGGACGTACCCGGCCGCCTCTCCGCCAACACCACCCTCGGCCCGGAATGGCTGCTCGGCATCTCTCTGGCCTTTTGCGCGGCGTTAGTGTTCGCCTGTGCGCTGTGGATCACCGACCACAAGTTGTCTCAGGTGCGCGGTTCGGTGCGCAGTCTGCTGACGATCCTTATCGTATTCAGCAGCGTCAACCTCGCGGGTTTGAGCGGTGCACTTGTCGATGGCCTGAACCTACCGGCCACCAGTACCGGCTGGCTGGCATTGGCCACGTTGGTGGTGCTGTATGGCACGGGGTTTATCGTGCTGTTCATTTCGGTGCCGCGCCTGGATATGCCGCGTAATGCGCCGGTGATGAACATTGAGCCGCTGGCGACGTTGTTGATGGGCTGGATCGTGCTCGACCAGATGCTCAACGCCGGGCAGGTGGTGGGCGGGATGATTGTGGTGACAGGGATTGTGCTGCTGACGTATCGCAAGGCTGCCGCGCCTCCCGCCAAGACGCAGGTCGCGTAAGTCGAGAGGTGGGATGAAAAAGGGACGGATCCATTTTTAAATGAAGCCGTCCCCTTTATTTACGTTCCAGACTTTCGCGCATGGCGACAAGATCGTCCAGGTCGCTTTGTTGAGCGCGGACTAACGTCAATGGGGCGTTTTGATTGGGTTTGATGGGCATAGGTTGCGCTCTGCGTACCGTCCTGGGATGGCCAGTGTAGGAGGATTGGGATCCGGTCACACGCCGCTATTTTCTATCGTGGTCTGACTCCATATTTTTTCAGGATCGTTAATTTAATTTCTCGCCAAAAAAAATAGCAGCCATTTGAAAAACAAAGCAAGAAAGAAGACTTCCCGCTATTACATTAATGTATGTTGCTTTTTCACGACGCTTATCATAGCAGGCTAAAGCCAATACTAAAGAACCAATAAAGGTCATTATAAATGACAATACAGGAAGGATAATTGCCATGCCTGTAAATTCATATGATGCGCTGTACCCCCGCCCCCTATAGGTAATTATAGCGTGTTGAAAATAAATCGAGTTGATTGATAGCATCAGGAAACGTAAAGAAATAGCGACAAGTGTTACCGGCACTAAAAATGATATTTTATTATCGGGAATTTCCTCATGATCTATTTTTCTGCACGTATAGCAGCGTCCATTTTTTATTTTAACTAATGAAGAACTACTTATCACTTGGCAACTTTTGCAAATTTTTTCTTTAGACTTCATTCCTTGAAAATTTCCATTGTTCGGCTTATAGGTAATGAACTTATAGAGCAAGTACAAAATTTGAGAAGATAGGGTTAGACCACGCTCCGCTGTTTCCTATAGTGATCTGACCCCATTTTTTTGGCCCCATTTTTCTGTTGCTTTCCAGACGGGAGAGTCCAGCTTGTGACAGTCGACAATGCGGCGCTTAGAAACGCGGTTTAAACCCTGGCAATCCATTAGCCTCTCGCCACTCTTTGACAGTCTTGGTAATGCCCTCAGGAGTGCATTGAGACTCATCTTCCGGCCAATAAATTAGATCAGAACCGTCGGGGTGTCCCGTAACCGCCCTAAATTGGTCCAGAAGCTCATCCAGGACTTCATCTGGAGTGCCGTTCCTGTTGGCAGTGAATATTTCCTGCACAAGGCGGGTGAATTGGGTTTCTGTGTACTCTGAGATGCTCTTTCCCAAGGGGGTCACCGGTGATTGTCTATATGGTTTTTAGGGGTATTGACTCGTAAATTATCAACGTCGTAGACCTCGCCGCCTTTAGATACCCATTCAACATGGTGTAACTCAAAGCTGGCCCTTTTCCCCACGATGTCTCGCTGCCGGGCTTTGGGTGCGTTGCCTTCTCGCATACGATTAATGTTCTGCTCAGTAAACTCGTTAGCCAACTCCGGATCATCTGCCACAGCCTCCCAGAATGCCCCTCGGAAGCTGTCAAAACTTGAAAATGTGCGATCTCTAAGCTTATCCGCAATGCGCGTCGGGATAGGTACGCCAAGACCTGAACTGGCACCAGCCAACCAGACACCGAAAACGTTCTCACCGGCTCCTGTGACCACGCCGGAAGCATGCCGTACACTTAGTGATAGGTAAATCGGCGCAATATTAGGCTGACTCGGAAACCAGATGATTGCGTCTTGATAATCTGGAGGATGCTCCGGGTTGACCAGAATACGATTGACCTGTTCAGTCGGCGGGTAAACCCATGCAGCGGGCAACGGTGCAACACCTTCCAGCGCTGGAATCCCCAGCACCTCGTTAGGATCGGCGGCCGGTGTCCAGATGAGCTCAAACCCGTTTCCGATGTTCGCAACGAGTTGTTCGCCGCGTGCCTCTGCTTTGATCACTGGCACGCGCTGCCATTCTGTCTTTGTCCCGGTATAAAACCCGTACACGCTCACAGATCCATCTGCCAAGTGTTTTACATTGATCCGTGCTCGGGTGTTCGCTGCACTCAACTCCGCGTATTGCTCGGACGTATAGAAGGCGCTATCAGGCGAAGTTGTGTCAGGAATCAACAATGCGACGAAGCCCACAGCCGCTGGAGCTGCGAGGCCCGCTGATGCATTTCCAAGACCCAGCGCCCAGGTGCCACCCCAGTGATTCGCAAGGGCCGCTGCGCTACCGGAGCCGCCGACCCACTTCAGCGCAGTGCCACCTGCCACCATCGCTGAACCAGTGCCCAGCACTGCAAAGGTGCCGTATTGCTTAAGCGACTCAACCGGTACAAAACCACCAGGATTGCTATGGTTAATCACCCCATCCGGCAATGCACAGGACTTGGCGAAGACACTGCCCTTAAGCGGTGGTAGCGGTGGACTTTCAGGGATCGGTAGTGGCTCTTCAGGATGGGGAGATGGCTCTTTAATCTCTGGTCGTTGTTCATCTCGCAAAAGCCTATTGAGCCTCGCTTTTTCCTGCATTGCTTGGCCATAGCAGACTTTGCAATGGTGGCCATTCCAGTTCCCTGCGGTCATACAGCTATCATCCGGTGATAATTTAGCCAGTCAATTTCGGCGCCATAGCGCAGCCCAAACTCCGTCCCATCCTGCGTGAAGGTATCCAAAGGCGCCTTGACCTGCTGAACAACCTCCATCAACTGCGCGTCCTGATAAGTACAGGACGTTTTCCGGATCGCTCGGACGATCATCGAGCGTGCTTTAACGTCGTTCAGGTCAAGGTTGAGCGCCCAGAACTCGCTCAGTACAACCAAAACGCGCTCGGGAAAAAGATGCTGCTGAAAAGCCCAAAACTTAACAACTGACCGTTCGGCTAGGCTTCACAAAAAACGAATCGTCAGACAAGCCATCCGGAATTGCCTGTAGGAAAGTCGCCAGACGCCCCCTCCCCTATCGCAATCCTGTCGAATACTTGCCCAATCCTCCGACCTTCCCCTCTGCGCATAGCAACCCTCTGACCTACGGTCTAGAGTCAATCCAGTATCCCTCTACACTACTCAAACTACGTGCGTTCGAACCAACCGGGCCAACGATGCCCAGCGGCGCAGCCCCACCTCGCCGCCTGAAAAATACTAAAAAAATGCAACACCAACCGATGATCAGCGGGTGAGCCATGGAATTACGAATTAACCAGCAGACCCACCAAGTCGATGCAGAACCCGACACGCCTCTGCTCTGGGTCATCCGCGACAACCTGGGCATGACCGGCACCAAATACGGCTGCGGCCTGGCGCAATGCGGTGCGTGTTCCGTGCTGGTGGACGGCAACGTGGTGCGCTCGTGCGTCACGCCCGTCTCCGGTGTGGTTGGCCGGGAGATCACCACTATTGAGGCCATCGAGTCGGATGATGTCGGCAAGCGGGTCGTTGCCACGTGGGTCGAGTATCAGGTCGCTCAGTGCGGTTACTGCCAGTCCGGCCAGGTGATGGCGGCCACCGCGCTGCTCAAGCAAACGCCCAAGCCGAGCGATGCGCAGATCAAGGCGGCGATGGTCAACCTCTGCCGCTGTGGCACCTATAACGCGATTCATGCGGCGGTGCATGACCTTGCGAAGGGAGAGGCCTGATGAACGTTCGCATTGATCCCGCTGCCCTACCTTTGGTCGCGGCGTTGAATGACCCGGTGAACCTGTCCCGCCGTCGCTTCCTGGCCAGTACGGCCGTGGGTGCGTTGGTGATTGGTTTTGGTCTGCCGTTGGGTTCTGGCCGGGTGCAGGCGGCCACTGCTGCGGCGGCTGGTGAGCGCGGTACGCAGGTGCCGGCGTTCCTGGAGATTCGCCCGGACAACACGATTCGTTTGCTCAGCCCCTTTATTGAAGGCGGCCAGGGCACGTTCACGGCGATGGCGCAGATTGTCGGCGAGGAGTTGGACGCCGACCCGGCCACGTTCCTGGTTGAGTGCGCCCCGCCCGGCGAAGCCTTTGTGGTGATGGAAAATGGCATGCGTATCACCGGCGGCAGTATGTCGGTGCGCATGAGTTACCCGACGATGCGCCGGCTGGGCGCGCTGGCCCGGGCGATGTTGCTGGAGGCTGGGGCACAGGCGTTGAAGGTGCCGGTGGGTGAGCTGTCGACCGAGCCAGGCAAGGTGGTGCACGCGGCGTCTGGGCGTTCCCTTACGTATGGCGAGCTGGCCGGGCGGGCGATGGATTTGCCGGTGCCGGACGTTGCCAGTGTGAAGCTGCGCGACCCAAGCCAGTTCCGTTGGATCGGCAAGCCGGTGAAGCGTCTGGATGCGTATGACAAGTCCACCGGCAAGGCGCTGTACAGCATTGATATGAAGGTGGACGGCATGCTCCACGCGGCGGTGCAGCATGCGCCCCGCTTGGGTATGACGGTGGGCAGCCTGCGCAATGAGGACCAGGTCAAGGCCATGCCGGGAGTGCATTCGGTGCATCGCCTGCCGGGTGCGGTGGCGGTGGTGGCTGAACGTTGGTGGCATGCCAAGCGTGCGGTGGAGTCGATTCAGGTGGACTGGCTGGAGCCCACTGCGGATTCGAAGCTGCGCGGGATGCCGAAGGACTTTTCCAGCGACGAGCATTTCAAGCGCCTGGCCGCAGAAACCGGCCCCGCCCGGGATGATGAGAACGAGGGTGATGTGGCCGGCACGCTGGCGAATGCCAAAACCAAGGTCGAGGCCACGTACCACAACCAGTATCTGCACCATGCGCAGCTGGAGCCGCCGTCGGCGCTGGCGAGTTTCAACGCTGACGGTTCGCTGGAGATCTGGTTGCCGAATCAGGCGCAGGATATGTTCCTGGCCGATATCGCCAAGCGCACCGGTCTCGACCCGTCGCGGATTACCCTGCACTCGCCGTTGTTGGGTGGGTTTTTCGGCCGGCATTTTCTGTATGACTCGGCCAGCCCGTATCCACAGGCCATTGAGTTGGCCAAGGCGGTCGGGCGCCCGGTGAAGATGATCTGGAGCCGTGAAGAAGAATTCCTGCGGGACGTGCTACGCCCGGTGGCGGCGGTAAATTTCCGTGGGGCGCTGGACGGTGACGGCTGGCCGGTGGCGATTGAGGCGGTGAGTGCCACCGAGGGGCCGACCGAGGCCCTGGCCGGCAAGCAGGGCGAGAAGCTCGACCCGACGGCGCTGGAGGGGTTGTCTGGGAAGTCGTACGCGATTCCCAACAAGCGCATCGCGCAGATTTATGTAAAGGGCCCGGTGATGCTGGGCTACTGGCGTTCGGTGGGTAACTCGCTGAATGACTTTTTCTACGAGTCGTTTCTGGATGAACTGGCCGACAAGGGCGGCAAAGACCCGTTCGAGTTGCGCCTGCATTTGCTGCGGGATAACCAGCGGCTGACCACGCTGTTGAAGGCGGTGGGTGAGTTGTCGGGCGGCTGGAAACGTGGCCCGTTTGTCGCCGAAGACGGCAGCAAGCGTGCGCGTGGGGTGGCGATGGCGTCGCCGTTCGGCACGCAGACGGCGGTGATTGCCGAGGTGTCGATCGAGAACGGGCAGGTCAAGGTGCATGACATTTGGCAGGCGATCGACCCGGGCAGCATCGTCAACCCGGCGATTGTCGAGGCGCAGGTGAACGGGGCGGTGTCACTGGGCTTGTCCCAGGTGCTGTTGGAAGAGGCGGTGTATGTGGACGGCTTGCCTCGGGCGCGTAACTACGATTTGTACCCGGTGCTGCCGCCTTCGCGGATGGCGCGGGTGCATGTGCGCGTGATCGAGAGCGGGGAAAAAATGGGCGGCATTGGCGAACCGCCGCTGCCCGCCGTGGCGCCCGCCGTGGCCAACGCCGTCGCGGCGTTGACGGGGCAGCGCGTGCGCAGCATGCCGTTAAGCCGCCACTCCTTCACCTGACCGGGGCCTGAGCACTTATGAACAACCGTCGATTCGCAAGAACCGCTGGCTGGCTGGCGCTGCCGTGCCTGGTCGCGGCAGGCCTGCTGGCCTGGTATGTCACCCGTGAGCCTGCTTCGTCGCTGGGTGCCGAGCCTGTCGCCATGGAGCCGGCGCTGGTCGCCCGAGGCGAGTACGTCGCCCGGGTCAGCGACTGCGTGGCGTGCCACAGCGTGCCCAACAGCGCACCGTTTTCCGGTGGCCTGGAGATGGCCACGCCGCTGGGTTCGATCCATGCCACCAACGTCACGCCAGACCCGGAAACCGGGATTGGTCGCTACAGCCTCGCCGATTTCGACCGCGCGGTGCGCCACGGTGTCGCGCCGGGTGGGCGCCGGCTGTACCCGGCGATGCCGTATCCGTCTTATGCCAAGCTCAGTGACGATGATGTGAAGGCGTTGTATGCGTTCTTCATGAAGGGCGTGGCGCCGGTGCGGCAGGCCAATGTGCCCAGCTCGATCCCGTGGCCACTGAACATGCGTTGGCCGATCGCGCTGTGGAATGGCGTGTTTACCGACAGCAAGCCCTACGTAGCGAAGGCCGGGAAGGATGAGCTGTGGAACCGCGGCGCCTACATCGTGCAGGGGCCGGGGCATTGCGGCAGTTGCCACACGCCTCGGGGTTTGGCCTTTAACGAGAAAGCGCTGGATGAGGGCGGCAAGCCGTACCTGGCCGGTGGCTTGCTGGATGGCTGGTACGCACCGAGCCTGCGGGACGATCACAACACGGGCCTGGGGCGCTGGAGTGAGCCGGAGGTGGTGCAGTTCCTGAAGACCGGTCGCAATAAACATGCGGTGGTTTATGGCTCGATGACCGAGGCGTTCAACAACTCCACGCAGTTTATGAACGACGATGACCTGGCGGCGATTGCGCGGTATCTGCGTTCGCTGCCGGGGGATGAGCAGCGGGATGGGCCGGCTTGGCAGTATCAGGCGGTGTCGGCTGCGGAACATCAGGATGTGCCCGGCGCCCATACTTATGTGACCCGCTGCGCTTCGTGTCACGGGCTGGAAGGCAAAGGGCAACCGGACTGGATGCCGCCGCTGGCGGGGGCCACCTCTGCGCTGATCAAGGAGAGTGCCTCGGCGATCAACATCACCTTGAATGGCTCGCAGCGCGTGGTAGCGGCGAATGTGGCGGACGCTTATCGCATGCCGGCGTTTCGCGAGCAGTTGTCGGACCAGGAGATTGCTGAAGTGCTGACGTTTGTGCGCGGCACCTGGGGCAATCAGGGCGGTACGGTGGATGCGAAGGCGGTGGGCAAGTTGCGTGAGCACACGGGCCCGGCGAGCAGCAGCCCGATTATTCTGCAGATGCGTTGAGGGGTGTAGTGAGCGCCCCTGTGATGAGCGGGCTGTAGTGAGTGGGTTGTGGTGAGCGGGCTTGCCCCGCGCTGGGCTGCGAAGCGGCCCTAAAAACCAGCCACCGCATGGTGCCTGACACTCTGTGGTGGCCTTATTGGGGCCGCTTCGCAGCCCAGCGCGGGGCAAGCCCGCTCACCACCACAACCCACTCACCACAATCCGCTCACCACAAAGGGCTTTGTGTCAGCTTGCAAGCGTTGTGTAGATACCTGTGTTCATCAGGTACGCCCGCCCCCACATTTTTAACCGCGTTTGGGCAGCTTCCAGTTCGGCCGAATAAAGTGGCAGGTGTAGCCGTTGGGAATCCGCTCCAGGTAATCCTGATGCTCCGGCTCTGCTTCCCAGAACGGTCCCGCCGGTTCGATTTCGGTCACCACACGGCCTGGCCACAGCCCCGAGGCATCCACGTCCGCTGCGGTGTCTTCTGCCACGTCGCGTTGCTGTTCGCTCAGGTAATAAATCGCCGAACGGTAGCCGGGGCCCAGGTCATTACCCTGGCGGTTGGGCGTGCTGGGGTCGTGGATCTGGAAAAAGAACTCGAGGATCTGCCGGTACGTGATCACCGCCGGGTCGAAGACGATCTCGATGGCTTCGGCATGGTTGCCGTGGTTGCGGTAGGTGGCATTCGGCACCTCGCCGCCGGTATAGCCGACGCGCGTTTGCAGCACGCCGGGGTAGCGTCGCAACAGGTCTTGCATGCCCCAGAAGCAGCCGCCGGCGAGGATGGCGGTTTCAGTTTGGTTGGTCATGGTGTTCTTCCCCTGGATGGATACAGCCCTAGTTATGGGGCCGGGTTGAGTAATACCAAGGTTGAACCGCGGGTTACCAGCGCCGCCCGTCGATAGGCCCCGCCTTATCTGGCCTAAATCCTGCGTACTCCAACCCCGACCAAGTCGCTGCTGACTATGCGGACGACTCTTTTGAGCCCCGCCGCCCAACCCCCGCCCCCGATAATCAAGCATCCCCTACCACCGCCGAGGCCTTCCCCCATGACGAGCCCATCCACCGAACAGGTCAGCCCGCAAACCCTGCGCAGAGTGATCATCGCCGCCGGCATCGGTAACTTCGTGGAGTGGTTCGACTTCGCCGTCTACGGTTTTCTCGCCACCACCATCGCCCAACAATTCTTCCCCAGCGGTGACGCCAGCGCGGCGCTGCTCAAGACCTTCGCGGTGTTCGCGGTGGCCTTCGCGTTTCGGCCCCTGGGCGGGATTTTCTTCGGCATGCTCGGCGACCGGATCGGGCGCAAACGCACGCTGGCCATGACGATTTTGCTGATGGCCGGCGCCACCACGCTGATCGGCCTGCTGCCCACCTACGCCGCCATCGGCGTGGCGGCGCCGATTCTGTTGTCGCTGATCCGCTGCGCCCAGGGCTTCTCCGCCGGCGGTGAATACGCGGGCGCCTGTGCCTATCTGATGGAACACGCGCCGAGTGACAAACGCGCGTGGTACGGCAGCTTTGTGCCGGTATCGACTTTTTCCGCCTTTGCCGCAGCAGCGGTGGTGGCGTATGCGCTTGAAGCGTCGTTGTCGGCCGAGGCGATGGGCAGTTGGGGCTGGCGCTTGCCGTTCCTGATCGCCGCGCCGCTGGGCCTGGTGGGGCTTTACCTGCGCTGGAAGCTGGATGAGACGCCGGCCTTCCAGGCGGTGAAGCAGGAACACGCAGTCGCCCACTCCCCGCTCAAGGAAACGCTGCGCAACCATGGTGCGGCGATCTGCTGCCTGGGCGCTTTTGTGTCGCTCACGGCGCTGTCGTTTTACATGTTCACCACCTACTTCGCGACGTACCTGCAAGTGGCCGGTGGGTTGAGCCGGGCGATGGCGTTGCTGGTGTCGCTGATTGCACTGATTTTCGCGGCGGCAATTTGCCCGCTGGCGGGGTTGTATTCGGATCGCGTGGGGCGGCGGGTCACAGTAATGACCGCGTGTGTGTTGTTGATCGTGGTGGTGTACCCGTCGTTCCTGATGGCCAGTTCGGGCTCGTTCGCGGCGTCGATTGTCGGGGTGATGTTGCTGGCGGTGGGTGCAGTGTTGTGTGGGGTGGTGACGGCGGCGTTGCTGTCGGAGACTTTTCCGACGCGCACGCGGTATACCGCTTCGGCGATTACTTACAACATGGCGTATACGATCTTCGGCGGTACGGCGCCGTTGATGGCAACATGGTTGATCAGCACCACGGGCAGCAACCTGTCGCCGGCGTTTTATCTGATTGCGGTGGCGTTGCTGGCATTGGCGGGTGGGTTGGCGCTGCCGGAGACGTCGCGGATCTCGCTGCATGACGTGGGCGCGGAGGAAAAAGGCGCGGCGCCGGTGCTGTCGAGTCAAAGTCGGCGGGTGTTCAAAAGCGCCGGAGACCTGAGCCATGCGGATTACCTGCCTTCATACCGCCGCACCACTCCTCAACCCCGGTGAAACCGTGGTGTTGTTCGACGGTGTGTGCAAGCTGTGCAACGGCTGGGCAAGGTTCCTCATTCGCCATGACCACGACCGGCGTGTGCGGTTGGCGGCCGTTCAGTCGCCCGAAGGTCAGGCGCTATTGGCCTGGGCGGGGTTGCCGCTGGATCAGTTCGACACCCTCGCAGTGATCCGCGACCGGCACTACTGGGAGCGTTCGGAGGCGGTGCTCGAAATCATTGCGCAACTGCCTGCCCGCTGGCGCCCATTGCTACTCCTGCGCGCCATCCCGCGTGTCCTTCGGGATTGGGCTTACGACCGCATCGCGCGTAATCGCTATCGGCTCTTCGGGAAGTACGACACCTGCCTGTTGCCGGATCCGGATCATGAGCAGCGTTTTTTGAAAGACACAACAACTGACCGCAACTATTAATCGCCTTCCTCGACCCGTTGTTTTTCCAGCGCTTGCTCTCTCAACAGAGCCTGTGTGACCTGCTCAATGTAATCAAATACTTCAGCCTGAACCGAATATTGATACTGCTTACGACGGTTCCTGGGGACGGCGCCGTTATTGGTGTGCGCGAGCCCCGCGCCAATGAACGGCCCCACCGCGTAACCAATGTTGATCACGGTGTAGCGCACCGAAAACACTTTGCCGCGTTCGGCTTCCGGCAGCAGTTTGCCAAACGCGGCCTTGACCACGATATCGATCACTGAATAGGCAAAATTGAACGACACCAGAAACAGGAAAAACAGCCACAGGTGCGACGTGAGGCACATACCAATGAAGCCCACGGTGAAAAAACCCGTGAAGCTGAGGATCAATCGATAGCTGGAGATTTTGTCAGTCAGGTAGCCGCCGTAAAGGCTTAACAACGAGCCGACAAGCATTGCACCGCCTACCACCAGACCGATCTCGCTGATGCCCAACGTGAAGTTGGATGACAGGTAAATCACCATATACGGCAGGGTAATGGCGCGCCCCAGTGTCAGAAACAACGCAGACGACAGCAGCAGATTGACCGAAAACGGGTAGTGTCTGAAGGCTGCGAGCATCCGAATTGATTCCTGTAGTGGGCAGTATCAAAGGCTGGGTCACATATCGTTACACACCCACCTTTCAGCCTGCGTAATTATTTAACCTCTTCCCCAATCGCCTGCGCCGCCTGAGCCAAACGCTGCGTGGCGGTGCGGATCTCCTCCGAATCAAGCGAGGCGAATCCCAAACGCAAGGCATTCTCCGGATGGTCAAAGGGCGAAAACAAGCGACCGCTGCGCACCACCAAGTCCAGCTCCAGCGCCTTTTCAGCCAGTTGGTCGACGTCGATTGAGTCGGCGAACCTGACCCACAGCGCCAGCCCGCCTTCGGGTTCCTGCACGGTTATCTGCTCGCCAAACGCCTCCAGCAGGCAACTGAGCAGCGTCTCCCGGCGCCGGCGGTATTCCCTGGACACCCGGCGCAGGTGCTTCTTCAGCTCGCCATCGTTGATCAAGTCCGCCAGCACCCGCTGCATGACGGCATCACCCTGGCCCAGGCTCACCGCCGCCGTGCGCTCGAGCGCTTCGATGAGATTCGACGGTGCAACGATGTAGCTGCAACGGAAGGTGCTGCCCAGGGACTTGGACAGCGAGCCGATGTAGATCACATGGCGCTGCGCACTGTCGCTGGCCAGGGGCAAATAGGGCCGACCGGCAAAGTGATACTCGTGGTCGTAATCTTCCTCGATGATGCAGAAGTCATGCAGCCGGGCCAGTTCCAGAAGTTGCTGGCGACGTGCGGCGTGCAAACTGACGGTGCTCGGAAACTGATGATGGGGGGTGACATACATCATCCGCACGTTGTGCACGCGGCACAGTTCAGCGAGCTGATCGACCCGGCAACCTTCATCGTCCAGGTCCACGGTGACCAGTTGCGCACCCAACTGGCGGAAAATCTCCCAGGCCGGTGGGTAACTCAGGCGCTCGACCACCACAACATCCCCGGGTTTGAGCAGCACGCTGGCAGTCAGGTACAGCGACATCTGCACGCCTTGGGTCAGGCAAATCTGCTGCGCATCGACATTCAGGCCTCGATTATGGCGCAACATTTCGGCCAAGGCGTTGCGCAGGTATTGGCCGCTGCCTTCGCTGCCATGGCGCACGGTGTTGGTGGTGAAGCTGTTGCGCAAGGCATTGCGGTAATAGCGATGCAGCACGGCTTGCGGCAGCAGACGATGGTCACTGGCGCCATTATCGAAAAACAGCGCACCCGCCCGATGGTGCAGCGCTGTTACCTGCTCGCCTGGGGTGAAGTAGGCAACCGCCGGGGCCTCCCGCAACGCCGGGGCAAACGACTTCGGCGCGCTGGGCTCGGCGACCGCTCCTGTCGCCAGTTGCGTACTGACGAAGGTACCGCGGCGCTGAATGCTGACCAGCCAGCCTTTGGTCACCGCCTCCTCGTAGGCAAGGATCACCGTCTTGCGGTTGACGTCCAGCAGTTGCGCCATTTCCCGCGTGCCGGGCAACAGCGTTCCGGGGCGCAGGCGGCCCTCGACAATCGCGCTCACCAGACCCTCGATGATCTTTCTGTACGACGCCTGCGGCTGCGCCCCATCGAGTTTGAGCAACGGGCGCCATTTGCGAAGCTGGACCATATGAATTATCCAAAACTGGAGGTTCTTCTGGTCCTAGTCTAACGCAACAATCGAGCCTCAATTGCCCCGAGGTGTTTATGCACAACCGCCATGTCGTTGAACTGTCGCCCTCGGGCAAATCCTTCGAAGCCGCCGATCAATTGCTGCTCGACGCGATGCTTGCCAGCGGCCTGGCCGTACCGTTTTCCTGCCGGCGCGGCGCCTGCGGGTCGTGCAAGGTAAAAGTGGTGTCAGGCCAGTACCGAGACAAGTTGCGCACACCAGACAGCCCTGCCCCCTCCTATCCACTCGCGGCTGACGAGATGTTGCTGTGCCAGAGCCATGCCTGTAGCGACATGCGCCTGGAAATTCCCGGCTGGTCACTGGACACGCCAGCGCTGGAGGTCACCGCCCAGGTGATCGGCAAACGCGCGTTGAGCGCCGATATCATCGAGCTGGTGTTGCTGCCAGCGCAGCCACTCGACGTTCGGGCCGGCCAGTACCTCAGGTTTCGCCTCGACGATGGCGACAGCCGCTGTTTCTCTGTCGCCAACCTGCCCGCACAGGATCAGGGCCAGCTGGTGTTTCATATTCGCCAAGTCAGCGGTGGCCTGTTTTCCGAACGCATTCTGCCGACCCTGCAAGTGGGTGACGCGCTGAAACTCGAAGGCCCCGTGGGCGCCTGCACCTGGCAACACGACGATGGCCGCCCGGTTGTGCTGTTCGCCACCGGCACCGGTTACGCAGGCATCAAGCCCTTGTTGCTGACGGCCCTGGCCCGCCACGCCAAGGTCTGCCTGTACTGGGGTAACTCAGCGCCGGCGGACTTCTACGACGCTGAGTTTCTTGAGCAGGCCAGCCAGGCACATCCGCGCTTTCACTGGCATCGCGTCCAGTCGGCAGATGCCCGCGTGCAACAGGTTGCGCTGGCACAGCCGCACAACTGGGCCGAGAGCCAAATCTACGCCTGCGGCAATAGCACGATGATCAAACAAGTGCGCGAAACCTGCCTGGCGGCGGGCGCGCAGGCTCATCGTTTTGTCGCAGAAGCCTTCGTTTCCAGCGGTGCATTGCCGCAGGCGTCGTCCCTCAAGGCGCTGGACCCGGTGCTGGAAAAAGTCGGCCCGCGCTACTCATTGGACGGCATGCTTGCCGCCCGCGAGCAAACGGTTAGAGCCCTGGCCGCCATCGCCGACCAGTTGAAGGTGGGCATGACCACGGCACAAGCCCTACAAATGGCCAGTCAAACATTGCAAAACATGGGCGCGTCTCACACCTGGCACCCCACCTATATACGCTTTGGCGACGACACCGTCCGCACACCGCGCCAAGGCGTCGACCTGTCGCGCACGCTGCGCGCCACCGATATCGCCGTGGTCGACCTAGGCCCGGTGTGGGATGGCTACGAAGGCGATTACGGCGACACCTTTGTATTCGGCGAGCGCCCGCTGCATGACGCCTGCGTGAAAGCACTGCATGAAGTGTTCGACGAAACCCGCCATGCCTGGCACCGCGGGCTGACCGGGCGCCAGCTCTATGATTTCGCTGAACGAAGTGCCCACTCCAAAGGCTGGCGCCTGGAGCGCAACCTGGCAGGCCACCGCATCGCTGACTTCCCGCATGCGCTGTTCGGGCAGGACAAGCTGGCCGAAGTCGAGATTGTGCCGAGTGAGATGGTGTGGGTTTTGGAAATTCAGCTGTGCCACCCCACACTACCGATCGGGGCGTTCTTCGAGGACATCCTCGTTGGCGAGGCCAACCGGCTCAAACCACGCTATGTGTTGCAAAGTTGACTCAGCCTTGGTTCAACAGTTCTCTACGGACGATGTCTGCGCCAGCACTTAAGGCATTAAGCTTGCCTCTGGCTACGCCACGCGATAACGGGGCCATGCCACAGTTAGTGCAAGGGTAAAGCTTGTCGGCCTCTACAAACTGAAGGGCTTTGCGCAAGGTATTGGCGACTTCCTCTGGCGTCTCAATGATATTGGACGCCACGTCAATGGCCCCTACCATCACTTTTTTGCCTCGAATGAGTTCTATCAGCTCCATCGGAACATGAGAGTTGTGGCATTCCAGCGAGACTATATCGATGCTGGATTTTTGCAGCTTCGGGAAAGCCTCCTCATATTGACGCCACTCTGAGCCCAGTGTCTTCTTCCAGTCCGTATTGGCTTTGATGCCGTAGCCATAGCAAATATGCACGGCCGTTTCACAGTTGAGGCCTTCAATGGCCCTTTCCAGAGTGGCCACGCCCCAGTCATTCACCTCATCAAAAAAGACATTAAAGGCGGGCTCGTCAAACTGGATAATATCAACCCCCGCCGCCTCTAACTCCCTGGCTTCCTGATTGAGAATCTTGGCGAACTCCCACGCCAGTTTTTCGCGACTTTTATAATGGTTGTCATAAAGCGTGTCGATCATCGTCATGGGCCCCGGCAACGCCCACTTTATCGGTTGCCTGGTTTGTTGACGTAAAAACTTGGCCTCTTCGACAAACACTGGTCGTTGGCGAGTAACCGCCCCCACCACCGTTGGTACACTCGCGTCGTAGCGATCGCGAATTCTAACGGTCTCACGCTTTTCAAAATCAACGCCGCTGAGGTGCTCAATAAAGGTAGTGACAAAGTGTTGGCGCGTCTGTTCACCATCACTGACAATATCGATACCGGCCTGTTGTTGCTCTTGCAATGACAAACGTAAAGCGTCTTGCTTGCCCTCAATTAACTCCTCACCTTGCAATTTCCAAGGTGACCAAAGTGTCTCAGGCTGTGCCAGCCAGGCGGGTTTAGGCAAGCTGCCCGCAGTTGACGTGGGTAATAATTTTTTCATAACGGATAACCTTGTATTTTTAACCAGTCAAAAAGCGCAATTGGCGGACCACTGTTCAAGCACAGCCTGGTAGGGTTTGATAAAGTTTTCTTCGACAAACTTCCCCTGTTCAATGGCCAGCCGGCCACGTTCCTCTCGATCATAAACAATGAGGGTCAATGAGTAGTCTTGATGCTTCAGGCTTGGCTGATAGGATTTTCCTGCTGCTGAGTTCGCATTGTAAATCTCAGGTCGGTATATTTTTTGGAACGTGTCCATCGTGCTGATGGTACTGATCAGTTCAAGGTTGGTGTAATCACCGAGCAAATCCCCGGAAAAATAGAAAGCCAAAGGCGCAACGCTATTTGAAGGCATGAAGTAGCGAACCTTCAGCCCCATTTTCTGGAAATATTCATCCGTTAACGAGTACTGGTCTTGCTGATATTCAACGCCCAATACCGGATGCTGGTTTTCAGTCCGATGGTAGGTCCTGGTATTCGAAACACTTAGGCATATGACAGGAAGCTTATTGAAATGGTCCTGGTAGGCGCTTGAATTCACAAAGCATTTAAATAGCTTTCCATGCAGTGCCCCAAAATTATCGGGGATGCTGAATCCAGGCTGCCCCTTATTGTGCCCGGACAACAACACACTGAAGTCATAATCCCGTACATAGGAGGAAAAATTATTGCCTACGATACCGGCAAAGCGCTCGTTGGTTTGTTGATCAACAATATTTGTTTTCAGTATTTCAATCAGCGGAATGGCAATGCCGCTGCCTTCAAGACCAATGCCCATCTCGACCGAAATAATTTCAAGTTCGAGCGTATAACGATCGCCCTTGGGGTTATCCCAGTGCGCCAAGGCATTGAAGCGGTTGTTAATCATCCTCAAGGTGTTGCGCAAGTTCTCTTGGCGGCTGGCCCCTCTGGCCAAATTAGCAAAGTTTGTGGTGATGCGCGTATTTTCAGAGGGGTGATAATTCTCGTCAAAACAAATGCTTTTAATAGAAAATGAAAATTCATTATTCATTGCCGTCTGACACCCTAATTATCCGAGATAACACCCGAGTGCATTGCCTTGCCTGGCGACATCTCAGTAGTCTTCATAGTATCTATATTTAAGGTGTATTTTAGGCTGAACTATTGACCGAGCAAAAATGAATTGATTTCACTAAACCTTTAGCCATCTTCATGATGTGTAAACAGCCAATTGCAGAAGTCCCTGCCCCGCAGCACTCACTGAATTGTCCTGGCTTTTGATCCCGCCCCTGAATTGCACAAACAGCGGGCGCCACGGCACCAAATTCGGGCACAAAGGTAACAAGTAACACCTCAAGCTTATGCCCCGAAGCGCGTCTGAATTTCTAAAACCCTCTAAAGCCAAGGCTCTGCGCCCGTTTGCAAAAAAATGGCATAGCCCTTGCTTCACTCTGAAAATCATCTGATATATCAGATGATTTTCAGGAGTGGATATGTCCGAACCGACCAACCTCAAACGCCATCACCAACCCCCGATGGCTCCCACAAAAAGCGCAGCGCAACTGCGTGAGCTGGCCTACGCCCAAATCAAGCAGCGAATTATCAGCTGCGAGTATCGTCCTGGCGATGCGATCAACGAGGCGCAACTGACCGCTGCGCTGGGCATTGGCCGAACCCCCATCCATCAAGCGCTGCACCGCCTGGAAGTGGAAGGCATGGTCACGATCATGCCGCGCAAAGGCGTGATGGTGACCGCCCTGTCACTCAACGATGTACTCGACATGATCGAAGTGCGCGTGAGCAACGAACAGTTGTGCGTCAAGCTCGCGGTAGAGCGCGCCAAGGACACCGACATCCAGGCCATGCGCGACATCCTCGAGCGCACCCCTGCCCTTTTAGCCAGGCACGACGTGGCCGGGCTGATGTCGCTGGACCTGGAGTTTCACATGTCCATATCAGCCGCCGCCCACAACCGCGTGCTGGCCGAGTTGCTGCGCAACCTGCACGAAAAACAGGCGCGTTTCTGGTACCTGACCCTGTCGGAAAACCATCACAGCGAACGCATCTACCACGAACACCTGCAAATCCTTGAAGCGGTGGAGCAGCGCGACGGCACCGCCGCCATCGCCGCGATCCATCACCACATTGACGATTTCCGCCGCGCAATCATGCGCACGCTTTGATCACTCACTACGAGCACTTTTCATGACTCAAATGACTTTCCATGTCGTCGGCCAAGGCGAACACCACGCCAGCATCAAACACCTGATCATCGCAGGCTGGGCGGGGCGTAACAGCGAAGCGGTGGAACACCACATTGCCGAACTGGAAGCGCTGGGTGTACGCCGGCCCACCCAGGTGCCGTGCTTCTATCGCGTGTCCGCCAGCCTGTTGAACAACGCCGAGACGATTCAGGTGCCGGGCAAGGACTCCTCCGGCGAGACCGAGTTCGTGCTGATCCCAAGCGAGCAAGGCCTGTTGATCGGCCTGGGCTCGGACCACACCGACCGCAAGGTCGAAAGCTATGACGTCACCGTGTCCAAGCAGATGTGCGACAAACCCATCGCCCAGCAGGTGTGGCGCTACACCGAGGTACAGGAACACTGGGACCACCTGGTGATGCGCACCTGGCGTGTGCGTGATGGCGTGCGAGCGCTGTATCAACAAGGGCCGGTGACCAACCTGCTGGCGCCGGAAACGTTGCTGGCGAAACTTAATAACGACGCCGCGCTGCCTGCCGATACAGCAATGTTCTGCGGCACGCAGTCGGTGATCGGCGAACTGGGTTATGGCGAAGCCTTCGAAATGGAACTGTTCGACCCCATCCTCAACCGCAGCCTGCGCCACCAGTACGGTGTCGAGCCGCTGCCTGTCGCTGAGTAAACCCACGATGACCACGATTGCAGAACTCGCCCGCAAGCTTGCCGAGGGCCGCACCAGCAGTGAGGCATTGGTCAATGACGCGTTAACGCGTATTGAAGCGCATCGCACAGCAGGCGGCACGGCCTATATCAGCGTCGACGCCGACAGCGCCCTGAGCGCTGCGCGGGCCAGCGACCTGGCGCGCGCCTCCGGCTACGTGCCGTCGGCGCTGGCCGGGCTGCCCGTGTCGATCAAAGACTTGTTCGATGTGGCCGGGCAGGTCACGGCGGCCGGCTCGCAATTACTCGCCGATGCGCCGCCCGCCCGCCACGATGCCGTGGTCGTCGAGCGCCTGAGGGCGGCCGGCGCGATCTTGCTCGGCCGCACCAACATGAGCGAGTTTGCCTTTTCCGGGCTGGGGTGGAACCCCCACTACGGCACGCCGCTCACACCGTGTGCAGAGGGGCGCATCGCTGGCGGCTCCAGTTCCGGCGCCGCCGTGAGCGTGGCGCTGGGCATGGCGGTAGCGGGCTTGGGCACTGACACCGGTGGCTCGATCCGTATCCCCGCAGCCTTCTGCAACCTCGTCGGTTTCAAACCCAGCGCCAGCCGTGTGCCGATGACTGGCACCTTCCCGTTGGCCGCCAGCCTGGACTCGGTCGGCGCACTGTCAAACAGCGTCGCCGACTGCATCCTGCTCGACCAGATACTCAGCGGCCAATCGCTGGATACCCGCGCCGCGCCGTTGGCCGGGCTGCGCCTGGCGGTCACCCGTGACGTGGTGCTCGATCAACTGGATGCCACCGTGGCGGCAGCGTTCGAACGCAGCCTGGACCTGCTCGCCAAGGCCGGTGCAAGTATCCGCTGGTTCAACTTCCCTGAGCTGCACCAACTGCCGCGCATCAATGCTGCCGGCGGGCTCACGGCCGCCGAAGCCTGGCAGGGCCATCGCCAGTGGCTCGAGGGCGACCGCAGCGAGGCTTACGACCCACGCGTTGCACAACGCATACGCCGTGGCGCGGCCATCAGCGCAGCCGATTACCTGGACATCCAGGCCGAACGCCAACGCCTGATCAGCGTGGCGCGTGAACGCCTGGGTGACGCCGATGCATGGTTGCTGCCGAGTGTCGCGATAGTGCCGCCCAAGCTTGCCGACCTGGCGGATGACGCGGCTTTTTTTGCCACCAACGGCCTGGTATTGCGCAATACCAGCGTGCTCAACTTTCTGGACGGCTGCGCCCTGAGCCTGCCTTGCCAGCGCGGCGACGAACTGCCGGTAGGCTTGTCGATTGCCGGCCTGCAGGGTCAGGACGCACGGGTGCTGCAAGTGTCTCGCTCAATCGAGGCGCTGTTACGCCAGGGCACGTAACGCACTGGCGTTGAACCAACGGCAGGCTCCACCTGCCCTTGGTTCAATTATTGACTCACCGCAAAAATTCCACGGCGGCCGCCCGTGCGCCCGCACTCGCCTGCCAATCGGCTTGCGTACCCATGCGCAACGAATTGACGAGACAACTTATGAACCCAAGTAACGCAACCTCACCGCTGGAACTGGACCACTCGCCGATGTCCGACGAAGTGGCTGTTGTGTACCGCAAGATCGCCTGGCGGTTGCTTCCGTTCCTGGTATTCCTCTTCGTACTGGCCTGGATCGACCGGGTCAACGTCGGCTTCGCCAAACTGGCGATGCTGCAGGACCTGGGATTCAGCGAGGCCGTCTACGGCCTGGGCGCCGGGATTTTCTTCATTGGTTACTTCTTCTTCGAAGTGCCCAGCAACCTGCTGCTGGAAAAAATCGGCGCGCGGCGCACACTGGCCCGCATCACGATAATGTGGGGCCTGACGTCCATCGCCATGGCCTACGTCGAAAGTGCCTGGTCGTTCTACGTGCTGCGGTTTCTGCTCGGTGCGTTTGAAGCGGGCTTTTTCCCGGGTGTGGTGCTGTACCTGACCTACTGGTTTCCGGCGGCGCAGCGCGCAAAGATCAACGGCATGTTCATGACCTCGTTCGCCATCGCTGGCGTGGTCGGCGGCCCACTGGCGGGGTTTATCATGAGCCACATGGTCGGCGTCGGCAGCCTGGCCAACTGGCAATGGCTGTTCATTCTCGAAGGCATTCCCTCGGTGATCGCAGGTTTCCTGGTATTGCGCTACCTGCCGGAAAAACCCATCAATGCCAAATGGTTGAGCCCGGCACAACGCACGATGGTCAGCGACACAATCGCCCGCGAAGAACAGGCGCCCGGCAAACACAGCGACCTGCGTTCGCTGATTCGTTATCCCAAGCTGTGGCTGTGTGCCCTGGTGTATTTCTGCCTGGTCAGCGGCAACGCGACCATTGCGTTCTGGACCCCGTCCGTCATCAAGGCGTTGGGGGTGGATGACACCATGCGCATCGGCCTGCTCTCCTCGATACCGTTCATATTGGGCACCGTGGCGATGCTGTGGAACGGTTTTCACTCCGACAAGACCTCTGAGCGCCGCGTGCATTGCGCCATGGCTGCGCTGCTCGCCGGGCTCGGGCTGATTGGCACCGGATTGTTTATTGGGAACGCCGTCCTGGCATTGATCGCCCTGACCATTGCGGCCATGGGCATCCTCGCAGCGTTCCCGGTGTTCTGGTCGATTCCCGGGGCCTTTTTGGCCGGTACCGCAGCCGCCGGAGGCATTGCGTTGATCAACTGCATCGGCAACCTGGCGGGGTTCGTGGCGCCCTACATGATTGGCTGGCTGAAAACCCTGACCGGCAGTTTGGCTGCCGGCCTGTATATGGTGGCCGCCTTTGAAATACTCGCAGGCGTGTTGCTGCTGGTGCTGTTCAAAGGGATCAAAGTCAGCAAATCACCGGTTCAGTGAGCAGGGATGATGACTGGAATTAACACGCACACTTCACCGGCGATTCCGCCCAGGCCTTTGTAGGCCGAGACATAGACGGAGGAGAAACCTTCGGCAATTTCGGCGTAGGAGCGCGGGTAAAAGCGCCCGGGTTTCCCACAGGCGTACGCCGTCGGTATGCCGCGATGTATCCGAGGCCGCAGCCGTGGCTCCAGATGTTGACCGCGATCAATGGCGCCATCACCCCGCTGGGCATGAACACCGCAGCGGGTTTGCCCAGCAGGTCGGCAACCTTGGCTTCAAGGCCTTCGATCAACGCACCGCAGTGCTTGGTGTCACGCGAGAGCACCTGTGCAGGAGAAAGTACGTTGAGGAATGTCCAGCCTGGTGAACGTATCAATCCTTGACTAGCCTGGCCATGCGCAGCTTGAAAAGATCATGCCCACTCACCACCACAATCCCGATCAGCACCAACAGCGAGCCCACAATGAACGATGACTGTAGCGTTTCGTCCAGCAACCAGACGCCGAATACCACGCCAAACAGTGGCGTCATGAACGACAACACCCCCAGCCGCGACCCCAGGTAACGCCCCAGCATCCAGAACCACACCAACAGGCTCAGGAATGAGAACACCACCGTCTGGAAAGCCAGGCTGGCCACGGTAATGGCCGAGAACTGCACACGGGTTTGCCCGGTCGCCCATGCCAGCGCAGCCAGAATCACACAAGCCCCGGCGAGCTGATAGAACAGCGTCAATGGCGCTGGCGCCTCGGCCAGTCGAGAGCAGCGAATGGTGACCGTGGTGGCGCCCCAGGCCGCAGCGCCCAATAAGCCCAGCGCATCGCCAATGCGTTGATCTGCCATCGAGGCCGTGGTTTCACCCGGAGCAAAAAACGCCACGATCACGCCCGCAAACGCCAACAATATTCCGCCCCACTGCACCGCCGTCAGCCGTTCACTGGGAAACCGAACGTGCAAACCGATGGCCGCAAAGATCGGCGCCGTGTACAGGAAAATCACCATGTGCGCGGCGGACGTGTAGCGCAAGCCTTCGCCGACGGCCACGTACTCCAGGGCAAACAGCGTGCCCACCAGCAGCCCGCCGCGCCAGGTGTCGATGTTCAACGTCATCTTGTTCCGGCGCAGGATCAGGATCAGGCCCACCAGCACCGCGGCAATACCCGAGCGCAGGGCGATCTGCAGGATCGGCGCGATGTCCGGCGCAGCGACCTTGATCGCCACTTGCTGAAGGCCCCAGATGGCACACATCACCGTCATAATGACCGCAGCGGGCCCATCAATAGGCTGACGCTTATCCACGACACTCTCCATCTCTGTTTGCAGGGGTGGAGTCTGCGATGTGCGGAACTGCTGGATATAGCGCCAAACCGACAAGCGATAGCGCACAATAGCCATTCGACCAACACCTGCGGTGTGACCCTCATGAACAAGCCATTTGCCCACCGGGTCGTTGCGCCGTTCACCGACGAGCTGCCGGCGCCGCTGTACTTTCGCGCCGCGCAGATGCAGGCCTTGACGACTTACCCGTGGCATCGACATCCCTGGGGCGAATTTGTGTATTCGTTCAGTGGGGTGATGGAGATCAAACTGGCGGATGAGCACTTCATTGTCCCGCCGCAATTTGGCCTGTGGCTGCCCCCCGAGGCCGAGCACCTGGCGCTCAATCGCCAGGAGGCCTATCACTCCTCGCTGTATATCGCCCAGCCTTTGTGTGAACGCCTGCCGGACACCGCGTGTGCCTTGACGATTACCCCGTTGATCCGCGCACTGCTGGACGACTTGCGGGCCTCACCGCCCGCCCCGGTTCAAACCGAGGAAGACAGCCGCCTGCTCTACGTGCTGCTGGACAAGCTGAATCAAACGTCCCGCGTCGGCTCCTACCTTCCCGGCTCCAATGACCCGGTACTGTCGCCCATCCTTGAAGCCCTGGAACAGAACCCGGCAGACGCCCGCTCGCTGGCTGACTGGGCGCGGCTGGTCAACGCTACCGAACGCACCCTTTTGCGTCGGTGCCAGCGTGACCTTGGGATGTCGCTGAACCACTGGAAACAACGGCTCAAGGTGATGCACTCACTCAACCTGTTGAGAAGCGGCGCCACCGTCGAGACCATCGCACTCGACCTTGGGTACAGCAGCTCTTCGGCCTTTATCGGCATGTTCCGCAAGCTCACGGGCGAGACACCCGATGAGTATCGCAAGGCAAAATTGGGACCGGTAAAGGACCGTTGACGCTGGGTTTTATGACAAAAAATTCATACAGCTAAACTGTACAGTTTTTCTGCACGCATGCTAATGTCCGGGCATGAATACACCTTCCATCACCTGCGAAACCCAATCCGCCGCCCTGGCTGCCGAGCTGCGCATCTCCCTGGGCAAGCTGATGCGCCGGCTGCGGGAACAAACCCATCCGAACGATTTTACCTCGGCCCAGAAGTCGGTGCTGCTGCGCCTGGACCGTGACGGGCCCAGCACCGTCTCGGCCCTGGCCCGGGCGGAGAGCGTGCGCCCGCAGTCCATGCGCATCACCGTGGCCGGGCTTGAGACGATGAAAGCAATCCGGGGCAAACCCGACCCCAGCGATGGGCGTCAAACCCTGATCGAGCTGACTCCCGGCTTTCGTAAACACCTGATCGCCAGCCGGGCAGCCAAGGACGATTGGCTGCTGCGGGCGCTGCAGGAGCAACTGTCTGCCAAAGAGCAAGCCGAACTCGCAGCGGCGGTAAAGCTGCTGGAGCGCCTTGCCGATTTTTGAGCTGCACCCTACCCGCTCGAGGACATCCCATGGCCGTCACCTCGCTGGATCCGAATACCGCACTGATCATCGTGGACTTGCAAAAAGGCATCGCCGAATACCCGTTCATCCACCCCCTCGGCAGCGTAGTGGAGCGCTCCCGTGCACTGCTGGACGCGTTCCGTGAGAGCGAGATGCCGGTGGTGCTGGTCAACGTCACAGGCTTCGCGCCCGGGCGCACCGAGCGGCCACGGCGCAGCGACGTGTTCCCACCGGGCTGGGCCGACCTGTTGCCCGCACTCGGTCAGCAACCTGGCGACATTGTGGTGACCAAACGCACCTGGGGCGCGTTCGCCAGCACCGATCTCGAGGCGCAGTTGAAGGCACTCGGCGTGACCCAAGTGGTGATCACCGGGGTTGCCACCGGCACCGGCGTGGAGTCCACCGCTCGCCAGGCCTACGAGGCCGGTTTCAACGTAACCCTGGCCATCGACGCCATGACCGACGCGAACCCCGAGGCCCACCACTACAGCCTGCATCAGGTATTCCCGAAGCTGGGCGAAACCGGTACTGCGCAAGACATCCTCGGTTTGCTTGAAACGCACACCTCGCGAACGGTGTGAGTTCGATGGGCATTTTCCGCTCGCTGCGCAGCGTCAACTACCGCATCTGGGCTGTCGGCGCCCTGGTGTCGAATATCGGCACGTGGATGCAACGCACCGCCCAGGACTGGCTGGTGCTGACTCAGCTCACGCCGCATAACGCCTCGGCCGTCGGCATCGTCATGGCGTTGCAGTTCGGGCCGCAATTGCTGTTGCTGCCCTGGACAGGTTTCGCCGCCGACCACTACGACAAGCGCAAGCTGCTGATCGTTACCCAAGGCGTGATGGGCTTGCTGGCGCTGACGCTGGGGGTGTTTACCCTGACCGGCATCGTCCAGCTGTGGCATGTGTATGTGTTCGCGCTTTTGTCGGGCTGCGCCTCGGCGTTCGACGCGCCCGTGCGGCAGATTTTCGTGGCGGACCTGGTGGGCGAGGCAGACTTGTCCAACGCCATCGCGCTCAATTCCACCTCGTTCAATATGGCCCGCATGATTGGCCCGGCGGTGGCCGGCGTGACCATCGCGTCGGTGGGCACCGGCTGGGCTTTCCTGCTCAATGGCGCGAGCTTTTTCGCGGTGCTGGCCTCGCTGTTCCTGCTGCGGGTTTGCGGCCTGCACACCAGCCTGCGGGCGCTGCGCACCAAGGGCAGCCTGACGGAAGGCTTGCGCTATGTGTGGGCGCGGCCGGACCTGATGGCGATCCTGATCATGCTGTTTTTGATCGGTACATTCGGCATGAATTTTCCGATTTTCATTTCGACCATGGCCGTCACCGTGTTCCACGCCGATGCCCGTGGCTATGGCTTGCTGTCGTCGATCCTGGCCATCGGCACCATCGCCGGGGCACTGCTCGCGGCCGGTCGGGAGCGGCCGCAGTTCAAGTCGCTGCTGATCGGCGCACTGGTGTTCGGGGTGGGTTGCACGCTGGCGGCGATTGCCCCGAACTATTGGCTGTTTGCCGGCGCGCTGGTGATCATCGGCGTGGGCGCCCTGACCTTCAGCAACACCACCAACAGCCTGATGCAACTCACCACCGAGCCCGCCATGCGCGGCCGGGTGATCGCCCTGCGGGTGGGCGTGGCCCTTGGCGGCACACCGATTGGCGCGCCGATTGTCGGTTGGGTGGCCGACCACCTGGGCCCACGCTGGGCGCTGGCGGTCGGTGCGGCTTCGGGCATCCTGGCCGCCGGGGTGGCGATCTACACCATGACGCGCAAGCTGGATCGGCCCAAAGAGACCTGATAGCTGTCGAGCTTCAGCGAGGCTGCGAAGAGGGCCTGTCAGGCGATAAAGATTTCAAGTCTCGCTAAATCCCACAGTAGCGCTCTCGCGTATCATCACCCTCCTCGCTCCTCAAGGAATCGCCATGTCTTCAACCAAACGCGACGGCGCACGCATAGAGCGTCGCCTGGTCGCGACCCTGACCGAAGCCTGTGAAGTCGCCAAGGCCGAAATCCAGGGCTTCGACTGGCTGACCCACGAAGTCGACTACCAGGCCTTTGCACAGAGCCTGGTCGTGATCTGGGTATTCGATACGCGGGCGAACCAGGAGCTGGCCGTTTCAAACGGACTGGACCGGCGCATGCGTGAGCTGACGGCCACGGCGCTGGCGGATGCCTGCGTGGATCAACCCGCTACAGACCGCTACATTCGGTTCGACTCCGAGGAGGAATGTCAGCGCCAGCATGGCGGCAACTGGCGCCTGCGCCTGGCCAAACTGTATGCGGGAAAGGGGTGAAGCCTTGGCTAAAGATATCGAGAATCCGTGCGTCTCAACCTGCCAGCTCAATGGTGAGCTGTGCGTGAGTTGTGGACGCACCAAGGACGATATTCGCAAATGGAAAAAGATGAAGCGGCCAGAGAAGATGGCCGCTGTACAGCGAGCAACGCTGCGGTTGAAAACGTTGAAGAAGGGCAAATGACGCCGCCAGCTTCAAGCCATCAAGTGCGCCCAACCGAACCGGTAACCGGCAAGTTCCCCAGCAGTTTGAGCCCGGTAGTCTTCACAAACGTCGCGTAGTCCATCGGCTTCTCGATGCGGGTTTCAGCGTTGGGCAATACATAGGCCCAGGCACGCTTGGACGATACGTCGTACACCAGCTTGAACAGGCGGGTCGGCACCCACACCTTGTTGTCGCCGATGGTGCTGTAGCCCTGGTCAAACAACGGGCCAGTGAACACGAACACATTGCCGTCGGCACGCTTGGCGAACTTGCGCACGTCCGCTTCGACCTTGCTCCAGATCTTGCGGTTGTTGGTGGGGTCTTGCGGCACCATGTTCGACAACGCGAAGGATTGGGCCATGGCGTTGGTGCTCGGCGCATCGGCGGCCGGCGATTGATGGCCACGGTCCACGGCCGGGTGTTGGCCACGGTAGTCACTCAACTCGGCGCGCGCGCCTTTGGGAATGCGCGGGTCCGGGTAGAACTGGTTGGTGCGCTCCTCGCCTTTGGCGTCCTGCAGTTGGCCTGCATTAAGGCGCTCAACCACCACCAGCGGAGTCTTGCTGGTTTGCGAGTACAGCACTGCAAAGTTATCGGAACACAGCGCCAGGGGTTTCATGCTGGCCGGCACGGTGGCGGTGTTGATCGGTTGCCTGGCCGGGAACAGGTCGGCGCAACTGTCGAACGACGGGTTTTTCTGTTGGCTTGAATACAGATCCAGGGCCGCACCCTGGCTGATGGAGCCCGAACGGGAAGTATGTGATTGAGGCGGTGTAATGAGGTCCAGCAGGCCACGGGCTTGCGCCCCGGTGGAGAGCAAAACAAGGGCCGACAGCCCAACTGCAATTTTGCGAAGGTGCATGGGTTAAATCTTCAAATGGGAGGGAGGAAAAAACGTACCGCGAGGCTCTATTGCGAGCCACACGACCGCTGACAGTCGTGCGGGGGTTATTGACCGCCACCCATCACATTAGTTGCCGGGCACCGTCACTTCACCGGTATATACGAATACCCGCGCACCATGGTTTTCCCTTCGTTCGCCTCCCACTTGCGAATCTTCTCGAACATGTTTTCCTGGGTGTACTCAACGAAGTATTCCTTACCCGGCTCGACCGAGAGCATCAGGAATACGTTCCGGGCATTCGGATGTTGCCCGGCAGACACCTTGTGCACGCCCGGGCTGACCAGCACCCAGGAATAAGTCTCGCTACTCAGCCCCACGATTGCGCTGTCATCGATACTGAACACGCTGTCATAGAAGCTGCCCTGGATAACCTGGGTCCGCATCATGTAAACCAGCGCCTTGCCCGCAGGCGGCGCCGGAGGTTCGAAGTAAGGTTGGCTGGTGCTGGTATGACCACACCCGGTCAGCAGCATGAGCAACAGGACCGCGGTACTTTTGATGAATCTGTTCACTTGGCCTGCCCCAATAGCTGGTCGATCACCGGTGCCATTTTTTCCTCGACCGTCTTGTATTTCGACAAGTCGAAGCCCCCCTCGCCCGCCAGGTTGTAGTGCGCAACGCCAATGGACTGCTCGCCTTTGTAGAGCGCAATGCTGGCGTCGGACAGGTAGGCAGAGAAGTCCCAGGAACGAATGGCGGTGTAGGTCAGCCGGTATTCACAGTTGCCCGGAACCGGCGCGGCATACAACCGGCTTTCAATGTGGTGCTTGCGCAACAGCGTTTGCAGGCCATCGACAAAATCCCCCACCACCACTTTGGGGTTCTCTTCGATGCATAGCTGGGAGATTTTGTATTGCGGCGCGACAGGGTCAACCTTGACGTTTGTACACCCGGCCAAAGCCAGTAGGAGGCCTGCCGTGAGGGCTCTGGACAGCATGTTCAATCCCTGAATCAGAAATGATATCAAAATAATGGCCACATGCTAGCTTGACGCCCTTTAGCGGTCAATTGGCCGTGACTGATAGGTTTGAAGATAAGCCCGCAGTAGCCGAATCACCTGTTGTTCCAGGCCGGCTTCATAGGCTGGCGTTGCATTGCCTTCAAGCAGTGACCGCACCGGGCCCACCACCGCGCTGATCGAAATGGCGGCGGTCAACAAGGGGTCTTCAAAACGAGCATCCGCTGCCGTCGCCAACATCGCCGCAATCGCGGCTACCATCCGCTTGTTGATACGCGCGACCAGCTCCGCACCGCCCCGCTCGCCCGCAATGGCGTAGAGGGCCTTGGACGCCGTCGGATCCATCAGCTTCACGGCGAGAAAAGCCGTGACAAACCCGGATGCCATTTCAGCGACCGTGGCGCCCTGGTATTGATCGCAAGCCTGCTCGACGGTCTCGGCCACGTGCACCAGGTGCTTTTCCAGGACCGCCGCAAGCAGTGCATCGCGATTCGGATAGTACTGGTAGAGACTGCCCACCGACATGCCCGCACGTTCGGCCACGCGGGTGGTGGTGCACCGGACCAACCCCTGCGCCGTCAAAACCTGAAGGGTCGCCGTGTGCAGCGCCTCGACAGTCGCCGCCGACCGGGCCTGAACCGCTGATTTTCTTGGCTTTAGTGACGCTTTTGGAGTGCTCATGGAATGCGAATTCAAAACCTGAAGGATCCTTCATATTATAGGCTTCCTCCCTTCAAGCAAGAGCCACAGCCATGAACCACAGCACCTTCACTCTCGGCGATCGCGCCGTCAACCGCATCGGTTACGGCGCCATGCAACTGGCCGGCCCTGGGGTATTTGGCCCACCAAAGGACCGTGAAGCGGCGCTGGCTGTATTGCGCGAGGCCGTCGCAGCAGGCGTGAACCATATCGACACCAGCGATTTCTACGGGCCGCATATCACCAATCAGATTATTCGTGAGGCGCTGCATCCGTATAAGGACGATCTCACGATTGTCACCAAGGTGGGCGCCCTTCGAGGCGCCGACGGTTCCTGGCTCAACGCTTCGTCAAAGGCCGAGCTGACGCAGGCCGTGCATGACAACCTGCGCAACCTGGGCCTGGACGTGCTGGACGTGGTCAACGTGCGGGCCATGCATGGCGTGATGGGCACTGCCGAAGGCTCGATCGAAGAGCCCCTGAGTGCCATCGCCGAGTTGCAACAACAGGGACTGGTGCGCCATATCGGCATCAGCAACGTCACGCCGACGCAGGTGGCGGAGGCGCGAAAACTCGTGCGTTTCGTGTGTGTGCAGAACCTGTACAACATCGCCCATCAACACGATAACGCGATGATCGACGCGCTGGCCCAGGACGGCATTGCCTATGTGCCGTACTTCCCGCTGGGCGGATTTACCCCGGTGCAGTCCTCGGTGTTGTCGAGCGTTGCACAGCGCCTTGGCGTCACACCGATGCAGTTGGCGCTGGCATGGTTGCTGCGCCGTTCACCCAATATCTTGCTGATTCCTGGTACTTCGTCGGTCACCCATTTGCGTGAAAATATAGCGGTGGGCGAACTGGATCTTTCGGATCAAGTGCTGGCAGAGCTGAATACCATCGCGGGCTGACCCTCACGCCAGCAGTTGGGTAATCCACCGGGCCTGTTGGGCGACCTCTTGCACCTTGTGGTCGGGCACCGCCTGCCGCGCCTGGGCGAAATCGTTCAGGGTCTGTTGTTTGTGGCGCAGGATGCGCTGCCACTTGAGCAGGAACTCGGGGCTGCGCGCCTGCATTTGCAGCGGGCCGAAGTACAGCTCCTCTTCGGTGTAGATAACAGTCTCAGCGCGCTCGGCGACGATGATTTCGTAGAAGAAGCGGTTTTCCCGCAGCAGCTCTTCGCACACGATGCGATAGCCGTTGTCCATCAGCCATTGACGCAACGGCTGCTCGCCGCCGTTGGGTTGCAGCACCAGACGCTCCTGGCCGTTGAGGCGCGCCTTGTCGCTGTCGAGGATGTCGCGAATCGTCTCGCCGCCCATGCCGCAGATGCTGATCGCGGTGATCCCGTCTGCCGGCTCGATCGCCGCCAAACCACTGGCCAGGCGCACCGTGATGTGGTGCTCCAGCGCGTTCTCGCGCACCGTACGCTCGGCTGCGCGAAACGGCGTCAAGGCCACCTCGCCGGCCACCGCCGCCACGATGGCGCCGCGACGCATCAACGCCACCGGCAGGTAACCGTGATCGGAGCCGATATCCGCCAGGCGCGCCCCGGCGGGTATATGAGCCGCCACGCGTTCCAGGCGCATGGACAATGTGTGTTCGTTCAACTGCAGTTCCTTTTTGCCGCGATTGGGCTGATCGGTTCAGGATAACTGATGGGGTATGCTTGCTCACCGCACAATTGCCAGGAAGAGGTGATCAATGACGTCATTTCGCGTTCGCGAGCTGAGCAGTACGGACACTGAAGCATTGCTGGCCTTCGAAGCCCTCAACCGTGAGTGGTTCGAGTCGCATATCGAAGCGCGCGACCCTTCGTTCTACTCAACGCAGGGCGTCGCCGAGCATATTGACGGTTATTTATCCGGCCTTGCCACCGGCGCCTGGCACCCGTTCGTGATCGAAGACGCCAGCGGCGAAATCGTCGGTCGCGCCAATCTGAAAAGCATCGATTCACCGAAGGGCTCTGCCGAAGTCGGTTACCGCGTGGGCGAGCGCTCGTGCGGGCAAGGGCTGGCAACCCTGGCGCTGAACCATCTTATCCACGAGGCAAAGGTGCGCTGGGCACTCAAGCAATTGGTGGCGTACGTGTACCCCGAGAATGTGGGCTCACAAAAAGTCCTGAGCCGTTGCGGGTTCGTGCCTGAACAGCCCGCACCGGACGGCACGCCCCAAAGCGAAAGCCGTTTCATCCTGACCCTTCAGGCCTGACGGCGCAGCACCCCGGCGAACCTTTACCCGGTAAACACCGTCCGAGCTAGGGCATTGATGCTCACCGCTCGCCGCGAGGTTTCCGTTTGAAAGCTGCCATCGTCAAAAAATACCGCTTGATCATCAAGACCATGGGCTATGTGGGCTGGGCGCTGTTCTGGCTGCTGCTGTGGGATATCGCCGTCACCGTGGACTTCATGCTGTTCCTCAACAGCAAGATCAACCTGCCGCTGATGCCGCTCACACTGCTCGGTTCGGCGCTGGTGGTGCTGATCAGTTTCCGCAACAGCAGCGCCTACAACCGCTGGTGGGAAGCGCGCACGTTGTGGGGGGCGATGGTCAACAATTCCCGCAGCTTTGCCCGGCAAGTGCTGACGCTGCTGGATGACCCGCACCACGAGGTCAACCCGATGAAGGCGACCCTGCTGCGCCGTCACGTGGCGTATGTGAACTGCCTGGCAGCCCACCTGCGGGGCCAGCCGTGCCCGGATGAGATTCGCGCGTTTCTGCCGGCGGAAGAGTTCACCCGCAGTACCACCACCAACAACTTTTCCAACGACATCCTCAATGGTTCCGCGGCGCTGCTGGCCCAGGAATACAAGGCCGGGCGCCTGGACAGTATTCGCCTGGCGCGGCTGGAATCGACCCTGGTGGACTTGTCCAACAGCCAGGGCGGCATGGAGCGCATCGCCAACACGCCGCTGCCCTACCCGTACGTGTATTTCCCACGGCTGTTCATTTCGCTGTTCTGCCTGATCGTGCCGGTGGGCCTGGTGGAATCCCTGGGTTGGTTCACTCCGTTGGCCTCCACCGTGGTGGGTTTTATGCTGCTGGCCATCGAGCGCATCGGCACCGATTTGCAAAGCCCGTTTCGTGACAGCGAGCACCAGATCCAGATGGAAGCCCTCTGCGAAACCATCGAGAAAAACCTGCAGTCGATGCAGCGTGATTCCTTGGGCGGCGATCGAATCATCTGACCGCTCCAGCGCCGCTAACAAAAAAAACCAGCCATTGGTGAATTATTCAGTGTCCGCATGTATCTGACCCAATAAGCGCATGCCACCAAAACAGTGGCATCGAAATGGACCTGCGGCTGAGTAACTCCCATGAAATCACGCAAGAAAACCGTCAATCCGATTGGATTGGATGACATCACCATTGTCGACGACGCCAAGATGCGCAAGGCGATCACCGCCGCTGCGCTGGGCAACGCCATGGAGTGGTTCGACTTCGGGGTGTATGGCTTCGTCGCCTATGTGCTCGGCAAGGTGTTTTTCCCCGAGGCGTCCCCCAGCGTACAAATGATCGCTGCCCTGGCGACCTTCTCGGTGCCGTTCCTGATCCGCCCGCTGGGCGGCTTGTTCTTCGGCAGGTTGGGCGACAAATACGGCAGGCAGAAGGTCCTGGCGGCGACGATCGTGATCATGTCCCTGAGCACCTTTGCCATCGGGCTGATCCCCTCCTACGACTCGATCGGCATCTGGGCACCGATCCTGTTGCTGCTGGCCAAGATGGCCCAGGGCTTCTCGGTTGGCGGCGAATACACCGGCGCCTCGATCTTCGTCGCCGAATACGCCCCGGACCGCAAGCGCGGCTTCCTCGGCAGTTGGCTGGACTTCGGCTCCATCGCCGGCTTCGTCCTCGGCGCAGGTGTGGTGGTGCTGATTTCTGCGGTGATCGGCGAAGACGCGTTCCAGTCCTGGGGCTGGCGCCTGCCGTTCTTCCTCGCCCTGCCGTTGGGCATGATCGGGCTGTACTTGCGCCACGCCCTGGAAGAGACACCGGCCTTCCAACAGCACGTGGAACAGCTCGAACAAGGCGATCGCGAAGGCTTGGCGGGCGGCCCGAAAGTGTCGTTCAAGGAAGTTGCCACCAAACACTGGCGCAGCCTGATGACGTGCGTCGGCGTGGTGGTGGTGACCAACGTCACGTACTACATGCTGCTCACCTACATGCCGAGCTACCTGTCGCACAACCTGCACTACAGCGAAAACCATGGCGTGCTGATCATCATCGCGATCATGGTCGGCATGTTGTTCGTGCAGCCGCTGATTGGCTTTGTCAGCGACAAAGTCGGGCGTAAACCCTTCATCCTCATCGGCAGCATCGCCCTGTTCTTCCTCGCCATTCCGGCGTTCATGCTGATCAACAGCGGCAAACTCGGGCTGATTTTCTCGGGGCTGCTGATCATTGCAGTGGTGCTCAACTTCTTTATCGGCGTGATGGCGTCCACCCTGCCGGCGATGTTCCCTACGCACATTCGCTACAGCGCGTTGGCTAGTGCCTTCAATATTTCGATCCTGGTCGCGGGCCTGACGCCGACCGCCATGGCCTGGCTGGTAGAAACCACCAACAACCTGTACATGCCGGCCTACTACCTGATGGTGTTCGCCGTGCTGGGCCTTTTCACTGCGCTGACCATGAAAGAAACCGCCAACAAACCCCTGCGCGGCGCGGCACCGGCGGCTTCGGATCTGGAGGAAGCCAAAGAGCTGCTGCAGGAGCATGAAGACAATATCGAACAGAAGATCGAAGACATCGACGCGCAAATCGCCGAGCTGGAAGCCAAGCGCGAGAACCTGGTGCAGCAGCATCCACGCATCAATTGACGCAACATATTTAGAAACGAATACCCGGTGAACTAACGCGCAAGCATCACGCTCCTTCCTTAAGCGCAGTCAGCGCGGCCCTGATGAGCCTCATCAGGGCCGCTCAACGATAAGGAGCCGCCCGTGACCGTCACCACCGCCCTCACCTACCGCTGCACGCCTGGCCCGCTTCACGCGACCTTGCTTGCCGGTACCGTCCCACTGTTTCTCGGCGCCTTGCTGAGTGACATTGCCTACACCCAGACCTACCAGATTCAATGGAGCAACTTCGCCGCCTGGCTGATCGCTGGCGCCCTGGTGTTCTGTGGGCTGGCGGGGTTGTTTGCATTGGTCAACCTGGTGCGCGCCGACCGCAAGGCCGGGCGCCCCACGCTGTACTTGCTGCTGTTGCTGGTGACCTGGGCGCTGGGGTTGGTCAACGCCTTCGAACATGCGAAAGATGCATGGGCCGTGATGCCGTCGGGCCTGGTGCTGTCCGCGATTGTGACCCTGCTGGCCTGCGTGACCACGTGGGTCGGGCTGACCAGCCTGCGTTCCGGAGGTGGCCAATGAAGCATTCCGGCGCACTGACCGTTTTAAGCATGGCGATGTTATTGAGCGCCTGCGGTGGCGAAGCCGACAGCACCCAAGCTCGCGGCCCAGACCCCAAGCTGCCGGAACCCCAGCGCAGCCTTCTGCCCAGCATGAAGATCGCCGAACCGGTGGCCTGGGGCGAGCAGAAACCCACGGTGCCCGAGGGTTACAGCGTCACGGCCATCGCCACCGACCTGCGGATCCCGCGCCAGACCCTGGTGCTGCCCAACGGCGACATCCTCGTCGCGGAAGGCCGGGGCGGCAGCGCGGCGAAACTCAAGCCCAAGGACGTGATCGCCAGCGTGATCAAGGCCGAGGGCAACACCAAGGTCAAGGGCGGCAACCGCCTGACCCTGCTGCGCGATGCCGACGGCGACGGCACCTATGAGTTGAAAACCGTGTTCGCCGACAACCTCAACGCGCCGTATGGGTTGGCATTTGCCGACGGCAAGCTGTACGTGGCCAACCAGGATGCACTGGTGCGCTTCGACTACGAGGATGGCCAGACCAAAGCCGGCGGCCCGCCTACCACCGTCACCGACCTGCCCGCCGCGATCAATCATCACTGGACCAAATCCCTGGCGATCAGCCCCGATGGCCGCTCGCTGTACGTGGGCATCGGCTCCAACAGCAACATCACCGAGCGCGGCATGGAGGTCGAGATTGACCGGGCGATGGTCTGGCAGATCGACGCTGCCACCGGCGCCCACAAGCCTTACGCCACCGGCTTGCGCAACCCGACCGCCCTGACCATTCAGCCAGGCTCCGGGCAAGTGTGGGCAGTGGTGAACGAGCGGGATGAGTTGGGGCCGGACCTGGTGCCGGATTACTTGACCTCGGTACGCGAAGGCAAGTTCTACGGCTGGCCCTACAGCTATTGGGGCCAGAACGTCGACACCCGCGCCCAACCACAGAACCCGGCCAAGGTCGCCGCCGCGATCAAACCGGATTACAGCCTGGGTTCTCACGTCGCGGCACTGGGCGTCGATTTCTCCATCCCGGCCATGGGCGAGAAGTTCGCCGACGGTGTATTCGTGGGCGAGCACGGCAGCTGGAACCGCGATAACCCGGTGGGCTACAAGGTGATCTTCGTGCCGTTCCGCGACGGGCGGCCAGCGGGTGAACCGCTGGACTTCGCCACGGGCTTTCGTGGTGAAGACGGCAAGACGCGTGGGCGGCCGGTGGGTGTGACTGTTGACCCACGGGGTGCGCTGATCATTGCCGATGACCTGGCCAACACCGTGTGGCGGGTGACGCGCAATAAATGAGGCCCGAACCTGCCAACGTGGTTGCCTTCCCGTGGGGCGCGGCGGTACCTTCGCCGCACTCACGAACAGGAAGGTAACCGCAATGCCAGACACCACCGACAACGGCTTCTACGATCGCGCCGACGCGCACATCGAGCTGTCGAACGAGCAGTTCCGGGAATTCGCCGACCTGGGCAAAGTCAGCGCCTCGATGATGTTCGGCACCACCCGCTTCAATGCCTGGGTCAGCGCCCGCAGCTTTAAATCCGGCGAAGAAATGGCCCAGGCGCGTGAGGCAATGCTCAAGTATTTCTGTGACCAGTACCGGATGATGCTTGAGGACAACCTCGACGATCACATCAAAAACTTCAACCAGTACATGCTCGTTAAAGGCAGTTGACCTGCCCGGCTGCCACACTCAGTGTGCGGCGGCTGCGGGTTTGCCGTGCGCCCTGTGCCCCGGCGTAAAGCCATGGAGTCGCGCACGCCACACCATTGCAAAACCCACCGCCAGCAACACCAGCATCGCCCACGGGAATGACGCCACGCCCCAGGTATCGAGCAACACCCCGCCCACCACACCACTGCCCGCAATCGCGCAGTTCCACGCCACCACATTCAGCGACAGCGCCACGTCTGCCCCCTCTCCAGCGGCATCCGCCAATGCGGTTTGCAGCAGCGTCGCCGCGCCGCCAAAACTCAAGCCCCATACCGCCACACCGATATAAATCACCCCGGGCACGTCCGCCAGAAAACCGAACGCCAGGCACGTCGCCGCAAAGCCCGCCAGGCTGGTCAACACGGTGGTGCGCAATGCCGTTTCGACTAATTTGGCGGTCAGCCAAATCCCCACCAGCGCTGCCACACCAAACACCAACAGCACCAGGTCCACGCGGTCTACCAACCCCGCAGGCATCACAAACGGCGCGATGTACGTGTAGAGAATGTTGTGGGCAAGCATCCACGCAATCACCACCGCCAGCACCGGCCGCACACCCGGAGTGGTCAACACCTTGCGCAGCGGCATGCGCTGATGGGCCGACTGGCCGGGGTAATCCGGCACCTTCACCAGCACCCAGGCAATCAACACCAACGTCAGCGCCGACATGATGCCAAACGTCGTGCGCCAGCCCACCAACCCACCCAGCCATGTACCCAACGGCACCCCGAGAGACAGCGCGATCGGTGTGCCCACCATCGCGAGCGCCAGTGCCTTGCCCTGTTGATGCGGCGCCACCATGCGCCGCGCATACCCGGCCAACAAGCTCCATGCGAGCCCGGCCGCCATCCCGGCGAGAAACCGCGCCAGCAGTGTCAGCCCGTAGTGGGACGACAACGCCGTGATTGAATTGAACAGCAAAAAACCGATGATGGTCAGCAACAGCACATTGCGCCGGCGCCAGCCGCGGGTGGCGATGGTCAGCGGGATCACCGCCAGCACCGAGCCCAGGGCGTAGGCGGTCACCATCTGCCCGGCCATCGACGGCGAAATCGCCAGGCCTTCGCTGATCAGCGGCAACAAGCCCGCCGGCAGGGTTTCGGTGACGATGCAGATGAAACCGGTCATGGCCAGGGCGAGCAAGGCGCCGATGGGTAAACGGTCGGGAACGGCGCCTGCCGATAAGGTACTTGAGGGGGTCACAGGGAAACTCCTTGAACATGGGATATCGAGTTAAATACCGATCGATATAAATGTTGGGCGAGTCATCCAGCGTTGTCAACGACTTATGTATCGACTAGTATTTATCTAATCACCCGAGAGGATTTCCACATGGCGCAGATGGGCCGCCCCCGCACCTTCGACCGCGAACAGGCCGTGGAACAGGCCATGCACCTGTTCTGGCAGCACGGTTACGACGCGACGTCCCTGAGCCAGTTGAAAGCCGGATTGGGCGGCGGCATCTCCGCGCCGAGTTTCTATGCGGCGTTCGGCTCCAAGGACGCGCTGTTCCAGGAATGCGTGCAGCGTTATCTGGCGACATACGCCCAGGTCACCGAATGCCTGTGGGATGACAGCCTGCCACCGCGCCAGGCCATCGAGACCGCGCTGCGCCAATCGGCGCGCATGCAGTGTGAAGACGGCCACCCCAAGGGCTGCATGGTGGCCTTGGGCGTGATGAGCGCGCCCTCCCCCGAGAACACGCAAGTGACTCATGCCCTGACCCATTCCCGCGAACGCACAAGGGCGGGCATCGTGCATTGCGTAGAGCGTGGCATCAGCGCTGGCCAGTTACCGGCCGAGACCAACGCCCGCGCCATGGCTACGGTCTACGACAGTTTCTTGCAGGGCGTGTCGATCCTCGCTCGCGATGGCGTGGATGCCAACGCCATCGACAACGCGATTGGCCAACTGATGCTGACCTGGGATTTATCTGCCGCTACTGCGCCGCCCACTCGGCACGGTGCTCCAGCAGAAAGTCGACAAACGCGCGCACCCGATGCGGCACGTAGCGACCGTGGGGATACAGCAAGGTAAACGGCCGCGAACGCCCGCCGTAAGGTTGCAAGACCTCCACCAGGCTAACGTTGGCCAACTCTTGCTCCACAATGAATTTGTAGGTCTGGAACAACCCCGCGCCGTGCTTGGCCAGGGTCACGCCACCCAGCACATCGTCGGAACAGCTGTATCCCGCCTCCCCGGCAAACTCCCGCTCCTTGCCATCCGCCTGGAACAACCAGGCAATGCGCCGCCCGTTGCTTGGCAATTCGTACTGGATGCACTCATGGGCCGGCAAGTCCTCCAGGGCCAGGGGCGTGCCGGCGCGTTGCAGATACGCCGGTGCCGCGACCACCACCAGCCTGGCGTCTTCGAGCAACCGCGCGATCAGCGTCGAGTCCGGCTGGGCACGTACGCGGATGGCCAGGTCATAGCCTTCAGCGACGAAATCGATGTTGCGGTTGCTGATGTGGATGTCCACGGTGACTTGCGGGTACAGCGCACGAAACTTCGGCAGCAGCGGCAGGATACGGTGATGGCCATAGGTGGTCGGGATACTGATGCGCAACAGCCCGGACGGCACCGATTGCGCGCCCATCATTTCCTGCTGGGCTTCCACCAGTTGCGTCAGGGCCTGGCGGCATTGCTCGAAAAAGGTCCGGCCGCCATCGGTCAGGCGGATGCTGCGGGTGGTTCGCACAAACAGCCGGGAACCCAGGCGCTCCTCCAGCCGCGAGATGCTGCGGCTCACCGCCGCCGGGGTCACCCCGGCCACCTGGGCGGCGGCGGTAAAGCTGCTGGCCTCGGCGGCCAGGCAGAACAGCTCGATGCTGCCCAGCTGCAGGTCTTCGAAATGGCGCTTCATGATTGATTACACCGGGTATCTACTTATGGATTCACCTGCTCTGTTTATCAGCACAGGCCGCATAAATATAGAGCGCTTCCCGGCCCACGCTTGCTTTCGTTCCATGCACACCGCTAATCTTGCGAATAATTCTTATCCGCAGACACTCCCGCCATGTCCGCCAGCGACCTTCCCTTGAACCAGGCCGTCCATATGCTCTACGCCGAGCACCATGGCTGGTTGTTCGGCTGGCTGCGCAAAAAGCTCGGTTGCCCGCAAAACGCGGCCGACCTGTCCCATGACACCTTCGTACGCATCCTCGCGTCCCGCGATGCCCTGGGCGGCATGCGCGAGCCCCGGGCGTTCCTCACGACCACGGCGCGCCACCTGATCATCGACCGCGCCCGCCGCCGCCAGATCGAGGACGCCTACCTGCGGGAACTGGCATTGACCATCGATATGCTGGAAAGCTGCCAGCAATCGCCGGAACAGATCCTGCTGACCCTCGAAGCCCTGGAGCAAATTGCGTTCGTGCTCGATGGCCTGGGGCTGAATGCCCGGCAGGCGTTCCTGATGCACTTCCTGGAAGGGCTGCGCCAGGCTGAAATCGCCAGCCGCCTGGGGATTTCCGAGCGCATGGTGCGCAAACACCTGATGAACGCCCTGGTGCACTGCCACCACGCGCTGGATGTTTAAGCCCATGCTCGACGCCCCACAGAGCCTTGACGAGCAAGCCGCCAGTTGGGTGATGCGCCTGCATGACGGCAACCTCAGCGAGCGCGAGCGCCAGCAGTTCGAGCAGTGGAAGGCCCAGGACCCGCAACATGGCGCCGCGATAGAACGCCTGCAAGGTTTCGTCGGCCGCTTGCAGGCGCTGCGCCCGCAACATGCGCCGGTGCATGCCGCACTGGATGCGGCGCTGGTAAAACGCCGGCGCGCCCCGGCCGGCAGGGTCGTGCTGGGCCTGATGCTGGCCCTGCCCCTGGCATTGTTGCTGCGCAGTTACCCTGCGAGTTATTTGCTGGCAGACCAGCGCACCGCGCCGGCCCAATGGCAACGCATCGACCTGGACGACGGCTCGCAGTTGACCCTCAGCGGCAACAGCGCGGTGGACCTGTCCTTCAACCCGCAACAACGCCAGGTGAAACTGCTGCGCGGGGAAATCCTCGTGCAAGTGGCCCACGACGCCACGCGGCCATTTATCGTGGTGACCGAAGACGGGCAAATGCGTGCCCTTGGTACCCGCTTCACGGTCAAGCGTGAAGGGGCCGGCACGCTGCTGACCATGCTCGAATCGAAGGTCGCGGCCCAGGATGCCGGCCAGCATCCGGCTGTCGATGTCAGTGCCGGTGAACAGGCGCGTATCACCCCGCAAGCGGTCACGCGGCTGGGCCGTGTCGACACCCGGGCAACCAACGACGCCTGGCAATACCACCAGTTGGTGGTACAGGACCGGCCACTGCCGGAAGTGCTCGATGAACTCGCCCGCCAGTACGGCGGCCACCTGCAATTCGACCGCGAGCAACTGGCCGACTTGCGGGTGTCGGCCGTGCTGCCGCTGGATGAGCCCAGGCGTGCGCTGCAATTGATCAGCGACGCGTTCCCGGTGCGGGTGCGCTCGTTCAGCCCGCTGTGGTTGAAGATCGAGCGCGAAAAATAAATCCACGCGCCGGGTTCCGCTTTTTGCAATCGCCCCGTCAAGGAAGAAAGCACCTCATCACAGGAACCTCTTCCATGCCACCGGACTTCAACGTTTCGCGCCACCCCAAGCGTTCTTTCGTGCCCCTTGCCCTGGCGATCAACCTGGCCACGTTCTCGCTGCTCGGCCCAGGCTTCAGCATGCCGGTGGCGGCGCAGAGCGAGGTGCAGCGCTACGCCATTGCCCCCGGTGCGCTGGGCCCGGCCCTGAACCTGTTCGCCCAGCAGGCGCGCGTGGCGTTGCTGTTTGATGCGCGCAGCGTTGCCGGCCTGAGCACCGCGGGGTTGCGAGGTGAGTTCGCGGTCAACCAGGGTTTTGCCCGGCTGCTCCAGGGCAGTGGGTTCCAGGCGGTGCAAGGTGGCAACGGGTTTGTGCTAACGCCGGTCAGCAACGCTACCGGCGCACTGGAACTGGCGCCCACTGCCGTTACCGGGCTAACTGAAGAAGCCTCCACCGAACACGTCAAAGGCTATGTAGCCACCCGCAACCTGAGCGCCACCAAGACCGACACGCCGATCATCGAAACCCCGCAATCACTGTCGGTAGTCACCAGTGACGAGATTCGCGATCGCCAATCGGAAACCCTGTCCCAAACCCTTGACCTGACGCCCGGCTTCACCAGCCAGCCCACCAGTTTCAACCGCACCTCGGACCGCTTCCGCATCCGTGGTTTCGACGTCGAGTCGGCCACCGGCGGCTCCCTGCGCGACGGCCTGCGCCTGCAAAACAATTCCTACGACGGCGTACAGGAACCCTACGGCCTGGAGCGCGCCGAAGTGATTCGTGGCGCGGCCTCGGTGCTCTACGGCCAACTGTCGCCGGGCGGGCTGATCAATACCGTGAGCAAGCGTCCGAGCCAGACGCCGTATCACGAGGTGAACGTGCAGGCCGGGCAGAACGAGCGCAAGCAATTGTCCGCCGATTTCACCGGCCCGCTGGGCGACAGCGAGACCCTGAGCTACCGCCTGACCCTGCTGGACCGCAAGAGCGACACCAGCGCCGACCACATCGACAACGACAAGGTCTACGTCGCCCCCGCCCTGACCTGGCGCCCGGATGACGACACTTCGCTGACCCTGCTGTCGTTCTACCAAAAGACCGAGACCGGTTTCTCCGCGCCCCTGCCCTATCAGTTGGTCAAGGGCGTCGGTGACGGCAAGTTCCAGATCGGCCGCCATGACTTTATCGGCGACCCGAACTACGACGAAATGAACGGCGAGATGTCGGCGCTGGGTTATGAGTTCGAGCACCGTTTCGACGAGCACACCCGCATCAGCAACAAGCTGCGCTATTACCAGTCGCAGGTGACCTGGCGCTACCTGCAAGTGAACGCCACGCCCGCCTTCATCACGACGGCGCAAAACACCGGGATTCTGCGTCGCCAATACAGCGACCGCGTCGAACGCTCCCGTGGTTTGGCCAGCGATACCAACATCGAAAGCAAATGGCAGTTCGGCGATTGGCAGCACACCTTCCTGCTGGGCTTCGACGGCTATGACACCAGCTACGACTCCCACAACTTCCGGGGCAATGCGCCGTCGCTGAACCTGGCGAACTACATCAACAACCAGCCGGTGGTGGTCAACCGCGCACCGAATACCGACCGTGGCTCGCAGATCGACACCTTGCAAAAAGGCGTGTACTTCCAGGACCAGATCAAATTCGACGAACACTGGATTGCCGTGTTGGGCGGCCGCCACGACTGGGCCGACCAGGACACCGAACTGTTCCGTAACTCAGCCAAAACCAGCCAGAGCGACGAGTCCACCACCTGGCGCGCGGGGCTGGTGTACAAGGCTGACAACGGCCTGGCGCCGTACCTGAGCTACAGCGAATCGTTCTTCCCGGTTGCAGGCGTGGGCAAGGCCGGGCAGGCGTTTGTGCCCACCGAAGGCAAGCAATACGAAATCGGCATCCGCTACCAGCCCGAAGGCAGCGCCACCTTGCTGAGTGCCGCCGTGTACCAGTTGGTGCAGAAAAACGTGCTGACCCAGGACCCCACCGACCTCACCCAAACATACTCGGTGCAAACCGGCGAGGTGCGTTCCCGTGGCCTGGAGCTGGAGGCCAAGACCGAAGTCACCCCCAACCTCAGCCTGATCAGCTCGTACGCCTACATCGACGCGCGCATCACCAAAAGCAACATCGCCAGCGAAGTCGGCCAGCGTAGCGAAGACACGCCCTATCACCAGGCGGCACTCTGGGCCGATTACCGCCTGGCAGAACTGGGCGTGCCGCAGCTGCGCATCGGTGGCGGGGCGCGTTACAAGGGCACGACCCAAGCCTCCGGGATTCCGTCAGCGATGCCCGCCTACACACTGTATGACGCCCGCGCCAGCTACGAGATCGACCCGCATTGGGAGGTCGCGCTCAACGCCAACAACGTCACCAACAAACGCTACACCTACTGCGAGTTCGCGATTTGCCGGTATGGCGATGAGCGGCAGTTGGTCAGTTCGGTGACATATCGCTGGTGAGCTTGAGGGGTTGGGGTTGGGGTTGGGGGCATATCCGTTATTTGAGTGATGGCTTGTATTGGTTCCGCTCTTACAGCCACCCCTTTCAAGGTCTTGGTTTAAAATCCCCCAACCGATTCAGTCAGGACGACGAGACTATGTGGGAAAAGGTTTTAGAGCGATTTGAAAAACAA